>JBBRBN010000037.1:0-38012 GCA_038205755.1 Lysobacterales bacterium | reverse complement strand
CTCAACGCCCGTGCAGCGCCACCGGCGCCACCAGCACGCCGTCCTCGTCGGCGTACAGCCAGTGGCCGGCCTCGAAGCGGACGCCGGCAAAGGTTACCGGCTGATCCTGTTCGCCGCCGTGCAACCCCTTGGCGCTCTTGCGCGGATGCGCGGCCAGGGCCTTTACGCCGACCGTCTGATAGGCCAGTTCGGCGCTGTCGCGCACGCAGCCGTGAACCAGCAGGCCGACCCAGCCATTGGCCACGGCCAGCGCGCCGAGGTTGCCGCCGACCAGCGCGCAGCGCAGCGAGCCGCCGCCGTCGACCACCAGCACCGCGCCGTCACCGGGGGTCTCCAGCGTGCTGCGCAGCAGGGTGTTGTCCTCGAACAGCTTCACTGTCCGGATCGGGCCATGAAAGCGCTGCACGCCGCCGAAATCGCGGAAGATCGGTGCGCAGATCGCGGCGTCGGGATGGGCGTCTGACAGGTCGGCGACGGCGGGAATCATGTTGTGGCGCTCCGGAGCAATGGGATAGATAGGGCAACGGGATGAATTGTTCAGCAGGATAGCGTCAGCGGCGCCGATCGGGAGCAGGCCGGTTCGGGCGGCTGCGGCGGCAGCGGCGCCCAAGGGAGTCTCGGCCGCGTCAGCCGCAGCGGCTAGAATCGTGGTTCCTCTCCGCATGCCAGTCGACTGATGAGCTTTCCGCACACGCGACCCCGCCGCATGCGGCGCGACGACTTCTCGCGACGGCTGATGCGTGAGACCCGCCTGAGTTGCGACGACCTGATTCTGCCGCTGTTTGTGCATGGGCATTCGGACAACGCACCGGTGCCGTCGATGCCGGGTGTCGAACGGCTGTCGATCAACGGGCTGTTGCATTGTGCCGAGCAGGCGCTGGAGCTGGGCATTCCTGCGCTGGTGCTGTTTCCGGTCACCGCGCCGGAGGCCAAGTCGCTGGATGCGGCGGCCGCCTGGCAGCCGGATGGACTGGCGCAGCGGGCGATCCGCGCGCTCAAGACGCGCTTTCCCGAGCTGGGCGTAATTACCGACATCGCGCTTGACCCTTACACCTCGCACGGTCAGGACGGGCTGATCAACGATGCCGGCTACGTGTTGAACGACGAGACGGTGGCGGCGCTGGTGCAGCAGGCGCTCAGCCACGCCGAGGCCGGCGCCGACGTGGTGGCACCCTCCGACATGATGGATGGGCGGATTGGCGCGATCCGCGCTGCGCTCGAAGGCGCTGGTCACATCCACACGCGCATACTCAGCTACGCGGCGAAATACGCCTCCAGCTTCTACGGCCCGTTTCGCGACGCGGTCGGTTCGGCTGCGGCGCTGGGCGGCGCAAACAAGTACAGCTACCAGATGGACCCGGCCAACAGCGACGAGGCGCTGCGCGAGGTCGCGCTGGATCTTGAGGAAGGCGCCGACATGGTGCTGATCAAGCCGGGGCTGCCGTACCTCGATATCGTGCGCCGGGTGAAGGATCGGTTTGGTGTGCCAACCTACGTCTACCAGGTGAGCGGCGAGTACGCGATGCTCAAGGCGGCGGCGCAGAATGGCTGGCTGGATGAGCGGGCCTGTGCGCTGGAGGCGCTGACCTCCATCAAGCGCGCCGGCGCCGACGGCATCCTCACGTACTACGCACTGGCAGCCGCGCAATGGATCAAGGAGATGCACAGATGACAACGCCACAGTTCGCCGTGTTCGGTCACCCGGTGGAGCACTCGCTGTCGCCGTCGATCCATACGGCGTTCGGGCGGCAGCTGGGCATCGCGCTCAGCTACCGCGCGATCGAGGCCAGTCCGGACGGCTTTGCGCCGGCGCTGCGGGCGTTTCTGGAGGCCGGCGGACAAGGCGCCAACATCACGCTGCCACACAAAGAAGCCGCCTTTGCCCTGTGCATCGACGCCAGCGAGCGCGCCCAACGCGCCGGCGCGGTCAACACGCTCAGTCATGTTCCCGGTGGCTGGCGCGGTGACAACACCGATGGCGCCGGTCTGGTCCGCGATCTCACCGACCGCGCCGGTTTCGACCTGCGCGGCCGCCGAACTCTGCTGTTGGGTGCGGGCGGCGCCGCCCGCGGCGTCGCGACGGCGCTGCTCGATGCCGGCGTGCAGGAGCTGGTGATCGTCAACCGCAACCCGCAGCGCGCCGATGCGCTGGTCGATGGGTTGGCCGAGCCGGGTCGCGCCAACTCGCGCTATTGGGATGACCTCGGCGCACTGGGCGACTTCGAGCTGCTGATCAACGCCACCTCGGCCGGACGCGACGGCGCTGCCTTCAAGCTCCCTGGCAGCCTGGTTGCGCCGCGCGCGCTGGCGGTCGATCTGAGCTATGGCGAGGCCGCGATTGCCTTTCTGGCCTGGGCCCGCGCGCACGAGGTGGCGCACGTTCGCGATGGGCTGGGCATGCTGGTCGAGCAGGCCGCCGAGAGCTTCGAACTCTGGCACCGGCGCCGGCCGGACACCGAGCCGGTCTATCTGCAGCTCACCGAGAAGCGCGACCGGCTGACCACGGCGGACTGAGTGAACGTGAGAAAACCACACGCCCACGGCGCCCGCAGACGGTCTCGCCACGGCGTGCAATTTTTCCACGGGCTCCAAAGGTCATGATCTCGATCGATGCCGCCACCCGCATCTACCATTTCGCCGACCCCATCGAGTGGCGCGCGGCGCAGTCGACCGGGAGCTATGCGCCAGCCGCCTTCGCGCGCGACGGATTCATCCACCTGGCGACCTGCGCGCAGCTGCCCGGCGTGATCGAGCGCCACCTGCGTGGCGTCGGGCCGCGCATCCGGCTGGAGCTGGATGCGCAGCGCTTCGGTGCCAGCCTGCTGTGGGAATGGGTCGACAGCAGCGGTGATGTCTACCCGCATCTGACCGCACCGATTCCGCTCGATGCCGTGCTGGAAGCCGTGCAGATCGACCCCGACGCGCAGGACGCCCAATGAAGTGATGGACTGCCGTCCACACTGCGGCGCCTGCTGCATTGCGCCCTCGATCACCAGCCCGATTCCCGGCATGCCGCACGGCAAACCTGCCGGCGTGCCCTGCGTGCAGCTGGATGAGGACTATCGCTGCCGCCTGTTTGGACTCGCGACGCGGCCCGGCTTCTGCGTGTCGTTGAGGCCGCATCCGGACATGTGCGGCAGCCGACGCAGCCAAGCGCTGCAGATTCTCGATCAGCTCGAGCTGGCCACCGCGCCCGCCATCGCCAGGTAGCGGTCTTTCAATCGCACGTAGTGGCCCGACGAGTAGTGCAGCTGCTCGATCTCGCGCTCGGAGAGCTGTCTCACCAGGCGCGCCGGATTGCCCAGCCACAGCTCACCCTCGCCCACCACCTTGCCCGGCGCCAGCACCGCGCCGGCGCCGACAAATCCGTGCCGGCGCACCCGCGCGCCGTCGAGGATCCGCGCCCCCATGCCGATCAGACAGGTGTCCTCGATGGTGCAGGCATGAATGATCGCGCCGTGACCCACCGTCACGTCCGCGCCGATCAGCGTCGGCAATCCTCCGGGGCGGGTGAACGGACCTTCGTGCGTGACATGCACCACGCAGCCGTCCTGGATATTGGTACGCGCGCCAATGCGAATGATGTTGACGTCGCCGCGGATCACCGTGAACGGCCAGATCGAGACATCATCACCGAGCAGCACGTCGCCGATCACGCAGGCGGCCGGATCGACGTAGACGCGCTCGCCGAGAGAGGGGAAGGTGTCGAGGTAGGCTCGGATAGTCATCCGCGGATGGTGGGCGGAGCGGGTGCCGGGCTGCAAGCCCTGTGCGCTGGGTCACGCACTGTTCCGGGCCAACGGCGGCGGTCGAAAAAACGGTCCGCGCCCTGCGGCGCTACACTGACGCCCATGGACATCGCCGCCACCACTTCGCTCGACCAGCTCGCCTCCACCCACACCCGGCTGCGCGCCGCGCAGGCCGCCAAGGTGCCGGATCGTGCCCAGCGTCTTGATGACCTGGACCGCCTGCGAGCGGCCTTCAAAGCGGGCCTGCCGGCGATGTGCGAAGCCATCAGCGCGGATTTCGGCCATCGTTCGAGGCATGAGACGCTGCTTTCCGATGGCATGACCGTGCTGCGTGAGATCGACGACATGCGGCACCACCTGCGCCGCTGGATGCGGCCGCAGCGCGCGCCGCTGGACTGGCTGTTCCTGCCCGGACGGTCGGAGATCCGCATCCAGCCGCTGGGGGTGGTCGGGATTATTTCACCGTGGAACTACCCGGTGAATCTGGCCCTGATGCCGTTGGCAACCGCCATTGCCGCGGGCAATCACGTCTATCTGAAGCCGTCCGAAAATACGCCGCGCACCTCGCAGTGGCTGCACGACCTGCTCGAATCGGTGTTTCCGGCCGATCGTGTTGCGGTGGCACTGGGCGGGGCGGACGTCGCCGGCGCGTTTGCGGCGCTGCCGTTTGATCATCTGTTCTTTACCGGTTCAACGGCCGTGGGCCGCAAGGTGATGGCGGCGGCCGCGCCCAACCTCACGCCGGTGACGCTGGAGCTTGGCGGCAAGTCGCCGTGCATCGTTGCGCCGGGCTATCCGGCAGCGACGGCGGCGGCGCGGATTGCGGCCGGCAAATGGCTGAATGCCGGCCAGACCTGCATCGCGCCAGACTACCTGCTGGTCGAAGCGGGAGATCGCGACGCCCTGGTGGCGGCGCTGCAGGCCGATGTCGGCGCCCGCTACGCGCGCATCGATGGCAACAGCGACTACACCGCCATCGTCAACGAGCCCCAGTACCGCCGTTTGCGCGGCTATCTGGAGGAAGCGCGGGCGCTGGGCTGCGAGATCATCGAGCTGGCGCCGGCCGATGCCGCGCGGGCAGCAGCCGAACGCCGCCTGCCGCCGACCCTGGTGATCGATCCCCCGGACAGCTCACGGCTGATGACCGACGAGATATTCGGACCGATCCTCCCGATCCGCACGGTGGCCAGCGTCGACGCCGCCATCGACTACATCAATGCCCATGACAGGCCGCTGGCGCTGTATCACTTCGACCTCGACGCCGCGCGCACCGAGCGTGTGCTGCAGCGGACGGTGGCAGGTGGCGTGTGCATCAATGACACCGTGCTGCACATCGCCCAGGACGGCCTGCCGTTCGGCGGCGTCGGCGCGTCCGGCATGGGCCACTACCATGGCCGCTACGGCTTCCTGACCTTCAGCAAGCAAAAGCCGGTGTTCCGTCAGGCACGCTTCTCAGCGATGACGTTCTTCCGCCCGCCGTATGGCCGCTTTGCCAACACCTTGCTGAAGTTCCTGCTGCGCTGAGCGCGGCCCGGCAGCTGCCGATAGCCGGCGTCGGCGTAAGGCGAGCCGTCGGAGGCGAGAGGTTCGCTTCGCGGGAACGGACTCCAAAGCCCCTCCGGATGCATCTATTCCAGACCTGACCCCGTCGCACCCTGACCCCGTCGCACCAGGTCATAGCTCGGCCTTTGCGTTGATTTCGGCATCTCGCGCGACGCTTTCATAAGGCGAGTGGCAGATTGCCGGCAATGGCTCGGTCAGCTCGTAAAACCTGAAAGCAAACGATGTCATGCCATGGGTTCTGACGAGCAAGTGACCGTCGCGCTCACGGCGCTGCGATTCGTCAAGCTCCTGCCCTTTAGGCGCAATGAACTTGATATTCCTAGCGAAGCGGAGAGCGCCTCGATCAAACTTCGAGTTGCCGGATTTACGGAACATGCTGCTCTGCTTTGTGTGTCCATCGGACCTGACTGTGGTCGCGACGCAAACAAATGCCGGGGCGTATCGGACGCCGGGCCGCTCGACCGCAGGGCCAGCGACAGCGGTACTAGAAATCAAGCAGGCCGCAAGTAGCACGAGTGTGCGTGTCGAGTTCATGAGAGGCATTTCTTGGGAGATACTCTGGGTGGGTGTCGTGGTGCCGGGGTTCGACAGCACGGGCGGCGCGTCGACTGCGAGCCGAACGTCGGAGTTTAGTGTCGAATTGCGTTGGTAGCAACGATCCTGGACAGTCATTTCCATCAACGGGTACTTCCATTCTAGACCTGACCGCGTCGGAATGTGCATCTGTTCTAGACCTGACCCCGTCGTCACTACTACCCGCCGTCACTAGGGCAAGCAATCCACGGCATCGGCAGTGGCCCCGCGATGGAGCGGCATTCACGAAGTCTACGTGATCGACAATATCTCGCGCTCAACGACCAAGTACGAGGTGGTAACCGAAAGCGAGCCGGACCTCTCCTTTTTCAAATTGAGAGAGTTGCAATCGAGCCTGAAATAACGAATTTCGTGGGTGAGTCCTTTTACTTGCTGGATCTTTTTAAAAACTCGATCGTAATACCGTCAACACAATCAGCGACACTATCGGAATATCTCGGCAATCCCGCGGCGAGGGGCGATACCAGATTGTTTCTGGAGCGTCGGATAGCCGACATCATCAAGCCTTTTCCAGACAACAGCATCATGATCGTTGGCCAGCTTGTCGGTAAGCTCGGAATTCCGGCAATTGAGTCAAACGGAATTCGAGTGACCCTTGATTTTGAGGATGGCGGGAAGGTTGACGTGCGGGCAACTTTTGAGGTCAACACGTCATACGGCACAATCGTGATCGCAGATATCGAGGTTGTTGCCGGGACGGCAGAACTAAATGGTGCAGTCCATCCCACTGCACGAGAAGGTTTCGCTGGATTTGATCTGGAAGGTTAGTCGCCGCAATACAATTGAGGGTTAGCAAGATTGGCGGGCCTGTATGGTATTAATGTGACCTGCGTTGCAACCACATCCACCGCGAGATTTGTCTGCACCGCCGATGGTTCGAGCTGTCGCACGGTTGTAACAGGTGGCTGTTCATAGCTGAATTTGTCATTTTAAGATCGGGCTAAGCAATTAGCTTCCGCGCAGCTTTTTTAAGGCTTCGCGGGGCCCGCTAAACCGGTGTGCGGGGTCAGGGGTGTGCGGGCTAGAAACGCTGCATTTCGAGTCACCGCAAGGTGAGCAGGTTCACGTCGAAGCACGAGGTGATTGCGCGAAATCCCTGAACCCGCAGGTTAAAAGCGCAGGTCCTCGGACGCGCTGAGCTGTTTGCGGGCGTGCTCGTAGCCGAGTTCGACGGCGCGGTCGTAGGAGCGCCAGTCGAGCAGGTCGATGCCGTCGAGCACCGGCTTGATCAGCAGGCGGGTTTGCTTGCGGCGCCGCTGGGAGGTGGCCTCGGAGTTGACCATGCCGGCGCGCAGCAGGATCTGCTTCAACCCCGGTCGGCGCGGCACGCCAAACAGCTCGCCGATCAGCTTCCACCACGGCGGCATCTCGGTCTCCTCGACGCCGGTTTCCAGCCGATAGGTGCCGCCCACGTCGACCGCTACGATCTCGCCGGCCAGCCGGCTGCGCATTTCGCCGACCGGCAGGTTGTCGATCACGCCGCCATCGACCAGCACGCGGCCGGCCGAGAACACTGGCGGCAGGACGCCTGGAATCGCGCTTGATGCGCGCAGCCAGCACCACAGCGGTCCGCGCTCGTGAACTTCGAGGGCGCCGGCCGTGAGGTTGCTGGACACGCAGAAGAACGGCAGCGGCAGGTCCTCGATATCGCGCTCGCCGAAGGCCGCGCGCAGCCGCCGGCTGACGCGCGAGCCGGAACGCAGCGAGACCAGCGGCAGGGTCCAATCGCCCAGCGGGTCGCTGCTCACAAAATGCTCGCGGTAGGTTTCCAGCATCTGCTCATCGGACCAGTCGGCCGCAAAGCCGGCGCCGACGATGGCGCCGATGCTGGAGCCGCCGACATAGTCGAACTCCAGGCCGGCTTCGCGCAGGGCGCAGATCACGCCGAGATGAGCAAAGCCGCGCGCACCGCCGCCGGACAGCACCAGACCGCGCGCACGGCCGGTCAGTCGCCGCAGCAGGCGGGCGATGTCGGCGTCGTGGCGCACGTGGTGATGGGCCACCGCATGCGGAAACGCCCCGCGCCAGGCGCGATTGCCGCCTGGTCGCGGTTCGCCGTGCTGCAGCAGCACCAGGTGCTGCGGCAGGTCGGGGCCGGAGTTGGGGGTCGGCACCAGCGAGCAGTGCGCCGGATGGCGCGAGGCGTCCACCAGCAGCAGCACCGCATCGCACTGGCGGATACAGCGGTCGCGCCAGTCGGCGTGGTCGTTGCCGACGTAGATCAGATTGCGGACCGCTGATTCGCGCTCGCTGAACCAGGCCGCCGGCTTGCCGGCGGCCATTTCCGCGTCGATCAGTTCGACGTTGTTGCGGCCGCTGAAGGCGGCGGCGAGCCGTCGCGCAAAGCCGGTCACATCAACGCCGCCCATGCCGGGAAGAATCGCAATGCAGTGCGCGAGGTCGGGCCTGTCGCGGGTGCCGTAAAAGCGCCGCAGGGCAAGCCGGGCCATGCCGAGCATGGCGTGCGGATAGCTGGCGACCAGGCGCTCGAAGCCATCCTTGGACAGCCGCATCAGCTCGCAGTCGCGCAGCGCAACGACCCGCGCGAAGCGCACCGCATGCGTCTCGCCGGCAATCAGTCCGGTCTCGCCCACGCATTCACCGGGTGTCACCGTGCCCAGCGTTCGACGGCGGCCGTCGTCTTCCCGACGCACCGCTGCCATGCGGCCGTGCAGCAGCAGGTACAGCGCGTCGGCGTCATCGCCCTGCTCGAACAGCATGGCGCCACCGGGCACGCTCACCGGCGCCAGCTCATCGGCCAGCGCGCCCAGCGCAGCGGCATCCATGCCGGCAAACAGCCGCCATTTGGACAGCGTGATCAGCAGCCGGCGACGCTCGGTTTCCGCCTCGTGCGGCATGCGCATGCTCCCTGGTGGCGTGGAAATCATACGGCGCCTTCACCCGGATGGCTTGATTTAGCGGCGCCGGCCCGCCACCTTGGGCGGATGAACGCACCCGCCCACGCCAATCCGCTGCTCATTGACGCCGAACTGCCGGCGTTTTCCCTGATCGATGCCGCCCACGTCGAGCCGGCCATCGACGCGCTGCTGGCCGAGTTCCGGGCCGCCATGCCGGCGCTGACCGATGCCGCCACCGAGCCCAGCTTTGACGCCGTGATGGCGCCGCTGGAGCGGCTCGAAGAGCGGCTCGGCCGGGCCTGGTCGCCGGTCGGCCATCTGCATGGGGTCAAGGACTCGCCCGAGCTGCGCGAGGCCTACTCTGCGGCGCAGGAGAAGCTGACCGACCACGCGACCGAGCTGGGCCAAAATCGAGCGCTGTTCCAGGCGGTCAAGGCGATTCGCGAGTCGGCCGCATTCGCCGCGCTGGACCGCGTTCGGCAGACCTTGATCAACGACAGTCTGCGCAGTTTCCGGCTGTCGGGCGTCGCGCTGGAAGAGCCGGCGCGGTCGCGCTTCAAGGACATCCAGAACGAGCAGTCGAAGATCGAGACTGCATTCGAGGAAGCCGTGCTGGATGCCACCGATGCCTGGCAGCGTCCGGTGAGCGACGCGGAATTGGCCGGACTGCCGGAGTCTGCGCGCAGCATGCTGCGCGCCGCCGCCAGGGAAAAGTCGCTGGACGGCCACCTGGCAACGCTCAAGGGACCGGTGGTGCAGGCCATCCTCACGTACGCCGACAGCCGCGACCTGCGCGAGGCGCTGTACACCGGCTACAACACGCGCGCCTCGGATCAGGGACCGCAGGCGGGGCAGTTCGACAATGCGCAGCGCATCGAGCAGATCCTCGCGCTGCGTCATGAATCGGCGCAGCTGCTTGGCTATGCGTCGGCGGCGCATCTGTCGCTGGACGACAAGATGGCCGGCACACCCGAGCGCGTGCTGGGCTTTCTCGATGATCTGACGGCCAAGGCGCGGCCGCTGGCGCAGGGTGAGCTGGCCGAGCTGCAGGCGTTCGCCAGCAGCGCACTCGGCATGGACGCGCTGGCGCCGTGGGACGTCGCTTACGCATCGGAAAAGCTGCGCCAGCAGCGCTTTGACTTCTCCGAAGAGGACCTGAAGCCGTACTTCCCGCTGCCGCAGGTGTTGGACGGCCTGTTCGCCATCATCGGGCGCGTGCTGGGCGTGCGGCTGCAGGCCCGCGACGGCGTTGACGTATGGCATCCGGACGTGACCTTCTACGACGTGCTTGACCCGGACGGTCGGCCGCGCGCTGGCTTCTATGTCGACCACTACGCGCGCACCGCCAAGCGCGGCGGCGCCTGGATGGACGTCTGCCGAACCCGCTTCCGCGACGCCGCGCTGCACCTGCCGGTGGCCTTCCTGACCTGCAATTTCGCGCCGCCCGCGGAGGGCATGCCGGCACTGCTGACCCACGACGACGTGCTAACCCTGTTTCACGAGTTCGGCCATGGGTTGCACCACATGCTGACCGAAGTCGACTGGCCCAGCGTGGGCGGCATTTCCGGCGTCGAGTGGGATGCGGTCGAACTGCCCAGCCAGCTGATGGAGAATTTCGCCTGGCAGCGCGAATCGCTCGATCTGCTGGCCCGCCACTGGCAAACCGGCGCCCCGCTGCCGCAGGAACTGTTCGACAAGATGCTGGCGGCGCGGCACTTTCAGGCTGGCCTGTTCCTGGTCCGTCAGCTGGAGTTCGCCCTGTTCGATTTCCGCCTGCATCTGGGCTTTGATCCGGTCGCGGGCGCGCAGACGATGGCGGTGCTCGGCGCTGTGCGCGACGCGGTTGCGGTACTCCCGCCGCCGTCCTGGAACCGCTTCCCGATGGCCTTTACGCACATCTTCTCCGGCGGCTATGCGGCCGGCTACTACAGCTATCTTTGGGCCGAGGTGCTCAGTGCCGACGCCTTCGCAGCCTTTGAAGAGGCCGGCGTGCTGGATGCCGAAACCGGCGCACGCTACCGGCGCGAAATTCTCGCCGTCGGCGGCTCGCGTCCGGCACTGGAGAGCTTTGTCGCCTTCCGAGGTCGCGAGCCGCAGCCAGACGCGCTGCTGCGCAGCTACGGGTTGGCGCTGGCGTAGCGCTGCCCGCTCGCTCCTCAGCCGGGGTGCGCCTCAGGCAGACGCGGCGGTCGTTGCTGCCTCGCCAGCGCTGATCCGCTGCGCCGCCGTGGCTGCCCAGAGCGTATAGATGGCGGGGCCGGGGTGGAAGCCGTCGCTGGCCATCATGCGCGGATCGGGCAGGTCGCCAAACGGCAGGTGTTCGCAGCCAGCATGTTCAGAAGCCAGCATCTGCAGCACCGCGTCAAGCCGCTTGGCCTGGCGACCCAGCCGCCAGCGCAGCGGCTGCGGCAGCGCCGGAAACTGGCCGATGGGCGGCAGCCCCGAGAGCAGGATCAAACGGGCGCCGCTGTGCTCCTGCAGGTGGCCGATCAGCGCCCGCATATCGGCCGCAAAGCGCTGCGGCGAAGCCAGCGCCGTGGCATCGTTGACACCCAGCGAGGTCAGCACCACGTCGCAGCGGATCCCGGGCTGCGCCTGCAGCGCGCGCAGCGCATCGCTGGCCCGGTGACCGGTGTGCGCCAGCAGCCGCCAGTCGAGCGACCATTGCGTACCGAGTTGTTCAACCAGCTGGCCGCTCAGCGCCTCGGCCTGCGATGCCGCCCCCACGCCGGCAGCGGCCGAGTCACCAAGAAGCAACAGACGCAGCGGCAATCCCGCGCCAGCCACACCGTGTCGATCTCCCGGCGGCTCCGGCAGTCGCGGCACCCGCCAGCGCACCCAGGCACCCTGGACCAGCAGCAGCGCAGCGAGCGGCGCGGTAGCCAGATGGAGCGTGAGTGTGCTGATGCGGCGGTCGGGCATGCGGCGATGGTAAGCCGGGCAGACTAGAATCTGCGCCTCTCGCCCCGTCCTTCGAATTCGATGCCCGCCGTCAGCGTGCTGTTTGCCACCTACAACGAACCGCAGTGGCTGGAATGGGTGCTGTGGGGCTATGCCACGCAGACGATGCGCGACTTCGAGGTAATCGTGGTCGACGATGGCTCACGCGACGACACCCGCGCGGTGCTCGATCGCGTCCGTCCGCAGCTGCCCTACCGGCTGCGCCACTTCTGGCAGCCCGACCAGGGCTACCAGAAGTGCAAGGGGATGAATCGCGGCATCCTGCTGGCCGAAAGCGACTATCTGGTGTTCACCGATGGCGACTGCATCCCGCGGGCCGACTTTCTTGACTGGCACCTGCGGCTGCGCGAGCCGGGTCGCTACCTCACCGGCGGCTACAGCAAGCTGCCGCTGGGCTTGAGCCAGGCCATCACCCGCGAGGACATCCTGGCCGGACGCGCCACCGACTACGTCTGGCTGGCCGCCAATGGGCTGGAGCGGCACACGCTCAAACTGAGGCTGCGCAGCGATTGGGCGCGCGCGCTGTTCAACGCGATCACGCCGGTCAAGGCGCTGCTGCACGGCCACAATGCGTCGGTCTGGAAAGACGACGCGCTGCGCGTCAACGGCTGGGACGAGCGCATGCAGTACGGTGGCCAGGATCTCGAGCTGGGCGAGCGCCTGACCCACGCCGGCGTGCGCGGCAAAACCATCCGCTACGCCGCGATCTGCGTGCACCTGGAGCACAAGCGCGGCTACATGAAGCCCGAGATGCGCCAGAAAAACGACGCCATCCGCGCCGACACCCGCCGCAACCGCGCCGCTTGGACGCCCTATGGCATTGACACCCATCTGGGCGAAGCCCTGCAGGCCGCGTGAGTCCGTCGCGCACGCATCCGGAGAAATCGAACGTGAAAATCGCCAGCTGGAACGTCAACTCGCTCAACGTCCGCCTGCCGCATCTGCTGCAGTGGCTGGACGACGCCACCCCCGACATCGTCTGCCTGCAGGAAACCAAGCTCGAAGACAGCCGGTTTCCAGAGGATGTCCTGCTCGAGCGCGGCTGGCGCAGCGCGTTTGCCGGACAGAAGACCTACAACGGCGTGGCGATCCTGGCGCGCCAGTCAATCAGCGCTGTGCAGGTCGGTATTCCCGGTTTCGAGGACGCGCAGAAGCGGGTCATTGCGGCCAGCGTGGGCGATCTGCGGGTGATCGATCTGTACGTGGTCAACGGCCAAGCGGTGGGCAGCGAGAAATACGACTACAAGCTGCGCTGGCTGAGCGCGGTGCATGACTGGATCGCCGCCGAGCTGCAGCGCTATCCGCAGCTGCTGGTGCTGGGCGACTTCAACATCGCGCCGGATGATCGCGACGTGCACGACCCGCTGCTGTGGAATGACGACAGCATCCTGACCTCGACCGCCGAGCGCGCGGCGCTGCGGCGCCTGCTGGCGCTGGGTCTGCGTGATGGCTATCGCCTGCATAACGAAGAAGGCGGGCATTTCAGCTGGTGGGACTATCGCGCGGCAGGCTTTCGCCGCGACCTCGGTTTGCGCATCGATCTGGCGCTGGTGTCGGAGGCGCTCACGTCGCGCTGCACCGGCGCCGGCATTGATCGTGTGCCGCGCACCTGGGAGCGGCCGAGTGATCATGCGCCGGTGTGGGTGGAAGTTGCGGGCTGAGGTTGGATTCTGTCGCGTGAAAGTGAGCTGAGGCTGGGGTTTGTCGGCACTTCCAGGATTTGCAGAACTCAGCTCCAGCTCTTGAGTTCGGACCCCCTGCATCGCACCGAGACGCGCATTGTTGCCATTCTTGCCGCTGTAGCGCCGAGCTTGCCCGGCTGCTGTGCACTGTGTCTGCAGTGGGTCGCGCAGCGCAGCGCGCGCCGCTCTACCAAGGCTTGCAGAACGCCAACGCTGTGCTTGAATCCGCGCCCCGTGGCGCGCGCGGGGCAGCGCAGTCGGCACGCGTAAAGAGACAGCTTTACGGTTTCAGCGCCCTCTCGAACAGCTCAAAAATCCGCCGATACTGGTCATACCAGCTCTCCGGATGCACATAGCCGTGCCGCTCCAGCGGGTAGCTGGCCAGCTCCCATTTGTCCTTGCGCAGTTCGATCAGCCGCTGGGCGAGCCGCACGCTGTCCTGGTAGAACACGTTGTCGTCGATCATGCCGTGGCTGATCAGCAGGTGGCCGCGCAGGCCCTCGGCGTATTCGATGGGTGAGGACTTCGCGTACGCCTTGGGGTCGACCTCCGGCGTGTTGAGGATGTTCGAGGTGTAGGGGTGGTTGTAGCTGGTCCAGTCGGTCACCGGGCGCAGGGCGGCGCCGGCATGGAACGCGTCCGGCGCCCGGAACATGGCCATGAACGCCATGAATCCGCCGTAGCTGCCGCCGTAAACGCCGACCCGGTCGCGGTCGCCCTGGCGGTTTTCGACCAGCCACTCGATGCCATCCAGATAGTCCTCCAGCTCGGGATGGCCCATCTGCTGGTAGATCGCGGTGCGCCAGTCGCGGCCATAGCCTTCGGAGGCGCGGAAGTCGAGGTCGAGCACCAGATAACCCTGTTCGACCAGCAGGTGGTGGAACATCTGCTCGCGGAAGTAGTTGGGGTAGCGCGCGCTGACGTTCTGCAGGTAGCCGGCGCCGTGCACGAACAGAGCGATCGGGTAGCGCTTGCCCGCCTCCAGCGCGGCGGGGCCGTAGAACTTGCCCCAGATGGTGCCGGCGCCGTGCCTGGATGGCACCTGCACATACGCCGGCGCCGGGAACGAACGCGCACGGTAATCGGCCGAGCGCGTATCGGTGAGGGTTCGCGGCGCGCCGCCCGCGAGATCGATGACGGCGAGCTGCGGCGGCGTGTGGCTGCTCGACACCCGGAGCGCCAGCTTTGTGGCAGCGGGAGAAAGCACGAAGCTCTCGACACCGTCGAGCGCGGTCAGCTCGATCAGATTGGCACCGTCGGCATCCACCGCGCAGACCTCGTAGTCGCCCGGCCAGGCGCGATTGCAGAGGAACAACGCGCGCGCGCCATCGCTCGACCAGACCACCTCGCTGGCTTCCCAGCGGCCACTGGTCAGCGCCTTGGGCTTGCCGCGCTCGGCCAACGTGTACAGGTGCGAGTAGCCGCTCTCTTCGGACAGGAACCACAGCGTGCGCTGGTCGGCAAGCCAGCCAAACTCGTTGAAGCTCCCGTTGATCCAGGCCGGATCGGTGAGGCGGTGCTGCGGCAGCAGCTTGTTCGCCGTGAAGTCGACCGTGGCGATCCAGCGGTCCTTGTTGTCGGTCGCGCGCAGCATCACGGCCAGCCGCTGGCCATCGGTGCTGAAGCGTGCGTCCAGCAGCTGCACGGCGCGTGCGCCCTCCAGCGGCTTGCCGCCGGCTGCCTTGCGCAAGGCAGCCAGCGGGTCACGGTCGATGCCGGGCAGCACCGCGAGGTCGAGCGCGTGCACGTCGCCGCTGACCAGATCAACCAGATGCAGCGTGTGCGCGGCGGGCAGATTGCGGCCCACCCGGGTGCGCACGTCTTCGGTTTCCTCGAAGCCGCTCTCGGTGACGTACAGCGGCATCTTGCCAACCCGGCCGCTCTCAGTTGACTTCGGCTCCGTCACGGCGAGCAGGTGGCGGCCGTTGGGCGACAGCCGTGCATCGGTCAGGCGGACGCTGTCGCCCAGGAAGACCGGCGGCGGCGCGCGGCCGGGTTCCGCTGCGATCAGCTCACGCTGGCGCGCCTGGTAGGCGTCGCGCTGCGCTTTCTCGCGGGCCAGCGTGCTGATCAGCCGCAGCTGCAGATCGCGCAGGCTGTCGGGATCGGGCTTGGCGTTGGGATCCTTCTCGGCCTTGACGGCTGGAAAGGCCAAGGTCTGACCGCTGGCAAAGTCGTAGGCGAACCACTCGCTGCCAACCCGCCATTGGGCGCGCTGGTCGTCGGCGCTGAACTGCGGGCTCGACTCGATGGCGGCGGTGCGGGTGAGCGCGCGCGGCGGCGAGTGGGCAGCGAGATCGCGCACAAACACGTCGCCATCGCGCACAAACAGTGCACGGCTGCGCGAGCGGTCGAATACCGGGTTGGGGCCATCCAGACTGGCCAGCTCGGCGTCGGCCAACGCCCGTGGCGGCGTGCCGTCCAGCGCGGCCAGCCACGGATCGCGAATCGCGGTGGGCTCGCGTCGCGAGCTGCCGGCGCGGCGCAGGGAGTAGTGGATGCCGCTGCCGTCGAGCGACCAGAAGGGCGCTTCCACGGCCTGCCCGATCCAGTCCGGATCGGCCATGATCTGCTCCAGATCGAGCTGCCACGCTGGACGCTCGAGGGCGGCGGCGCTGCCAGCAGCGGCAAGCAGCAGAACAGTGAGGCGCAGTCGGCGCATGGCGTGGGTCCCCGGCAGGTGAGCGGGCGAGGGTAGCAGGACCGGTTGGCGGCGGGATCGCCCTGCCATCGCTATACTCGGAACGCGCTGCCAACGGGAGTTCAGCATGCGCGTGTTGCTGCTCGCGCTTTGCCTGGTCATCTTCGCCCCAGTCCGCGCAGACTCACCTCCGGTAGCATCAGCGACGACTCTGCACGCGCTGTTCGCGAGCGAGTGGGAGCGCGGACTGCGTGAGAATCCGCTATCCGCATCGATGCGCGGCGACCGCCGCTGGAACGACCAGTGGGGCGACAGCTCGCTGGCCGCGATCAAAGCCCGCCAGCAGGCTGATCGTGACGCACTGGCAACGCTGCGCGCCATTGATCGTGCGTCGCTTGCCGAGACCGATCAGCTCAGCTACGACATGTTCGCCTGGCAGCGCCCAAGACCGAGCAGGACATGGTCAACGAGATTGATCGTTACATCGCCTGGCCGGGCCAGGCACTGGCCTACAAGATTGGCCAGCTGAAGCTGTCGGCGCTGCGCGCCGGCGCCGAATCCGAGCTCGGCGAGCGCTTCAGCCTGAAGGACTTCCACGAGGGGGTGTTCAATCAGGGTCCGCTGCCGCTGGAGGCGTTGGAGCGCCGCGTGCGGGCCTGGGTGGCGACGCAAAAGCGCGATTGAGCGGCGCACTCGTAGAGTGATTGGGTCGTCGTACGGAACCTGAAGTCCGGTGCGGAAGTGCGTCCAGCGCAGGCGCACGGTCGACCTGGCTAGATCGCGGCGCTGCCGCTCACTCCTGTGGCGCTGCTGATCCGCCGGTCCGGCGCCGCCGCAGCTGCCGCTCCGCCCAGCGCTTCAGGACCCGCGCCCGACGCGCGCCGGCGCGCGGATCGCGGATCGCGGCCTCCAGCTGGGACAGGATCGCGTCGACGTTCTCGGGCTGGGCGTGGCGATCGTACGCCGACGCCCACCGGTCCAGCGAAGCCGCATTGCGCTGGTCGTAATCCACCAGCGCTCGGAAATAGCGTGGCTCCTGCCTGCTCAGCAGCAGGATGTCGATCCCCGCCGCCACCAGCGCCAGCGGAATCATGACGACATCGCGCAGCGCCTCAAGCAGCAGCTTGAGCTGAAAGCCGAGCAGATCGCGAGCCAGACTAAAGCCGCGTCGGTGATTGGACATGGACATGCGGATTGGACCTCGCTGGTGCGTAGAGCGTCGGGAGAAAGTTGGGCATGTGCGTGGCGCGGCGCCGGACCGGGGACGCTGGTCGGGATCGGCCTTGACAGGTCATTATCCGCAGCTGTGACGGATCGGCGGCGGACGCGTGACTCTCGACTTCAGCATGCTGCACCTTGAAATTGTCCTTGGCGCTGCGGCCGGCTTGGTGCTGGGGTTGCTGGCGCTGGCGTTGCGGCCGCCCGACCGGCCAATGCTGCGCGGCATGCTGATCCTGCTGGTGGTGCTGGTGGTGATCGAGCTGCTGGCGGTAGCGCTGCAGTCGTGGGGCTTGAGTCGCGGCGCCAGACTGCTGTCGGGCGCCGCCGTGTTTGGCATTGGCGCGGTGATCATCCGGCTGTTTGGCGTGATCGTGTTCCGCGCCACGCTGCCGGCGCTCGGTATGGTGACGCCGCGAATCGTCGAGGACCTGACGGTCACCGCGCTGGCCGTCACCTGGCTGCTGTTCTCGCTGCATGGCGCCGGCCTCAATCTGGGCAGCCTGGTCGCCACCTCGGCGGTCATCACCGCCGTGCTGGCGTTCTCGATGCAGGACACATTGGGCAACATCCTGGGTGGCGTCGTTCTGCAGCTGGACGATTCGGTGCGGGTGGGCGACTGGGTAAAGGTTGACGGCGTCAGCGGCCAGGTGGTCGACGTGCGCTGGCGGCACACTGCCGTCGAAACCCGTGATCGCGAGACCGTCATCATTCCCAACGGCTGGCTGGTCAAGAATCGCTTCCTCATCATTGGCTCGCGCCGCGACGCGCACACGCGATGGCGGCGCTGGGTGTACTTCAATCTGGATCTGAGCGTGCCGGTGAGCCGCGTCTGCAGCGTGCTGGAGGACTCGGTCCGGCTGGCCGAAATCACCAACGTGATGCAGGACCCGCCGCCGACCGCGGTGCTGATGGACACGGCGCTCGGCTACGGCCGCTATGCGCTGCGCTACTGGCTGACCGATCCGCGCCCGGATGACCCAACCGACTCGGCGGTGCGCATGCACGCTCTGGCGGCGCTGGCTCGCCATGGCATCGAGCTGGCGGTGGTGCAGGAAGATCGTCTGATCACCAAGGAAAATGACGCCCGCCAGGCGTCGCTGCGGGCCGGCGAGCTGGCCCGGCGCAGTCGCGCGTTGGCAGGTGTCGATCTGTTCCGATCACTGTCGGAGTCGGAGCGCGAGGCGCTGGCGGCCAATATGGTCAGCGCGCCGTTTGTCAGCGGCGACACCATTACCCGCCAGGGCGCGGTGGCGCACTGGCTGTATCTGGTCGTCGATGGTGACGTCGAGATCTGGTCCGAGCGCGATGGCGCCAAAACGCGGGTCGCGCTGTTGGGGGCCGGCAGCGTGTTCGGCGAGATGGGGCTGATGACCGGCGAACCTCGCCGGGCCAGCGTTATCGCCCGCACCGACACCCACTGCCTGCGGCTGGACAAGGCGGGATTCGAGGCGGTGCTGCGGGCCCGGCCCGACATCGCTGGTGAGATATCCAGGGTGATCACCGAGCGCATGGACGAACTCGCGGGCGTGCAGGGAGGCGCCGCTGTCAACGCCGGCGAGCGTCAGCAGGACGCGATCAGCGCGCGCATCCGGCGGTTTTTCGGTCTGGAGTGACGTTGGCTTGGCCGGCACCCGCGCCGGCAAGGCAGCGCCGGTCAGGCCTCGCGCTGGATGGCGCTCAGCAGTTCGAAGAACTGCGGCAGCGCGGCGCGTTGCGCCGGCGGCATGTACTCGAAGGTGCGGCCGCGGTCGATGATTTCCCAGAAGTCCTTGTCGGCGACGCTCTCCAACTCGTTGCGGATGATGCTGACCCGCTCGGCGTTCTCATCGCGCATGTCGCGGGCGATCACCAGCGCCCGCTCCTGCTGGTCCACGCTGAGGTAATAGGCGGCCAGCTTGACCTGCGCCTTGCGCACGCCCAGAAGCGCGCGCTCCTGGCGCTTGATCCGCAGCGGACGGTCGAGCTTCATGAACAGCGCCAGCATCGCGTCTTGGGTCGGCGAGTCGAACTCGTGGCCGGCCTGGCAAAGAGAAGACACGTCGTAGGCGACTGTCTCGGTGACAAAGTTCAGGGTCATGTCGAAGCTGACGTGGCTGTAGTAGCCCATGTGCCGGACCGCATCCAGCGCAAACGCATCGCGACCGTGGCGCAGCATGGCCTGGGCCAGCAGACGGTACTGGTTGAGCACGTTGTAGGCGGTGCGCACATCACGCAGGTTGAGCGTCGCACGCAGGTAGGAGTTCATGTAGCGGAACACCAGCGCAACCAGTTCGTCGTCGCCGCGCTGCACCGCTCGCTCGCCGATGTAGCGGGTGTCAATGGCGATCAGGTAGTTGACCTCGCGCAGGCTGATGCCGGCCTCGCCGTAGATGCTCAGATACTGCCGCAGCACCTGCCACTCGACCCAGGTCTGGCGGGTTTCAAGGTCGACCAGGGACTCCGGGTCCATGGCGATGAAATCCGGATTTTCACCGAGGCTGCGGCCGATCCGGAACCACTGCGCCGGCAGCTTTGACTTCTGGTCCAGGTACTCGCAGGCGAAGTCCTTCAGGGCATCTACCGCGCGGCTGGCAATGATCTTGTCCTTGCCGGATACCGAGTTGGTCGCGATGTCGGTCAGCTCGGCCATGGTCGCCAGCGTCTCGGCCTGGCGGGCGTCGAGCACGTCGGGCGGCGCGTCCGGGCGGCGCAAAACGCGGCCCACGGCGCGCGATGCGTCGCCGCGAATCCGGGCGACCAGATTGACCGGCTCGAGGAACCAGAACACGTAGGAGAAGTACGGCAGCATCAGCAGCATGCCGAGCGATGCCAACGTGATGCCCAGCAGCAGCGAGGCGCTGGGCACAAAGCCGTCCTGCAGCGCGACGCTGAGCCACACGCCGCAGATCGCCGCGACCACGTAATAGGCCAGCACCGCCTGGTTGATGCGGTCGCGCACAAACATCCGGGCGACGCCGGAATAGCGGTTGGACGACAGCTGCACGATGATCGCCACCACCGTGACCACGATCCCCAGCAGCGCGACAACCACCGGCGCCAGCTGCGAGATGGCATCGGTGATCTTGTCGGCATCAAAAGCCAGGTAGCGCTGCAGGGCGCTGCCTGGCCCCTGGCCGCCGTCGCGCAGATCGTCGATCAGGTAGACGCCGCCAAACGCCAGAAAAGCGCAGCAGGCCAGCAGGCTGATCGGAAGCAGCCAGCGACGCAGCCAGTCGGGACGGGTGGCCATCATTGGCGCATCGTAATACAGCCAGTTCAGCAAGGGTGGACGAACCGGCGAGCCAGTCGCGACGCCTTTTGGCACAGGGCAAGTCGAGCCGGGTGATTACACTATCGGGTCACTCCGCCACCCGGTTGTCGCCGATGCGCCTGCTCCCTCTGACGCTGCTTGCCCTCCTCGCCAGCCCCGCCTTTGCGGCCGATCCGCCGGCCGCCGCTGAATCCACCAGGTTGCTGCGCTTTCCGGACATCCACGCCGACCGCGTGGTGTTTGTTTACGCCGGCGATCTGTACAGCGCGCCGCTGGCCGGCGGCGGGGCGTTCCGGTTGACCTCGCATCCGGGCCAGGAGCTGTACCCGAAGTTCAGTCCGGACGGGCGCTGGATTGCCTTCTCGGCCGAGTACAGCGGCACCCGGCAGGTGTTCGTGATTCCTTCCGCCGGCGGCGAGCCGCGCCAGCTGACCTGGTACAACGATGTCGGCCCAATGCCGCCGCGCGGCGGCACCGACAACCGCGTGCTGGACTGGGCGCCCGATGGCCAGAGCATCGTCGTGCGGATGAACCGCACGCCCTGGAGCGAGCGCGACGGACGGCCCTATCTGGTGCCGTTCGCGGGCGGCCTGGAAATGCCGATGGCGATACCCGAGAGCGGTGGCGGCAGCTTCAGTCCGGACGGCAGCAAGTTCGTCTACACGCCGATTGATCGCGATTTCCGCAGCTGGAAGCGCTATCGCGGTGGCCGCGCGCAGGACGTCTGGATCTACGATCTTGTTGCCAACCGTTCGCTGCAGCTCACCACCGACCGCGCCACCGATCACCAGCCGATGTGGCTGGGCGACAGCGTCTATTTCGTTTCTGATCGCGACTACACGCTCAACCTCTACGCGATCGCGCCGACCGGCGGTGAGGCACGCAAGCTGACCACGTTCGGGGAGTTCGATGTGCTGTGGCCGAGTGCCGGGCCGGGCGGCATCGTGTTCGAGAACGGCGGCGGCCTCTGGCACTACGATCCGGCCACCGGCAGCAGTCGCGAAGTGCCAATCCGGATCGCCGGTGATTTCCCGGAGCGCTTGCCGCGATTCGTCGAGGCCAAGGATTTTGTCGAATCGTTCGCCATCGCGCCCGGCGGCGAGCGGGCAGTGTTGGGTGCACGCGGCGAGGTTTTCAGCGTTCCCGCCAAGCACGGCGAGGTTCGCAACATCAGTCGTACACCAGATGCCAGGGAGCACAGCGTCAGCTGGTCACCAGATGGCAAGTGGATCGCTTACCTGTCCGATGCCAGCGGCGAGTACGAGATCTACCTGCGCGCCCAGGATGGTCATGCCGAGCCGCGCCGGCTGACCACCGACGGCGATACGTGGCGCGCCGCGCCGGTCTGGTCGCCAGATTCCTCGCGGCTCGCGTTTACCGACAAGAAGCAGCGTCTGCGGCTGCTCGATATTGCGTCCGGGCAGCTGACCGATGCGGATCGCGGCAGCATTGACGAGCTCAGCAACCCGGTCTGGTCGCCCGACAGTCGCTGGGTGGCCTACGCCAAGACCGGTGCCAACCGGAACAGCTCGATCTGGCTGTATTCGCTGGACGCCGGCCAGACCAGCCAGCTGACCGCCGATGAAACCAGCGAGGACTTTCCGGCCTTCGATCCCAAGGGCCGCTACCTCTACTTTCTGTCGAATCGCGACTACCAGCTCAGCTTCAGCGCCTTCGAGTTCAACTATCTGTATACCAACGCCACCCGCATCTACGCAGCGACGCTGGCCGCCAATGGCCCGCCGCTGCTGCGGCCGAAATCCGATGAGGTGGGAATGCCGCCCAAGCCGACGCCGGAGGGCAAGGACGACGACAACGACAGCGCGCCACCGGCGCGGCTGCGCATCGATGTTCCGGGCTTCAACCAGCGCGTCGTTGCCCTGCCGGCGCCTGCCGGCAACTACGTCGGCTTGAGCGCCAGCGCGCAGGGCGTCTACTTCGCCGCGGTGGGCCAGGGCGGCGACGGCGCCGAGCTGCGTTTCTTGGCGCTGGAGGCGGATGCGCCGGAACCGGTCGCCAAGGCCAGCGGCTATGCGCTGTCGGCCGACGGCAAGCGCCTGCTGCTGCGGCGCGGCGCCGAGTTTGCCATCGTCGACGCCAAGCCAAAGGCCGACTTCGACGCCGGCAAGCTCAATCTTTCCGGCCTGCAGCTGCGCATCGAGCCACCCCGCGAATGGCGCCAGATGTTCGTCGACAGCTGGCGCATCCTGCGCGACTGGTTCTACGACGAGGGCATGCATGGGCAGGATTGGAACGCCATCCGCAGCCGCTACGAGCCGCTGGTCGATCACGTCGCCACCCGCGCCGATCTGGACTACCTGCTGCAGGAGCTGGCCGGTGAAGCAAATGCCGGACATGTGTACGTTGAAAGCGGCGATCAGACCAAGGTGCCGCGCACCCCGGGCGGGCTGCTCGGCGCCGAGCTGAGCAGGGATGCCAGTGGCTACTGGCGAATTGCACGCATCCTGGACGGCGAGAACTGGGATCCGGCGCGGCGTTCGCCGCTGACCGAGCCCGGCGTCGCGATCAAGGAGGGCGAGCTGCTGCTGGCAATCGATGGCGTCAGTACGCAGGCCGTCGATAACATCTACCGGCTGCTGGAGAACAAGGGCGGCAGCGTGGTCGAGCTGCGGGTCGGCGCACGACCGGACCTGGCCAGCGCGCGCAGCGTCCGCGTCAAGACGCTGATCTCGGAGCTGAGCCTTCGCTATCTCGACGCAGTCGAGCGCAACCGCCGTCGGGTGGACGCCCTTTCCGGTGGCCGGATCGGCTACATCCACCTGCCGAACACCGCAGCGGAAGGCAATCGCGAGTTGTTCCGCGGCATGCTGGCTTACGCCTCGCGCGAGGCGCTGATCATCGACGATCGCTACAACGGCGGCGGCTTCATTCCGGATCGGATGATCGAGCTGCTGTCGCGGCAGCCGCTCAACTACTGGAAGCGCCGCGGACTCGAGCCCACCGCCACGCCGCTGCTGTCGCACAGCGGCCCCAAGGCGATGCTGATCAATGGCCTGTCGAGCTCCGGCGGCGATGCCCTCCCTTACTACTTCCGCAAGCTCGGGCTCGGCAAGCTGTTCGGCACCCGGACCTGGGGCGGGCTGATCGGAATCAGCGGCGGTCCGGCGCTGGTCGACAACGGCCGCGTGCTGGCGGCTACCTTCCGCTTCCTTGATACGGAGGGACAGTGGGCGGTGGAGAACGAAGGCGTCGCCCCTGACATCGAAGTGATCGACCGGCCGGAGCTGATTGCGGCCGATCGCGATCCGAGTCTGGAGGCGGCAGTTGCGCACCTGCTCGCTGAGCTCGAGGCGGGCGCGCCGCGACCGCCGGTAGCACCCCCCGCACCGACCCGCTTTCCACCGCCGTCACCGTAGCAACGGGTCGGCGATCACGCTCCGCTCAGCGATCCTCGATCCGGTACTCGGGCAGTTTCCTTGCCACCGGCAGGTTTTTCAGCGTGACGTACTGCGGCAGTCCGTCGCGACCGTACGGCGGTGGATCTTCACCGCGGATCAGCGGCTCAAGGTAGCGGCGGGCGGCCGCCGTGATGCCGTAGCCATCCCGACGGATGAAGCTCTTTGGCAGTACTTTCTCGTGGTTGGCGACCTTCGACAGCGGCGCCGGCTCGATGCGCCAGCGATAAGGCACGTCGGCCAGCCGGCGAATCACCGGCATCACCGCGTTGTGGCCGGCCAACGCGTACTCGACCGCCGCCTTGCCGACCGCATAGGCGTGCTCGACATCGGTCCGGGAGGCAAGATGACGCGCGGAGCGCTGCAGATAATCGGGTACCGCCCAGTGGAACTTGTAGCCGAGTCGCTCCCTGATGCGCTGGGCAATCGTCGGTCCGACGCCGCCCAGCTGCGAATGGCCAAACGCGTCAACGCTGCCGGCCTCGGCCACGAATCGCCCATCCGGCCAGCGCAGGCCTTCCGACACCACCACCGTGCACCAGCCGACCCGCTCGACGGTCGCTTTCACGCGCGCCAGGAAGTCCTCCTCATCAAACCGCTTCTCCGGGAACAGGATCAGATGCGGGGCCTCGTCCGGCCCGCGCTGCGCCATGCCGGCGGCCGCGGCAATCCAGCCGGCGTGGCGACCCATGACTTCCATCACGAACACCTTGGTCGATGACTCGGCCATCGATGCGACGTCCAGGCTGGCCTCCAGCACTGACACCGCAGTGTACTTGGCGACCGAGCCGAACCCTGGGCAGCAGTCGGTGATCGCCAGGTCGTTGTCGACCGTCTTCGGGACGCCGATGCAGGCCAGCGGATAGTCCAGCTCACGACTGATCTGGGACAGCTTGTTGGCGGTGTCGGAGGAGTCGTTGCCGCCGTTGTAGAGGAAATAGCGGATGTCGTGGGCGCGGAACACGTCGATCAGCCGCTGGTACTGGTCGCGACTGTCGGCGAATCCCTTGAGCTTGAAGCGGCACGAGCCGAAGGCGCCGCCCGGCGTGTGGCGCAGGCCGCGAATGGCCGCTGCAGTTTCCTTGCGGGTGTCGATCAAGTCCTCGCGCAGGGCACCGATGATGCCATTGCGGGCAGCCAGCACGCGCAGCTTGCTGCGCCGGGCGGTTTCAATGACGCCGGCCGCGGTGGCGTTGATGACGGCGGTGACGCCGCCGGATTGTGCGTAGAGAAGAGTGCCCTGGGTCACGCGATTTTCCTTGTCTGTGGCGGTCTTTGTATTGGTTTGACTTGCCCCATGCCAGCAGTTAGCGTGTCCGCTCAACGCACTGTGGCCCGCGGTCGAGTTTAAGGGCTCGACGGCCCGCTGAGCAGGCTCAAACGACATCGAGGCGTAATCGCGCATGCGACTGGTACTACTGGGGGCGCCCGGCTCGGGCAAGGGCACGCAGGCGGCGCGGCTGAAGGATGCGCTGGCGATTCCGCATATCTCCACCGGAGATCTGCTGCGCGCGGCAGTCGGCGCGGGCACGCCGCTTGGGCGGCAGGCGAAAGCGGTGATGGAGCGCGGCGAGCTGGTGTCGGACGATATCGTGCTGGGCATGCTCGAAGATCGTCTGCGGCAGCCGGATACCGCGGCGGGCTTCATTCTGGATGGCTACCCGCGCAACCTGGTTCAGGCCAACGCGCTGGATGGCTTGCTCGAGCGCCTGGGTCAGCCGGTCGACGTCGCTGTGCAGCTGGATGTGGACACCGAGCTGCTGATCCAGCGGATTGCCGGTCGCGCCCAGGTCGAAGGGCGCGCCGATGACAGTCCGGACTCGGTGCGCAACCGGCTGCGGGTGTACTCCGACCAGACCGCGCCGGTCATCGATTTCTATCGCGGCCGCAGCAAGCTGATCTGCGTGTTCGGCGTGGGTGCAATGGAGGAGGTCCTGCAGCGCGTGCTGTCCGCAATTGGCGCCCGGCCGGCGGCGGCATCATCCTGAGCGCAAACCGACGGCCGGTGGCGGCTGTCGGCCACCGGGTCCTGGCCCGCCGGGTTCACGAATCCCATGCGCCCTCGCTGGTCTCTTGTCGGCACAGGAAATTCTCCTCAGTCGGTCGTATAGCCCGCCCCGACGCTCCTTCGGTAGTCCCTTGTGCGAACACTATCCTGCGCGATCATCGTGCGAATTCCTGAAACGTGCGGGCTGCCATGACAACGACGACGCTGCTGCGCCAACTGGTCGATCTGTGTCTGCTGCGTGGCGGTCCGCAGGATCTGCCGCACTCGCTGGCGCTGACCCGTGGTCTGATTGTCGCCGGCATCGCTGTTGACCTTATCTACGCCAGCCTGCTCGACATGCCGCAGCCGCTGTTGCGCATGGCGCTTTCGCTAGCGCTTCTGCTGCTGATTCCTTGGCTGCTGCTGGGACTGCGGGAACGGCGCCAGCGCTACCTGCAGACGCTGGCCGCGCTGGCCGGCAGCAGTCTGCTCTTCACGCTGGCCTTCCTGCCGCTGGCGCTCTATGCCGCCGAGCTTCCGCCGCTGGTACCCGACACTGCGCCCGAACCCGGGCATGTGCTGTTCAGCTGGATAACGTTGATTCTGCTCAGCTGGAAACTGGTGATCAACGGTCACATTTATCGGAACGCACTGGACTGGCCGCGTTTGCCGGCGCTGCTGCTGGCATTTGGGCTGTTCCTGCTCGAGCTCGGTCTTGATCGCATGCTGATAGGCACCGCCGCCTGAGGATTCGCTGATGAAGCTGCACATCCTGGGAATCTGCGGGACCTTCATGGGCGGGCTGGCGGCGCTGGCGCGCGAGCTGGGCGATCAGGTGGCGGGCAGCGATGCCAGCGTCTACCCGCCGATGAGCGACCAGCTCACGGCGCTGGGCATCGAACTGGCCAGCGGCTATTCGGCCGCGCACATCGACGCGGACACAGATACGGTGCTGGTCGGCAACGCACTTTCACGCGGCAACCCGGCGGTTGAGCACGTGCTGGACGCTGCGCTGCGCTACACCTCTGGAGCCCAGTGGTTGGCGGAGCGCGTGTTGCCCGGGCGCACCGTGCTGGCGGTGGCCGGCACCCACGGCAAGACCACTACCAGCGCCATGCTGGCCCATATCATTGACAGCTGCGGTGGCGATCCGGGGTTTCTGATCGGTGGCATTCCAGGCAACTTTCCGGTGTCGGCGCGGCTGGGCGGCGGTGCGGCCTTCGTGGTCGAGGCTGACGAGTACGACACCGCCTTCTTCGACAAGCGCAGCAAGTTCGTGCACTACCGGCCGCGGATCGCGATCCTCAACAACCTCGAGTTCGATCACGCCGACATCTTTCCCGACCTGGCCGCGATCCGCACCCAGTTCCATCATCTGCTGCGAACCCTGCCCGGCAGTGGCCGCCTGATCGTCAACGGTGAGGATGCCGCGCTGGCCGAGGTGTTGGCGATGGGCTGCTGGACGCCGGTCGAGCGCTTTGCCATCGATCCGAGCGTCGATGCGCACTGGCAAGCCCGGCTGATCAGCGCCGATGGATCGGCCTTCGCGGTGCTGCGCGGCGGTGAGCTGGTCGGTGAGGTGCGCTGGTCGCTGTTGGGTCGGCACAGCGTCATGAATGGGCTGGCCGCCCTGGCGGCAGCAGCGGCGGCCGGCTTTGACGCGCGCGCCGGGCTGTCGAGCCTGACCAGTTTCCGCGGTCCCAAGCGGCGTCTGGAGCTGCTTGCCGAGCATGCTGGCGTGCGGGTATTCGACGACTTCGCCCACCACCCTACCGCGATCCAGACCACGCTTGCGGGCCTGCGCGCCAGCAGCGCCGGCCGTCTGGTTGTCGCCCTCGAACCACGCAGCAACTCGATGCGCCTCGGCGCGCACTCGGCGCAGCTGGCGCCGGCCCTCGACGCGGCCGACGTGGTGCTGCTTCTGCGCCGCCCGGATCTGCCCTGGAATGCCGACGCGGTGGTCGCTGCGCTGCGCGGCGAGGGGATCGCAGCGGGCAGCGTCGACGATCTGCTGGTCGAACTGGATGCCCGGGTGCGCAGCGGGGACGCGGTCGTGTTCATGTCCAACGGCGGCTTCGAGGGCGCCCCCGCCCGCTTTGCGGCGCTGATCAACGAGCGCGGCTGATGCGGGCCGACGAGCTGCCGCTGTTTCCGCTGCGTGCGGTGCTGTTTCCCGGCGGTGAGCTTCGGCTGCGCATCTTTGAGACCCGCTACATCGACTTGGTGCGGCTGTGCACGCGTGAGCAGCGGCCGTTCGGAGTCTGCTTGTTCAGCGGTGCCGATGAGGCCGCTGGCGGCTCGCCGGCCGGTCCGGCGGCGCTCGGCACCACGGCCCATATCGTCGACTTCTACACCTTGTCCGACGGCATGCTCGGCATTCGCTGCGAGGGCCGCCAGCGGTTTCATGTGGAGCGCACCAAGGTACGCGACAACGGTCTGATCGTTGCCGACGTGGTGCTGCTGGAGGATGCCAGCGACGATCCGGTGCGGCCCGAGCACGGACTGCTGGTCCATCTTCTGGAGCGCATCCTGGATCAGGTTGGTGGCCCCTACGCCAAGGCGGATCGAGCCTGCTTCGACCGCGCACACTGGGTCGGCTGCCGGCTGGCCGAGCTGCTGCCGTTCGACCTCGCCGCGCAGCAGCTGCTGCTGCAGTGCGCGGACCCGCATCAGCGACTGCAGCGCGTGATTGACGCGCTGCCAACATTGGACGATGGCGACGCCTGACCGCGCCAGGCATCGGCCGCAGGAAACTCCCGAAGCGGCCCGGAACCCGCCAGGGTGTGTCTCGGACGCACCGCCAGGGCGTTGCGCGGCCCATCTGGCGCGATGGGACCCACACTCCTTCAGGGCGGCGGCTCCGGGGTGACCGTCTCCCTGAGCAGCAGCACCGGCAGCGGGTCATCGGCCCGCGCCACCCGACGCTGTTCAAGGTCAGGCAGGGCGCGCGCGAGCCGGTCGAGCACCGCGCCTGCCGTGTCCTGGACCTGCCACAGGTTGATCAATCCGAAGTGCCGTTCAAAGCGGATCTCCGCCACCGTGCCCTGCCAGACCGGGATCCCCGAGTCGCCCAGCTTGATCGGCGCAGACCATAGTCTCAGCACCAGCCGACGCTCGCCGTCCTGCAGTGGCGCGCTCAACACCAGCGCATCGCGGCGGCCGTTGTGGCTGGTTGGTAGCAGAGGCAGGTCGTCCGAGCCGGCCGCGCCATCGAAGCGCCGCAGCAGGGCCTCGAGGAGACTGTCGCCCTCGTTGCGCCAGCCCTGTGCGTTCAGCGTTCCGCGGAGCGCGTCGAGGGAGCCCGCGAACTGGACGTTGAAGCGCCAGTCGCGGCCGGCGCTGAAGTCGTTGCGGCGTTCCGGCAGGCTGGCCCACTGGTGCCGCCACCAGACCTCGGCCGAGTAAGGCTGCCTGGCTTCGGGTGCAGCGAACCGCGCCAGGGCGACGTCCGGGTCGCGCAGTCCGGCCCACAGTGAAAGCGCGCTGACGGCACCAAAGAACAGCAGGCTGATCGGTCGAACCCAGAACGAGCGCTCGACCCGGCGCCGATAGGCGATGCCAAGGATGGCGATCCAGAGCAGCCCCAAGGTGGCGCCGGCCAGCACGTCGCTCAGCCAGGAGGCTCCAAAGTACAGCCGCGAGAAGCTCACCACCGCTACCAGCAGGCCCGCCACCACATAGGGCCAATTGCGAGCGCGGCCCGGCAGCTCGCGTGCGATCAGCACGGCAAAGAAGCCGTAAACCACGGTTGCCAGCGCGACCGGTTCAGCGGGAAAGCCGAATCCCGGCACCGCCAGCGCCGCCGGTGGCCGCGGCATGTCGAGGGACCGGCCGAGCACCTCGACCAGCACCAGTCCGAACCCGATTGCCGCCAGCCAGTGCCAGGCAGCGGTCAGACGCCGTCGCCACAGCAGCCACAGAAACACCAGTGCCGCGCCCGGCAACAGCACGACCAGACTGCCCGGCGCCGCCAGAAGCAGCATCAGCGGGTCGGCCCACGGCGTACGCAGTCCATACAGGGCCTCGTAGGCAAGCAGGTCCAGCGGCAGCGGCTCGCCGCCGCCGACCACGCCGAGCGTGACCGCGAAGAACGCCCAGCCGGACAGGATCAGCACGAATGCCAGCACCAGCAGCGATGCGGACTCCGGTCTGTTGGGCTCGATCAGGGCGCCGGACAGCCGGCCCAGCAGCGGATGCCGATGCGACCACGTCAGCGAGCGCTCCAGATAGCCCGCGGCGTGCGGTGCCAGCCAGCTATAGCTGCGGCTCACCAGCAAGTAGATGCCGCCCAGCATCACGGCCAGAATCCCGAGCACCAGAATCAGCCGGCCGGCCACCGCCAGCAGCAGGTTCAGTGACGCACCCAGCAGCCAGCCCGGCGCGATGAACAGGGCGGCCCAGACGAACCCGTTGATCAGCATGATTGGGGCAAACCGCGCTGCTGGCATCCGCAGCATCCCGGCAATGGCCGGAATGAACGGTCGCGTTGCGCCGACGAAGCGGCCAACGACGATGCCCTTCAGATCATGCCGACGAAACATCTGCTCGGCGCGGTCAAACCACTGCGGGTAGCGCGAAAGCGGCCACATGCCCTTGATGCGCACGCCGAAATGGCGGCCGAACAGGTAGCTCACGCCATCGCCACAGATCGCGCCGAGCGCTGCACAAACGATGGCATAGGGTCCGTTGACCGAGCCCAGGCCGATCAGCGTGCCGACCGCGACCAATATTGGTCCCGATGGCATCAGCAAACCCACCGCCACCAGGCCGTCGATGAAGGCGACCAGGAAGATCGCCGCACCGGCCGCGACCGGATGCGCAGCGATCCATGCCAGCAACGCATCCAGATTCGAAGGCTCCATCGCCAAAGTATGGCAGCGCCAATGCCGCGTCGGCTTACACTTCGGTTTCGAACCGACACATCAGGAGCAAACCACGCTATGGGCGCACTGCGCGGCAAGACTCTGTTCATCACCGGCGCCTCGCGCGGCATCGGCTTGGCCATCGCCCGGCGTGCGGCCCAGGACGGCGCCAATATCGTGATTGCCGCCAAGTCCGGGGTCGCCAACCCGAAGCTGCGCGGCACCATCCACACGGCGGCGGCGGAGATCGAAGCCGCCGGTGGCGCGGCGCTGCCGCTGCAGGTCGATATTCGCGAAGAGGACCAGGTTCACGCGGCGGTTGCGGCGGCGGTCGAGCGCTTCGGCGGCATCGACATCCTCGTCAACAACGCCAGCGCCATTTGGCTGCGCGGCACGCTGGACACGCCGATGAAGCGCTTCGACCTCATGCAGCAGGTCAATGCGCGCGGCAGCTTCCTGTGCGCCCAGGCCTGCCTGCCGCAGCTGCTCAAGGCAAGCAATCCGCACATTCTCACTTTGGCGCCGCCGATCACGCTGGAGCCCAAGTGGTGGGGGCCACACGTGGGCTACACCCTGGCCAAGATGGGCATGAGCCTGGTGACGCTGGGGTTGGCCGCTGAATTCGGCCCACGCGGCGTGGCGGTCAACGCGCTGTGGCCGCGCACCGTCATTTTGACCGACGCGCTCAAGATGATTCCCGGCGTCGATCCGACCTGCGCCCGCACGCCGGCGATCATGGCCGACGCCGCGCACGCCATCCTGGCGACGCCGGCTGGCGAGATAAACGGTCAGTTCCTGGTCGATGAGGATCTGCTGCGCGCGCGCGGTGAGACCCATTTCGACCGCTACGCGGTGCAGCCGGGTCGGCCGCTGCTGCCAGACTTCTTCCTCGACTGACCAGCCCACGGCGGATGCATCCATGAAGTACCTCCACAGCATGGTTCGCGTGCGCGACCTGGATGCGTCACTGGCGTTCTACCGGGATGCACTGGGGCTGGTCGAAACGCGCCGGCGGGACCATCCGCAGGGGCGCTTCACCTTGGTTTACCTTGCGGCGCCATGCAATCCGGAGGTTGAACTGGAGCTGACCTTCAACTACGACCCGGAAGACTACGGCGGCGCGCGCAACTTTGGCCATCTGGCGTTTGCGGTGGACGACATCTATCGGGCCTGCGTGCGCCTGCAGTCGCACGGCGTCGTGATCCAGCGGCCGCCGAGGGACGGTCGGATGGCGTTCGTGCGCTCGCCCGATGCCATCTCCATAGAGCTCCTGCAGGCTGGCGAGGCGCTGCCGCCCGCCGAGCCTTGGCTGTCGATGCCCAACGTCGGGAGCTGGTAGTCGTCAACGCCGGTCCGCACAGACCGGCCAAGGTCGGGCGTGGCGGTGCAGTCAGCCCGGCAACCTGCCGCGCAGCTGTCGCATGCGCGGATGGGCAGCGCCAAAGATTGCTTCCAGCTGGCGCAGTGCGTCGCTCGCGTCGCTCGGGTTGGACGCCGCCAGCGCGGTCCAGAATGCAATCTCAACGCCTTCCGCGGGCGCCAAGTGCAGGGTGGGCGCCAGCGCGGCGGCTGCCGCACTGCTGCCGGTTGCCTTGAGCAGGTTTCCTTGCCGCAGCCACGCCTCTGCGGCCCAAAGTCGGCCACGCACGGCCTGCCGTCGGAGCAAAGGCGGCGCGCTGGTCAGCTGCGCAGCCAGCGCGTCGAGCCGGAGCGGCGCATCCGCTGCGCCGGCCACCGCATCAATCTGGGCCAGACTGAGCGCCGCTCGCTGCGTCAGTGGATGATCCGAACCGAGCCGACTGCGGAAAATCGCGTCTGCCTGCTGCGCCAGTTCACGGGCCTGGATCGTTTGTCCCAGCGCCAGCGCGATTTCCGCCCGCGTCAACATGACGCCGGCCAGGTCGGGCGTGTTGGCTCCGGTCAGCCGTGCGGTCAGTTCGGCGGCGCGCTCGGCCAGCGGCGCGGCTTCTTCAGCTCGACCGCGGATCAGCAGAGTGCGTGCCAGGTTGGACAGGACGCCGCCGAACGCGGCCGACTCGCTTTGGCCGGCCTCGGTGATCGACCGGGCGCGCTGAAAGTTGGCCTCCGCCTCGGCATAGTTGCCGGCCAGCAGCGCCAGGCTGCCAAGATTTCCGAGGGTGGTGACTGCGTTGGTGGACTGCTGCAGCCCGGCGTCGCCCCAGGTCTGCAGTGCGCGCTCAAGAAAGTAGCGCGCCTCGTCCAGCTCCAGCCGCTGCAGCAGGGCGATACCTAGGTTTGACTGTGCCACGCCGACGTCCAGAGGCCCGGCGTCGTTTGCCAGCTCGATCAGAGCGACAGCACGCTTCTGCAGCTCCACCCCTTGCCCGGTGTCTCCGCGCAGACGCAGCAGGGCCGAGCGGGTGTTGAGGATCTGCGCGCGCAGACGGCTGGGCCGCGGCGGCAGGCGCTGCTGCAGCGCCTCGGCGGCCTCCAATCGCGCCTCGGCCTCAGTCAATTCGCCCTGCCGTAAAAGGACCTGGGCCAACTGGTGCTGCGCCAAGGCGAGGTCGGCCGTCGAGGTGTCGCCGGCCGTCTGTTCGACAAACCGCTCAAGCAGCGAGCGCGCTGCCGGCATGTCGCCCAGCGTGAAGTAGAGCTCGCCCAGCGCCAGCAGCACGGATCGGCGCAACGCGGGGTCGTCGCCGTACAGCGTGGCCAGCTGCGTCGCGCTGGCGTCGAGCATCTGCTTGGCAGTGACGTTGCCGCCCTGCGCGGCGCCCTCGCGGAAGATGAGCATCAGGTGCTCCCGCAGGGCATCTTGACGCTGTGCTTCGCGGCGCGCGATGTCGCGCTCTCCGCGCGCTATCTGGGCCTGCCAGGTCACCCCGATCAGGCCGCCGATCATGCTGATTCCGGCGAGCGTCGCCAGACCGGTCGACAGCCAGTGACGGCGGAGAAAGCGTCTGCCGCGATACCAGTGCGTCGCTGCCCGCGCCTGCACCGGCTGACCGCTGGCGTAGCGGTCAAGATCGTCGAGCAACGCCGACACCGAGGGATAGCGCGCCGCGGGCGACTTGCGCAGGCAGCGCGCAATGATTGCATCCAGATCGCCCCGCAGCGCGGCCCGGTCGGCCGCTGCAGCGACGCTGCTCACCGCGGGGGCGTCGGTGCCGCAGATCGCCTGCACCGCCGCCGCCAAACTGTCATCCGCCTGCGGGAACGGATGCTCGGCGGCGAGCATGACGAACAGCAAGGTCCCCAGTGCGTAAACATCGGTCAGCGTGCTGATCGGCTCGGCGCGCAGCTGTTCCGGCGCGGCGTACCCCGGCGTGAATATGGCTTGCGTGCGCGCCAGCGGCGCCAACTCGTCGGTAAGCCTGGCGATGCCGAAATCGAGCAGCACGGCGCGCCCGTCCGGGGTCACCCGGACGTTGCCTGGCTTCAGGTCGCGATGCACCACCAGCTGCTGGTGCGCATAGGCGACCGCCCCGCCGATCTGCTTGAAGAGCGCCAGTCGTGCAGCGAGCGGCAGCTTTGCCCGCTGCAGATGAACATCGAGATCCTCGCCGTCGACCCAGCTCATCACCAGGTAGGGTGTGCCAGTCTTCGACAGGCCGCCGTCGATCAATCGCGCAATGTGCGGATGATCCAAACGCGCCAGCAGGTCGCGCTCGCGCTGGAAGCGCTCGGCCTGGCGCGCGGCATCGCTTTGCAGCAGCTTGACTGCAACCGTCATGGCAAAGCTGCCGTCGTCGCGATGTGCGCGATACACCGAGGCCATGCCGCCCCGGCCTGCCAGCGTCTCGATGCGCCACGGTCCCAGACGACTGCCGGGCGCAAGCTCGTGAACGGCAGCGCTCTGCGGGATGTGCTCTGCGCGATGCACCGGAGAGCGCTGCAGTGGTGAGTCGCCCTGGAGGCTGCCGAGCATCCGGCCCAGCGGTTCCGCAAGGTCCGGTTGAGCGGCTGCGATGCGCAGCAGGAGTGCTTCGCGCGCTTCCGGCAGGGCGTCCAGCACCTCGTCCAGTAGGCCATCCAGCGCGCACATCTGGTCCTTCGAGAGCCCCTCGAGAAATCCGCTCACGCGCTACCCAGCTCCGCGCCCAGCCACGCCTTGGCCTTTTCCCAGTCGCGTCGCACGGTACGATCGGTAACGCCAAGGATTTCAGCGGTCTCCTCCTCGGTGAATCCTCCAAACCAGCGACAGGTGACAACCTGGGCCAGTCTGGGGTTGACCGCTTCCAGCCGCTTGAGGGCGTCATCAACTTCAAGGATCAGACTGACATCCTCGCTGGCGACATCGACCAGGGCGGCGCTGGCGTCGACCGGCGATGCCAACCGCCGGCGGGCGTGATCGCTGAGAATCTGTCGCATCGCGAGTGCTGCCAGGGCGAAGAAATGTCGCCGGCCGCTGACGTTTACGCCTTCGCTCTGCACCAGCTTCAGATAGAGCTCGTTAACCACCGCCGTGGTGTTCAGCGTCGGCGGCGTGGCGAAGCGGCGTCGTTGCGACGCCGCCAGCCGGCGCAGATCCGCATGCAGCAGCGGCACCAGCGTATTGAGTGCCGGCTCCAGTTCAGCCCGGAGCCTGGCCAGCGCGTGATCGACCGCTGCGTCTGCTTGCACGAATGATCGAGTTGCTGGCTAAGGTCTCCGGAGTCTAGCCGGCGCCGCCTTCACGAAATGTCATGATCGACGCCGCACCGTCTGCCTGATCGAGCGTTGATCCACGGATTGACGCTCGCGGCAGCGCGGTAAGCGCCTCAGCCGCCTGCAGCTTCCGCCAGATGCGCATTCATCAGCCGGAACGCGCGCTTGGCCGAGCGCTCGTGATAGACGCAGCCGGGCGGAGAGTTGGCGTCGGCTTCGGCGAAGCAGTGCACGGCACCGGCGAAGTTGACAAATTGCCAGTCGGCGCCGGCGGCGCGCATCTCGGTCTCGAAGGCGGCGATTTCGTCCGGCTTGACGTAGCTGTCGTCGGCGCCATTGAGCACCAGCAGCCTGGCCTTGATCGCATCGGGCGCGGCCGGCAGGCTGGTGGCGAGGCCGCCGTGGAAGCTGACCGCGGCGTCGAGGTCGTAGCCGCTGCGGGCCAGCTCCAGCGCGGTGGCGCCGCCAAAGCAGAAGCCGATGGCGCTGATCGCGTCACGCTGCACGGGCACGCCTTCGGGCTGCGCCTTGAGCAGGTCAGCGGCGGCCGCGGCGCGTTTGCGCAGGCGCGCGCGGTCCGAATAGGCTTCGGCCGCGGCAGCGCCGGCCTCGGTGGCGTTGGTCGGCCGCACGCTGCTGCCATAGACGTCGGCCAGCAGCACGACATAGCCATCGGCCGCGACCGCCTTGGCCTTGGCCAGCGCCGCGTCGTTGACGCCCATCCAGTTCGGGACCATCACCACGCCAGGACGCGGCTCGCCGCCCTTGGTGTAGACCAGGTAACCGCTGAACTCGACCCCGTCGACGGTCCAGTTGAGTACCTCGCTGTGCACGTCGGCGCGGGCAAGCAGTGGCAGCAGAAGCAGCAGGGCGAGCAGATGGCGCATGGCGGACTCTCCGGCGTGAGGCGACTGGACAAGACGGCAGTGGCGCCGCCTGGTGTCCGCCGATGATGCACCGGGATGTAACCGGGCGCTGTGATGAACGGCTGCCGCGCCGCTCCCGGTTCATTGGTCGCGGCGGCAGGCTCAGCCCTTGTCAGTTGCGTGAGCGCTGCCGTCCGCCCGGAACTCGAGCAGCTGTGGATGGCTGCCATCGGGCATGCGCCACTCGAAGCTGTTCTCGATCCTGTCGAGCGCCTCGAACTGCGGACACAGGGTGGCGACGCGCGCCTCCAGCGACTTGGCCGCGCCTTCGACCGACCGTTCGATCTCTCCGCCGAGCGAATTGGTGCGGCGCTCAATGTCCGCCACCGCCTGCTGGTCGCCGCTCATCGCTGCACTCACCGCCTGAGCGGCAAATTCGCCAGCAATCACCGGCACCATCCGCGCGACCGCGGCTTCGAAGCGTTGCTCGAGCGTTGAGTCGCGCAGCGCTTCGTTGGAGCGGGCCTCGGCGATTACCTGGACCGCCTCTTGTCGGAGCGCGTCCAGTTCCTGCAGCAGCGCATCCCGACGGCCATCACTGGCGAAATGGGTGGCAACGCGCGACAGCGCGATGAAGGCGATCTCGACGCCATCGGCGGCGATTTTGCGCACCTCCGGCACCAGCACCTGGACCTGCCTCTCAAATCGCTGGACGCGCTGGCGGTCCGCTGGCGTGAGCTGCAGTGCCTCGCCATCGATACGAATCCCGCCACCGAGGAATTCGATCCGGACGCCGCCGTCGGCGTGGTCGGCCTTGCGGGTGAAGCCGATCCGGTCAGCGTCGAACTCGATGCCGTAGTTGCTTTCGAGACCGCACTTTGAGTCCAGGTTGAAACCGGCCTGCGCGGACGCCAGCGGTGCCAACACCAGCGTGGCAGTGAGCAGGAGTTGAAAGCGGTACATGGAGGGCTGCCTCGTTGTGATGTGGTGTGATAGTGAACCGCTACAGTAACGTGAGCAATGGGTGAATAGTCACGGGGCGGCCGGCGCGCAAGCCGGAGCGGGGCGCTCATGCCGCGTGCGCCACCGTGGCCGTCCGCGCGTGAATGCAGCCTTTCCGAAGGACGCCGGATAACCGCGCGCGCGGGCCGTCCAGCTCGCGTCACCGCTGCCACGCTGTGGCGCTGGCGCCGGGCAACCCGCCGGCACCAGCAATCAGCCGCCGGCGTGGCTGCCCTCAGCTGGACTGGTCGGCGCTGAAAAGCGGATCGAGACGCACAAGCCGCCCAACCCGGTCGACGCCGAGAGCGCCACGGTTGCCGAATGCAGTTCCGCAATACGACGGACGATCGATAGACCCAGTCCGCTGCCCTCCGCGCCGCTGCCGGGCTGACGGTAGAAGCGATCAGACACGCGCGCGTGCAGGGCAGGATCCAGCCCTGGCCCGGAGTCCTCGACCGTGAGCAGGGTGCCGTTTGCATCGCCGCGGATTGTTGCCAGCACCCGGCCCGGTCGGGTCGAGTAACGCAGCGTTGTCGAGCACGTTGCCAAGCAGCACGCCCAGGCTGATTTCATCGCCGTACACCGGGCCAGCAATCGCCTCGACCACCTAGCCCGCATGTTTCATGAATCTCGCGCGCCCTCGCTTGTCTCTTGTCCGCACAGGAGACTACCTCAGTCGGTCGTATGGCCCGCTACGCCGCTCCTTCGGTAGTCTCCTGTGCGAACAACATCCTGCGCGATCATCGCGC
>JBBRBN010000036.1:0-38157 GCA_038205755.1 Lysobacterales bacterium | reverse complement strand
CGGGTGCCGGGCCGGAACACGGCCACACCCAGTCGGTCTGCACCACGCCCCACGCCAGTGCAGCCTGGGCGGCCTACGAGGAATTCCTGAAGAAGCCGGGTCCGATCGTGGTCGGCGCGGTGCAGGGCGCCAGCTGCTTCGGTCCGGCCTATGAATTCGTGATGATTCTCGACGCCGACCTGCGCAAGCGGCGCTTGCGCGACAAGGTGCCGATGACCTTCGTCAGCAGCGAGCCCTATATCGGCCACATGGGCCTGGGTGGCGTCGGCGACTCCAAGGGCCTGATGGAGTCCGAAATGCGTCAGCGCCACATCAAGTGGATCGTCAACGCCAAGGTTGCCGAGGTTCGCAAGGGCGAAATGACCGTGGTCGAGCACGACGAGGCCGGCCAGCCGAAGAAGGAGCATTTGCTGCCCTTCGGCTATTCGATGCTGCTGCCCGCCTTCACCGGCGTGGCTGCGGTGCGCCAGGTGGAAGGTCTTTGCAACCCGCGCGGCTTCGTGATTGCCGACAAACATCAGCGCAGTCCGAAGTACCGGGAAATATTCTCGGCCGGCGTGTGCGTGGCGATTCCGCCGGTGGAGGTTACGGCAGTGCCGACCGGCGCGCCCAAGACCGGCTTCATGATCGAATCGATGGTCACCACCATCGTGCAGAACATCAAGGCGGAGCTCGAGGGCCGTCCGGCCACCTTTGAGGGCACCTGGAACGCCGTCTGCCTGGCCGACATGGGCGACACCGGCATGGCCTTCGTCGCCCTGCCGCAGTTTCCCCCGCGCAACGTCACCTGGACCCGGTCTGGCAAGTGGGTGCACCTGGCCAAGATCGCCTTCGAAAAGTACTTCCTGCACAAGATGCGGTCGGGCAAGTCGGAGCCAATCTACGAAAAGTACGTGATGAAGGCGCTGGGTATCGAGCGTCTGAAATAGCCGGGATTCGGGATTGGAGCGTCGGGACTCGCAAGAGCACGTCGCGCCAGTCCCAGCGCCCCGCCTGTCCCAGCCCGATCCCGACCCGCCCCCACCGTGGACCCGCTTCTGCGTCACCGCGCCAGCGCTTCAAATGAATCCCGAACCCCGCACCCCGCACCCCGCAACCCGCACCCCGAACCCCGGAGCAAAGCCATGAACCTTGACCGTGCCGTACTCGCCTTCGCCGGTGCCATGATCCTCATCAGCGTCGCCCTGACCCATTTCGTCTCGCCCTGGTGGCTGCTGTTCACCGTCTTCATCGGCCTCAACCTGCTGCAGTCCAGCGTCACCGGTTTTTGTCCTGCTGCCTTGGTGTTTTCGCGCTTCGGCTTCCGGCCGGGCTGCGCGTTCAAGTAAGGAGATCGGCATGTTGCGTCTGACCAGTGGCGCTGCGCTGCTTCTGCTTGTCGCCTGTGGCGCCGATCCGCCGCCGCCGCCGCCGGCGGCGCTACCACCGCCGGACCTTGAGCTGCTCACCGTGGTGCGCGAGCGCGCGCCACGTGAGCGGGTCTGGGATGGCGTGGTGGAGGCGGTGCACCAGGCGACGCTGTCGGCGCAGACCGGCGGCCGCGTGATCGAGCTGCCCTTCGACGTCAACGACTACGTCGACGCCGGCGACGTGGTGGTGCGCTTCACCGATGTCGAACAGCAGTCCGGCCAGCGTCGCGCCCAGGCCGCACTGAGCGCTGCCGAGGCGGCGCACACCGAGGCCGCCTCGGAATACAGGCGGATTGCCGAGGTCTACGAGCGGCGGCTGGTGGCCAAGGCCCAGCTCGACCAGGCGACGGCGCGTCGCGACGGTGCGCGGGCGCAGCTGGAGGCGGCGCGCGCGGCCCTGCGCGAGGCCGGCGAACAGGTCGACTACACGGTGATCCGGGCGCCCTACTCGGGAATCCTCACCGAGCGCCACGTCGAGGTCGGCGAGACGGTGCGACCGGGGCAGCCGCTGGTGGCCGGCCTGTCGCTGGATCGGCTGCGGATCAATGTCGAGGTGCCGCAGAGCGAAGTTGCTGCGATCCGCGCCCAGCAGCGCGCCGCGCTGCTGCTTGATGACGGTCGCCGCGTAGAGGCCGAGAAGCTCACCATCTTTCCGTTTGCCGATCCCGGCAGCCACAGCTTCCGGTTGCGTCTGGACCTGCCCGAAGCCGCCACTGGCCTGCAGCCCGGCATGACCGCCAAGGTCGCATTCGTGCTGGGTGAGGCCGAGCGTATTCTGGTTCCCGGCGCTGCGCTGGTGACCCGCGGTGAGTTGAGTGCGGTGTACGTGGTGACTGCCGACAACCGCATCGGTCTGCGCCAGGTGCGGCCGGGCAATCGCCAGGATGGTCGCATCGAGATCCTGTCTGGCCTCGATGCCGGTGAGCGGGTGGCGTTGGATCCGGTGGCGGCGCTCGCTGCCATGACGGCGGCGCGTGGGGAGAGCCGCGGTGACTGAGGTGCGGCTGGGCATTTCCGGGCGGCTGGCGCGCGCCTTCCAGGCCAATCCGCTAACTCCGGTGCTGGCGCTGGCCGGCCTGCTGCTGGGGCTGGCGGCGGTGCTGATCACGCCGCGCGAGGAAGAGCCACAGATCGACGTCACCATGGCCAATGTGTTCGTGCCGTTTGCTGGCGCGCCAGCGGCCGATGTCGAGAACCTGGTCGCCTATCCGCTCGAGCAGGCGTTGGCGGCCATCGAAGGCGTCAAGCACGTTTACTCGGTGTCGCGTCCTGGCATGGCGGCGTTCACCGTCGAGTTCACGGTCGGCGTGCCGCGCCAACAGGCGCTGGTGCGTCTTTACAACCAGGTCTATTCCAACGCCGATTGGGTGCCGCCGGGGCTCGGCGTTGGCCAGCCGCTGGTGCGTCCGATGGGTATCGACGACGTGCCGGTGATGGCCCTCACGCTATGGACCGATGATCCGGCGCGCAGCGCCACCGAGCTGGGCGAGATTGCGCACTCGCTGGAGACCGAACTCAAGCGGGTGCGCGGCACCCGCGATGTCTACACGATCGGTGCGCCGCAGCGCGCTGTGCTGGTCGAGCTGGATGCCACCCGGCTGGCCGCCTACGGCATGGCGGTGGAGGATCTGGCAAACGCACTGGCGGCTGCCAATGTGGTGACCCAGGCCGGTGACCGCGTCGCCGCCGAAGGCGTGGTGCCGCTGACTGCCGGCAGCCACCTTGCCGATGCGCAGCAGGTGGCTGACCTGGTGATCGGATTGCAGGACGGTCGACCGCTGTATCTCACCGACGTGGCGACAATCCGCAGCGGCGCCGACCTGCCGCGCAATATGGTCTGGCACAGCGTGCCAAGCGGGCAGCCGGGTCCGCGCACTGGCGTTGCGCCGGCGGTCACCATCGCCATCGCCAAGCTGCCGGGCAGCAATGCATCGGACATCACCCGGGAGATCGAGCAGCGCCTGCAGACCTTTCGCAGCACGCTGATTCCCGAGGGCGTCGAACTGGCGATCACCCGTGACTACGGCTACACGGCCACCGACAAGGCGCTAACCCTGATCAAGAAGCTGTTCTTCGCGACCGGCCTGGTGGTGCTGCTGGTGCTGTTCGCGCTCGGCTGGCGCGAGGCGGTGGTGGTTGGCAGCGCCGTTGTGCTGACCTTGGCGCTGACCCTGTTCGCATCCTGGGCCATGGGCTTCACCATCAACCGGGTCTCGCTGTTTGCACTGATCTTCTCGATCGGCATCCTGGTGGACGATGCCATCGTGGTGGTGGAGAACATCCACCGGCATATGAGTCGCGGCGGCAAGACCCTGCTGGAGGCGATTCCGCCGGCGGTCGATGAAGTCGGCAGCCCGACCATTCTTGCCACCTTCACGGTGATCGCGGCGCTGCTGCCGATGGCGTTTGTCAGCGGATTGATGGGGCCATACATGCGGCCGATTCCGATCAACGCCTCGGTCGGCATGCTGCTTTCCCTGTTGATCGCGCTGACGGTGACGCCATGGCTGTCCTTGAAGCTGCTGTCGCGTCAGGGGCACGGAGACGGTCCGGATCGCGGCGCGCCGGAACTGGACGCGAGCGAGTTGCCGGACTCATCCGACCTCGTCAACGCTGCGCGTGAGCCGACCCGCACCAGAACCGCAGCGCAGCAGAAAGTGGGTGTGGCTGCCCGCCTGCAGCGTTTCTTCGAGCGCCTGCTGCGTCCCTTCCTGCATCCCGCACGCGGCGGTCGGCGGCGGCTGGTGCTGTTCTCAGGCATGGCGCTGCTGGTCGTCATGGCGCTCGGTCTTGCGGCCTTGCAGCTGGTGGTGCTGAAGATGCTGCCGTTCGACAACAAGTCGGAATTCCAGGTGGTGGTCGATCTGCCCGAGGGCAGCACGCTCGAACGCACCAATGCGCTGCTGATGGCGCTGGCACAGGAGCTGTCCGCGGTGCCGGAAGTGCACAGCGTGCAGGGCTACGCAGGCACTGCGGCGCCGATCAACTTCAATGGTCTGGTGCGCCAGTACTACCTGCGCAGCGACGCCAACATGGGCGACCTGCAGGTCAATCTGGTTGATCGTCATCAGCGCCAGCGCAAGAGTCACGACATCGCGCGCGCCGTCCGTCCGACGCTGGCCGCCATCGGCGAGCGCTTCGGTGCATCGGTGAAGGTGGTCGAAGTGCCGCCGGGACCGCCGGTGATGGCGCCGCTGGTCGCCGAAATCTATGGACCCGACATCGACGGCAGCCGGCGCATCGCGACCGAGCTGGCGGAGCGGCTGCGCGCGACCAGCGGCATTGTCGATGTCGATACCAGCGTCGAGGCTGCCGCTCCGCGTGATCGCGTCCTGCTTGACCGCGGTCGCGCGGCCAGGCTGGGTGTCAGCCAGGCGCAGGTCGCCCAGACGTTGGCGATGGCGGTATCCGGACACGACGTCTCTTATCTGCGCGATGGCGCATCAAAGTATCCGGTGCCGGTGCGTCTGCGCCTGCCGGCCGGCGACCAGGCCAACATCGACCAGCTGCTGGGCTTGCGCGTGCGCGGCCGCGACGGCAGGCTGGTGGCGCTTTCAGAGGTCGTGCGAGTCGAGCGTGATGGCTGGGAGCAGGCGATCCATCACAAGGATTTGCTGCCGGTGGTCTATGTCAGCGCCGACGAAGCAAGCAAGCTGGACAGTCCGCTGTACGGCATGTTCGACGTCGTCAGCCAACTTGCGGATACCCCCGTTCAGGGGCATCTGCTGCAGCAGCACTTCTTCACCCAGCCGGCTTCTTCCGATGTCTATTCAGTCAAATGGGACGGCGAGTGGCAGATCACCTTCGAGACCTTCCGTGACATGGGTCTGGCCTACGCGGTCGGCATGCTGCTGATCTACCTGCTGGTGGTGGCGCAGTTCCGCAGCTATCTGGTGCCGCTGGTGATCATGGCGCCGATCCCGCTGACCGTGATCGGGGTGATGCCTGGGCACGCCCTGCTCGGCGCGCAGTTCACCGCCACCAGCATGATCGGCATGATTGCCCTGGCCGGCATCATCGTGCGCAACTCGATCCTGCTGGTCGACTTCATCAACCAGGCACTTGTCGACGGCAGCGCTTTGGCGGATGCGGTGGTCGAGGCCTGCGCGGTGCGCGCGCAGCCGATCCTGTTGACCGCACTGGCGGCGATGGGCGGCGCGCTGTTCATTCTCGACGACCCGATCTTCAATGGACTGGCGATTTCGCTGATATTTGGCATCGCGGTGTCGACCGTCTTGACCCTGGTGGTCATTCCGCTGCTCTATTATTCGGTGCTCCATCGCAAGGCAATCCCGGCATGAGTGAGCCCATCGAAATCCGCGTCACCCTGCAGCTGGAGGAAGGCTATGCGTTCCGCGTGCAGTTCGACGGTACCGATCTGGAAGACCTGCATACCGACGAGCCGGCGCCGCTGGGTGCGGGCAGCGGTCCCGGACCCACGCGCATGCTGCTGGTGGCCATCGCCAACTGCCTGTCGGCCAGCCTGCTGTTCGCCATGCGCAAGTTCAAGAACTCCCCAGGTTCGCTGCACACCGTCATCACCGCCCGCAGTGAGCGCAATGCCGAGGGTCGCTGGCGCATTCCAAAGGCGCAGGTGGAGCTGCAGCTGGCCGAGGGCGCCGGCAGCCACGAGCAACTGGAACGCATCCTGGCGCAGTTCGAAGACTTCTGCGTGGTAACCCAGAGCGTGCGCGATGGCATCCAGGTCGAAGTGACGGTCAAGGACGCCGATGGTCGAGTGCTGCTGGGCGACAAGAGCTTCGAGGCGGGTTCGTGAGCGAGTTGCTGCAGCTTGCGTGTCCGCACTGCAACGCGTTGAACCGGCTGCCGGCCGCCCGGCTGGACGCCGATCCGCGCTGCGGTCGCTGCAAGCAGGCGCTGTTCGCGGGTCGCCCAGTGGCGCTCGATGAAACCAGCTTTGACGCCCACGCCGTGCGCAGTGAGCTGCCGCTGCTGGTCGACTTCTGGGCGCCGTGGTGCGGGCCGTGCCGCACGATGGCACCGCAGTTCGATGCTGCCGCGGCGCGCATCGAGCCGCAGGTGCGATTGGGCAAGGTTGATACCGAAGCCCATCCCGCACTCGGCGCGCGCTTTGCCGTGCGCAGCATTCCCACCTTGATCCTGTTCCGCAACGGTCGCGAACTGGCCCGCCAAAGCGGCGCCGTCGGCGTGCCGGAAATCCTCCGCTTCGTCTACGAGGCGCTCACCCCCTCGGGTTGAGCGGACGCGCCTGCCGGGATCCTGCGGCCCGGTCCCTGGACCGATCAGCCAATCGAAAGTGGAAGTTTCAAATAGCTGACGCCGTTGTCCTCGGTATCTGGCAGCGCGCCGCCGCGAATGTTGACCTGCAGCGCGGGCAGGATCAGTTTGGGCACCGGCAGGGTTGCGTCGCGGGCGTTGCGGCGGGCCACGAAGGTCGCCTCGTCAATGCCACCGCCAACGTGGATGTTGTCGCGCCGCTGGGCGCTGATCGAGGTCTCAAAGCGGGCGTCGCGTCCACCCGGACAGTAGTCGTGGCAAACGAGTACGCGGGTCGCGTCTGGCAGCGCCAGCAGACGCTGGATTGAGCGATACAGCGTCGCCGCATCGCCACCCGGGAAGTCGCAGCGGGCGGTGCCGCCGTCGGGCATGAAGATCGAGTCGCCGACAAAAAGGGCATCCCCGATCAGATAGGCGACGCTGTCGGGCGTATGTCCAGGAACCGCGATGATGCTGCCCTCGATCTCGCCCACTGCGAAGCGTTCGGCATCGGCGAACAGGTGATCGAACTGCGAGCCATCGGCGTGGAAATCGTCGCCAAGATTGAAGACACGCGCGAAATGCGACTGCACCCCGGTGATTCCGCAGCCGATGGCCAGTCGCGCCAAGGGCAGCGCTTGGCGCAGCCAGTGGCCGGCCGACAGGTGGTCGGCGTGGGCGTGGGTCTCCAGCAGCCAGTCGATCCGCCAGTTGAGCGCGGTCGCACGATCAAGCAGCGCTTGCGCCGACTGCGTGCCGATGCGGCCGCTGGGCGCATCGAAGTCGAGCACCGGGTCGATGATCGTCGCCGCGGCGGTTGCGGCGTCGCCAACCAGGTAGCTGAAGGTGCCGCTGTCGGCATGGAAGAACGCTTCGACCGTTGGCGCTCGGGTTGATTCAGACATTGGAGCCTCGCTATTCGACGATGACCGCTATCCGCCCGGACATCAGGCGGCGGCGGTGCGACATGGCGCTGTGATTGTCGAGAGGTAGCGGCAGCGTGTGCCGCCAGGCGTGAGAATGATCGGTGTCTCAGCGTCAGTCAGCTCAGCTCGCTTGGCTGGCGAGTCACCGCAGCAGGCGCATCGAGGCTCCGTGCAATTGATCGGCAAGACCCCATCCTACGCCCCCAGTGGCTGGGTGTCCGGTGCAGGCTACTCGTAGCTGAGTTCGCGACTGCGGCCCCAGAAGACTTTGTAGGTGAACAGGGTGTAGCCGATGATCGCCGGCAGGGTGATCACCACACCAACCAGCATGATGGCCAGCGACTCGGGGGCCGAAGCGGCCTCCCACAGCGTGATTCTGTCGATCACCAGATAGGGGAACAGGCTGTAGGCAAGCCCGGCAAACGCCAGCATGAAGATGCCGACGGTGCAGGCGAACGGCAGCCAGGGGCGCCGCGCCTGATCGTGGCGCAGCTTGCGCAGGCTGGACTCGGCGGCAGCGAACAGCAACGCGGTCAACAGCGGGATTGGCAGCAGCAGAATCAGCCCCGGCATGGCGAACCACTTTTCGAAGATGCGGGGGCTGACCAGCGGCGTGGCCAGGCTTACCGCGGCGATGCCAAGTCCGGTCAGCCACAGGCTGGCGTAGGCCCAGCGAACGGCTTTTTCGACCAGCGGGCCATCGGCCTTTATGATCAGCCAGCAGGCGCCGAGCAGCGCATAGCCCGCACACAGGCTGAGCCCAATGAAGGCGGCAAATGCCATGCCAACAGTGTCGCTGCGAAAACCGAGAATGTAGCTGCCCAGCATCCAGCCCTGCGCGAACGATGCGAGCAGCGAGCCGCCGAAGAAGGCGCCGTTCCACAGCGCCTTGTGGTCGGCATGCGCCTTGACCCGAAAGTCGAACGCCACGCCGCGCAGGATCAATGCGATCAGCATCAGCGTGACCGGCAGATACAGCGCACCGAGGATCACTCCGTGGGCCAGCGGAAACGCCACCAGCAGCAGCCCGACGCCAAGCACCAGCCAGGTTTCGTTGGCGTCCCAGAACGGTCCGATCGAAGCGACCATGCGGTCCTTCTCGGCATCGTCGGCGCCTCGCAACAGGATGCCGACGCCCAGATCGTAGCCGTCGAGGATGACGTAGATCAGCATCGCCAGCGCCATCAGCGCGGTGAAGATCAGCGGCAGCAGCACGCTATCGGTCATAAGCACCTCAGTTGGCCAGTTCGCTGGCGGGCGCCGGTTTGGCGTGCGCGCCGCCGCCGCGGGCAAGGTGGAACAGCACCGAGATGTACGCGATAAGCAATCCGACGTAGAGCATCAGATAGGCGCTCAGACTGATGCCTATCAAGGGTGCCGGCACGCTGGACGCCGCTTCGCTGGTGCGCAGCACGCCGTAGACAAGCCAAGGCTGGCGGCCGATCTCGGTGACGTACCAGCCGGCCAGGGTTGCCACCCAGCCCGAAAAGGTCATCGCCACCAACCCGCGCAGCAGCCAGCGCGGAGCCTCACGGCCACCCCGCAGCAGCCACACGGCGCTCCAGGCAGTGAGCAACATGAGCATGCCAACCCCGACCATGACCCGAAAGCCCCAGAACACCGGGCCGACCGGCGGATGGGCACCTCGGAACTCATCCAGCCCCTTGATTTCGCCGTCGAGCTCATGGGTGAGGATCAGGCTGGCCAGCTTGGGTATGCCAATGGCGAAGTCGTTGCGGCGCTCCGCCTCGTTGGGCAGCGCAAAGATCAGTGCTGGCGCACCGCGCTGGGTCTCCCAGACGCCTTCCATCGCCGCCACCTTGGCCGGCTGATGCTCGAGCGTATTCAGGCCGTGCATGTCGCCAACCAGAATCTGCAGCGGAATCAGCAGCGCCGCCAGACCAATGCCGGTGCGCAGTGCGGCACGCACGGCCGGCCGGCGATCTCCGCGCAGATACTGCCAGGCCGACAGTCCCGCGAGCAGGAAAGCGGTGGTCAGGCCCGAGGCCAGCAGCACATGCGTAAGGCGGTAGGGGAACGATGGACTGAACACGATCGCCCACCAGTCGGTGGCATGCGCTTGACCGTCGATCATTTCGAAGCCTGCCGGGGTCTGCATCCACGAGTTCAGCGCCAGAATCCAGAACGCCGACAGCGTGGTGCCCAGCGCCACCAGCACGGTGGCGAGGGTGTGCACGCGCTCGCCGACCCGCTGCCGGCCGAACAACATGATGCCGAGGAAGCTCGCCTCGAGGAAAAACGCCGTCAGCACTTCGTAGGCGAGCAGCGGCCCGGCGATGTTGCCGACCGTCTCCATGTAGCCCGGCCAATTGGTGCCGAACTGGAAGCTCATGGTGATGCCGCTCACCACGCCCAGCGCGAAGGTCAGGGCGAACACCTTGACCCACAGCTGATAGGCATCCATCCACTGCTGGCTGCCGCTGCGCAGGAAGCGCAGCTTGAAGTACAGCAGCACCCAGGTAAGCGCGATGCTGATGCTCGGAAACAAGATGTGGAAGCTGATGTTGGCAGCGAACTGGATGCGCGCCAGCAGGATCGGATCAACCGCGCTTTCCATCAACTTTCCTCAGATGACTTGCTGGATGGGCCGCCGGTCAGACGGTTCTTGAACTCGAGCAGCTTGACCACGGTGGCGCCCATCCCCATGAGCGCTACCAGCGTCTCGGGCGGCAGCTTGCGCACATCGGCGAACCACTCGGTCATGCGTTCCATAAGGGTGTACATGTCCGCCATCCGCTGCTGCGCGTGGCGTTCGCGGACGGAACCGGGAGATTCGAGCAGGGCGTCGCGCAGCATTGACAGCGTGGGCTCAACCTCGCGCCGCTGGCGCTCTTCGGCCAACGTCTTGAAGATCAGCCAGACATCCTCCGGCGCGCTGAAGTACTCGCGGCGGTCGCCGGGGATGTGCGACAGCCTTACCAGGCGCCATGCCTGCAGCTCCTTTAGCCCCATGCTGACGTTGGAGCGCGACACGCCCAGCTGCTCGACGATGTCATCGGCATGCAGCGGCTGCTCGGCGACGAACAGAAGGGCATAGATCTGCCCGACGGTGCGGTTGATGCCCCAGTGGCTACCCATCTCGCCAAAGTGGAGGACAAACGACTGGATCAGCGGCGGTAGGTTCATGGGCGTATTGTACTTTCAGAAATTACTGAAAGTATGAAATCATTGTGAAGTTCTGAATGCCGCGTCGCTGCGTTTGAGCGAACCCCAAGGCCGTCGTGAAGCAAGGCCGTCGCGAGACAACGTCGCGAAACAAAAAGCCTTGGTCAAACAGCCGTTGTGAACAGCCGCCGCCTAACGGCGCTCGGCGAATGCCTCTTCGAGCAGCTGCGCGAGCCGCATGGCCGCCAGCTTTACCCGCACTTCGGCATAAGGGCGCATGCGCTGCAGATAGCCGGTCGGCAGCGTGCCGGGTCGGGCGGGGTATAGATCGAGATCATCGGTCAGCCGACACGACTCGCCCGCCCACTGCTGTGGCGTGGTGCCTGGAGCGCTGGATGTCGGCTGCGCCGCAAGGCGATCGGCGGTCGCCGCAAGCCCGCCGGAATCGAGTGGCAGTACCCGACTGTCCCAGACCGCATGCAGATTGGTGCCGACACCGTCGATGTTGATCTGGAACAGATTGCCACCCTGATCCGGCCGATAGCCCGCGTGCAGCGGTTGATGGGCGTCGCCGACAAAGTGAACCAGAAACTTCAGAGCTTCCACGCGCTGGGCGCGTGACAGGCGACTGTCGGCCAGATCTTCCCGGTAGCGCTCGATCGCGCCGAAGACGCACATCCGGTCCGCGCAGCCACCGGCTTTTTCCTCGAGGCAGCTCGCGTCGGCAAAGTTCACGTAGTGCATGGGTGCAGTCCAGCGCCAGCCCTCTTCGCCGCGGATGGCGTCGGGCCAACTGGCGATGCCCGCCAGCGTGGGATTCGCCTCGTCCACCAAGAGCTGCTGCACGGCCGAGAGTGTCGCAGGGCTGAGCTGGCGCTCGGCCAGCAGTCCGATCAGCGAATGACCATCACGGCCCCAACCAAGCGCGGCCGCGGGCGTGATCAGCAGGAGAACCAACAGCGGACGAAAGAGAATGCTCATGTCGGACCTGGCAGGCGCAGAATTCGCGGCCGCAATCCTACCGTGCCTGCAGCGGCGGACGCGGGTGACGGCCGCAAAAACCTGTCAACGGCTGCTTGCCTGCGGCTGGGCCGTCTGCCTGCCGGGCAGCCAAATTCCGATCAGCAGGTAGCAGGCAGCAAGCCAGTAGGCATTGAGGTGCAGCGTGCCGCCAAGGTTGAGCCACGCCACCGCGTCGCAAACGGCCGATGCCAGAAAGAACAGCACCAGCGCCTCCTGCCAGGCAGGCGCTCGCGGAAGGGCGCGGGGCAGCAACCTCAGCAGGGCGAGGACTCCTCCGAGTGCCGCGCTGGCCAAAGCGATGGTCGATGCTGCGTCCATACCAAACTCCCTGATGGTGACGGATAGGCTGGCGGCGATCACGACCCTCGCCGCGAGATAGACGCTAAGCCGCGGCATGTGAACGTCGCGCCATTGGTTCGAGTCGCCACCGATCCCCCGCCCACTCTGCAGGCAGGCGGATACAGGCGGGCTTGGCTCAACCCACAAACTGGCGTAGCGCCGGATTCTCGGTTTCTTCCATTCGCCAGAAGCCCAGCCGCTCCAGATCGGCCTCGAATGCGCCATCGTCAATGGGGTTCACTTCGAAACCGGCCAGCACCCGGCCATAGGCGGCGCCGTGGTTGCGGTAGTGGAACAGGCTGATGTTCCACCGAGTGCCAAGCGTTTCGAGAAACTGCAGCAGGGCGCCCGGGCGTTCGGGGAACTCGAATCGGAACAGCCGCTCACGACCCAGCCCCGACGCTGGGCCGCCCACCAGGTGGCGAACGTGCAGCCGCGCCACCTCGCTGTCGGTGTAGTCGGCCACCGCAAAGCCACCGTCCTCGAGCGCCTGCCGCACGGCCAGCCGCTCGGCGCTGCCGCCTTTCAGCGCCACGCCGACATACACCTGAGCCGCCGTCCTGGCGTGAAAGCGGTAGTTGAACTCGGTAATGGCACGCCGGCCAATGCAGCGGCAAAAGTCAAGAAAGCTGCCCGGGTGCTCGGGAATCGTTACGCCGAACAGCGCTTCGTTCTGTTCGCCAATCCCGGCGCGCTCGGCGATGTGGCCGAGCCGATCAAAGTTCATGTTGGCGCCGGACAGGATGGCGACCAGGGTCTGGTCGGACGCGCTGTTCTCGGTCGCCCAGCGCTTCAGGCCGGCCACCGCCAGCGCGCCGGCCGGCTCGACGATGCTGCGAGTGTCTTCGAACACGTCGCGGATAGCGGCGCAGACCTGATCGGCATCGACGGTGACCACCTCATCGACGCATTCGCGCAGCACCGCGAAGGTCTCGCTGCCGATCTGGCGCACCGCGCAGCCATCGACGAACAGACCAATCTGCTCCAGCCGAACCGGCTGGCCGGCGACCAGCGCCGCCTGCAGGCAGGCGGCATCGTCCGGCTCCACCGCGATCACCCGGATGCTGGGGTCAAGCGACTTCAGGTACACCGACATGCCGGCACACAGTCCGCCGCCGCCGACCGGAATGAACACGGCATCCAGCTTGCCGTGCCGCTGGGCCAGCAGCTCCATCGCCACGGTGCCCTGGCCGGCAATCACCGCCGGGTCGTCATAGGGATGTATTAGTGTTCGGCCTTCGCGCTCGGCCAGCGCGCGGCCGTGAGTCGCCGCATCGTCGTAGCTGTCGCCGTGCAGCACGATCCGCGCACCCAGCGCCTCGACCGCTTCCACCTTGATGCGTGGTGTCGTTGCCGGCATCACGATGGTGGCGTCGATGCCCAGCTGACGCGCGCCCAGCGCCACGCCCTGGGCGTGGTTGCCGGCCGAGATCGCCAGCACCCCGCGCGCGCGCTGGTCGGCCGACAGCTGGGCCAGACGTGCATAAGCGCCGCGCAGCTTGAACGAGAACACCGGCTGCAGATCCTCGCGCTTCAGCAGCACGTTGTTGCCGATCCGCTGCGAAATCCGCGGCGCCGCGTCGAGCGGCGTGCGGCGAGCAACGTCGTATACCGGCGCGGTGAGAATCGCGCGCAGCCAAGCAGCGCGATCAATGGTGGCCGGGTTGAGTGCGTCTGCCTGCGGGAGAGGGATTGGGATGAGGGTACGAGCAGCGCGCTCTGCGACACGTTCGCCGGAGTCTGCGTCGATGCCGGATGGGTACGGATGATCGCGACGCGTCGCGTCTGGACGATCAAGCGATTCCGAATCCTCACCCCCACCCGGCTCCCGCGGGGAGAGGGGCTTTTGCGTCAGCGGCGGGTTGGTGCTCACGCTGTCTGCAGCACGGTAGAGGGCAGTCGAACAATTACCGCTGCGCCTGCCGTTTCGGTGCTGACCGGGTTGATGCCAGTCAGATCGCGGGTAAGCACGCCGTCGTCCAGTGCCTGCGATACCGCCGCCTCGACTGCCGCGGCCTCTGCCTCAAGACCCAGCGAATGGCGCAGCAGCAGCGCCACGGAAAGCAGCGTGGCGTAGGGATTGGCGATGCCCTTGCCGGCGATATCCGGCGCCGAGCCGTGGATCGGCTCATACAGGCCGACGCGCCCGGCACCCAGCGATGCCGAAGGCAGCAGACCCATCGAGCCCGCCAGCACGGCAGCTTCGTCGGTCAGGATGTCACCGAACAGGTTTTCGGTCAGGATCACGTCGAAATCGGCCGGGCGGGTCAGCAGATACATTGCCATCGCATCGACCAGCAGGTGCTCGACCTGCACGTCCGGATACTCGTCACGCATGATCCGGGTCACCGTACTGCGCCACAGCCGCGAGGTCTCCAGCACGTTGGCCTTGTCGACCTGGGTCAGCTTGCCGCGCCGCGCACGCGCCAGCTCGGCCGCACGCCGCGTCACGCGCTCGATCTCGGCGACCGTGTAGCGGCATTCGTCGACAGCAAAGTCCGCGCCCTTCTGCTTTGCTCCGAAATAGACACCGCCGGTCAGCTCGCGAACAAAAATCAGGTCGACGTTCTCCAGCAGTTCGGCCTTGATGGGTGATTTGTGCGCGCCGGCCGGATGCGGCTTGACCGGTCGCAGATTGGCAAACACGCCCAAGGTTGCGCGCAGCATCAGCAGCCCCTGTTCGGGCCGCACCGGCGCATTCGGATCCGACCACTGCGGACCACCGACCGCACCCAGCAGCACGGCATCAGCACGCTGGCAGGCCGCGATGGTGGCGGGCGGCAAAGGATCGCCGCACGCATCGATCGCGCAGCCACCGATGTGGGCCTCTTCAATGCTGAAACTGTGGCCGTACTGAGTGGCGATCGCTTCCAGCAGCAGGCGTCCCTGGGCGATCACTTCGGGGCCGATGCCGTCGCCGGGGAGGAGGGTGATGTGGGAGTGCATTTTCGGCTTTCAGGTTTGGTGGGATTCGGTTTGGTGTTGCGGTGAACTTTTCAATAGGTTGATTCGATGGAAGTCAGGGTCTGGCTTCTCTCGCCCGTGGTTGCGGTGTCGCAAGGTTTCGCCCGCTTCGGTGCTTCGCACCCGCCTTCGCTTCGCTCGGTCAGCGGTGTGCGATTCACTTTTTTTGACTCGCCACAAGGCGCGCAGGAGCGCGCCGGAACGCCGCCGGCGGCCCGAAGGACGGAGGGCAGGATGCCCGACGAAAAGTAAAGTAACCAAAAGAAAGGCGACCCGGACATCGCGCGGCGCTTCGCGCCGTGCCCTGCGCTGCTCGGCGCGGTGTACGGGACCCGAGGGCAACAGCAACAGCCGCGCTTTGCAAGCGCTGGTAGAGCGGAGCTTGCTCCGCTGCGCGACGCCGTACACAGCAGCCGAGCAGGCTCGGCTCTACGACCGCAAAAGCAGCCGCCAGCCAGCTTGCAAGCTGTTTGCACCTGGGGCCTCTGTGCAGCGGCGGCGGGCGGGAGATCAGGCCGGCAGGCGCGTTCGCAGGAAGCGCGCGCGTTTTCATCAGCACAGGACGTGCTGTTGAAAACCGCTGCCGCCCGACGCGAACCCGCGGCTTCATCGCGGGCGCAAACCCGGCCGAACCCATCACGCCACCCGCGCCTCAAACGCATCAATCGCCGATGCCTCCGCCAACAAATACCCCAACTGATCAACCCCACGCAGCAGGCATTGCCGCGCAAACCCTTCGACCGTGAACGGAATCGCCACGCCATCCGGCAACTCCACCCGCTCACGCTCAAGATCGATCACGATCTTCTGTCCCTCGACAGCAGCGAAACGCTGCCAGTCGGCAGCAGAAACCACGATCGGCAGCAGCCCGTTCTTCAGCGAGTTGTTCTTGAAGATGTCGGCGATCTGGGTCGAGATCACCGCCCGGATGCCGAGGTCGAGCAGTGCCCAGGGCGCGTGTTCGCGCGAGCTGCCGCAGCCGAAGTTGTGGCCGCCGAGCAGCACGCCGGCGCCGCGCAGCTCCGGCCGGTGCAGAGGAAAGTCGGCACGCTCATCGCCGTTGCCGTCGTAGCGCCAGTCGGCAAAGCAGTGGCGGCCAAGGCCGGCGCGCTGCGTGGTGGTAAGAAAGCGCGCCGGGATGATCTGGTCGGTGTCGATGTTCTCGCCGGCGATGACCGCCAGACGCGACTCGAAGCGGCGGATCGGTTTGATCAGATGGGCGCTCATCAGGCGGCCTTCTCTTGGGTGAGGGGTGCGAAGTCCCGCGGGTCGGCGATGTGGCCGGCGACGGCGCAGGCAGCGGCGGTGGCAGGGCTGGCCAGCACGGTGCGGGCACCGGGGCCTTGGCGCCCTTCAAAATTCCGGTTGCTGGTGCTGACGCAGAGTTCGCCGGATGCCACGCGGTCGCCGTTCATCGCGATGCACATCGAGCAGCCGGGTTCGCGCCATTGCGCGCCGGCGTCCAGGAACACCTGGTGTAGGCCCTCGGCTTCGGCGTCGCGCTTGACTGCCTCTGAGCCTGGCACCACCAGCATGCGGATGTGCGACGCCACGCGACGGCCGCGCAGAATGGCCGCGGCGTCGCGCAGGTCGGACAGGCGGCCGTTGGTGCAGGAGCCGATGAACACCACGTCGACTTTCTGCCCGACCAGCGGGTCACCGCCGGTGAAGCCCATGTAGGCCAGTGCACGTTCGCTTTGGGCGTCGGTTGCCTTCGGCACGGCACGGTCAATGGCGACGACTTGGCCGGGGTTGGTGCCCCATGTGACGGTCGGCCGAACCTGCGACGCATCAACGCGGACCTCGCGATCAAAGCGCGCACCGGTGTCGCTCGCCAGCGCCTGCCAGCGCTGCGCAGCAGCATCGAACTCGGCGCCCTGCGGCGCCATTGGTCGGCCGCGCAGCCAGTCGATGGTGGTCTGGTCCGGCGCCACCAGCCCGGCGCGTGCGCCGGCTTCGATCGACATGTTGCACAGGGTCATCCGTGCCTCCATCGACAGCGCGCGGATCGCTTCGCCGCGATACTCGATGACGTGGCCGGTGCCACCGTCGACGCCCAGTGCGCCGACGATGTGCAGGATCAGATCCTTGGCGCTGACGCCGGCCGGCAGACGACCGTCGACGGTCACCGCCATGGTCTTTGGCCGCCGCTGCAGCAGGCATTGGGTGGCCAGCACGTGGCCGACCTCGGTGGTGCCGATGCCGAATGCCAGCGCGCCGAACGCGCCGTGCGTGGCGGTATGCGAGTCGCCGCAGACGATGGTCATGCCCGGCTGGGTCGCGCCCAGTTCCGGGCCCATCACGTGCACCACGCCGCGCGACCCCGAACCGAAGCCGTGCAAGGTCAGCCCAAACTCCGCGCAGTTGGCTTCCAGCGCCGCCACCTGCTGTTCCGCCGCGGCATCGCCGTAGGGCAACTTGCCGCTGGCATCGGCCGGCAGCGTCGGCGTGGAATGGTCCAGCGTTACCAGCGTGCGCTCCGGCCGCCGCACCCGCAGACCACGTTCGCGCAGCTCCGAAAACGCCTGCGGCGACGTGACCTCGTGTACCAGGTGCAGATCGACATACAGGATCGCCGGTGCTTCAGCGGTTTCGGCGCGGACGCCGTGGGCGTCCCAGAGTTTGTCGATGATTGTTCGAGGTGGAGCGGGGCTGGGGACCGGGGACTGGGGCCTGAGGCGCATGGGTCGATTCCTGTCGAAGTCGTCTGGAACTGCGGCGTGTGGTCTCAACGAGTCAGGGGCGACCGCTGGAGAACTGGATTGATGGAGTGTCGGCGGCACTGCAGGCTTGCGATCAAGCCCCCAGCCCCCGGCCCGCAGTCCCGCGCTCGCGAGAAGTCCATCAAGCCACCGCAACCAGTTTGGCTTCGCCGATCCCACCGGCAGCGACTGCGCCGGCGTTGACGTGATCCAACCAGCCCCAGCGATCCTGCGTGCGGCCGTCGAACAGGCCGAAGAACGCTTCCTGCAGCGCCCCGGTGATCGGCCCACGGCAGCCAGCACCGATCTGCATGCGATCCACCGAGCGCACTGGCGTGATTTCGGCCGCGGTACCCGTGAGAAAGATCTCGTCGGCGAGATAGAGCATTTCGCGCGGGAGCGCTTGCTCCACGATCTTCAACCCCAGGTCGGCGGCCAAGGTGAACACCGTATCGCGGGTGATGCCGACCAGAATGCTGGCGGCGGCCGGTGGCGTGTACAGCACGCCCTTGCGGATGATGAACAGGTTTTCGCCGCTGCCTTCAGACAGCAGGCCGTCGGTGGACAGCGCGATGCCCTCGGCGAAGCCGTTGCGCTTGGCTTCCAGCGCGATGAGCTGGGAGTTCAGATAGTTGCCGCCGGCCTTGGCGGACGTCGGGAACGTGTTCGGCGCCGCGCGGTTCCAGCTCGATACGCAGACGTCGATGCCTTGGCGGAGGCCTTCTTCGCCCAGATAGGCGCCAAATTCGATGGCGGCAATCGCCACTTCCACCGGCCCGTTCTCGGGCGCTGCCAGACCGAAGCCAGCGAATCCGCGAAACGCGATGGGCCGCAGATAGGCCGCGCCGAGACCGTTTTCACGCACGGTGGCGCGGCAGGCTTCGGAGATTTGCGCTTCATCGAAGGCCAGCTTCATTCGATAAATGCGCGCGGATTCGAACAGCCGCGCGGTGTGATCGCCGAGGCGAAAAATCGCCGGCCCGTTGGGTGTGGCATAGCAGCGAATGCCCTCAAACACCGACGAGCCGTAGTGCAAGCCGTGCGACATCACGTGGACGGATGCATCCGCCCAAGGCACCAGTCGGCCGTTGAACCAGATGTACTTGGAGGTTTTCATGCGAGGCTCCGGGAGGGAGGAGTGGTGAAGGGATTGGAACTGGAAATTGGAAGTTGGAACTTGGAAATTGGAACTTAAAACTTAAAACTTGGAAGTTGGAAGTTGGGGAGCGGGGCAGGGCCGAGGGCTCAGGGCTCAGGCAGCGCCGCGGTGTCCGAGCAGCGGCTTTCCCCGAGCCCTGAGCCGCGAGCCCTGATCTCTGATCTTTGAGCCCTAAGCCCTGATCTCTGAGCCCTGACCCCCGAGCCCCCTCACGCCGCCGCCGCCTCACGCGCCTGCAGCGCATTGCGTCGTTCGATTCGATTGATGACTTCGACCAGCGCCAGCGCGCTGGCTTCGAGAATGTCGGTGCTGACCGCGCGACCGCGATACTCGCGGCCGTCGACGGTGACGTCAACGCGCGCTTCGCCCTGCGCATCCTCACCGGTGGACAGCGAACGCACCTGATACTGGCGGAGAGTGACGTCGACGCCGGTGGCGCGTTCGATCGAGGCAAAGATGGCGTGCACGGGGCCGTCGCCGACGGCCGCCTCAGTCACGATACGGCCGTCCTCGTGCCCCACGCGCACGCTGGCCGAGGGCACCGCATCGCGCCCGATGGCACCCTGGATCTGCAGGGCCAACAGTCGCCACGGACCAGTCTCAGAACCGGTCGAGCCAAGCGCGATTGCCTCCAGATCGGCGTCGAACACTTCCTTCTTCTTGTCGGCCAGCGTCTTGAAGCTGGCGAAGGCCTGGTTCAGCGCGGCCTCCTGCAGTTCAAAGCCCAGCTCGCGCAGGCGATCAGTCAAGGCCGCGCGACCGCTGTGCTTGCCAAGAACCAGCTGCGAGCGCGACACACCGACATCTTCCGGCGCCATGATCTCGTAGGTTTCCCGATGGCGCAGCATGCCGTGCTGATGGATGCCGCTCTCGTGCGCGAACGCGTTGTCGCCAACGAGGGCCTTGTTGCGGGCGACCAGGCTGCCGGTGATCGAGGCCAGCTTGCGCGAGGTCGGGTACAGCTTCTGGGTGCGGATGCGCGTGCTGACGCCGTAATGCGGATTGCGCGTGCGCAGCGCCATCACGATCTCTTCGAGCGCCGCATTGCCGGCGCGCTCGCCGATACCATTGATGGTGCATTCGACCTGCCGCGCGCCATTCTCGATCGCGGCCAGCGAGTTGGCGACGGCCAGTCCCAGGTCGTCATGGCAATGGCACGACAGTACCGCCTTCTCGATGCCGCGCACGTGCTCACGCAGGAAGGCGAACAGCGCGCCGTACTGCGAGGGAATCGCGTAGCCCACGGTGTCGGGCACGTTCAAGGTGCGGGCACCGGCATCGACCACCGCGCTCAGCATCTCCGCCAGATAGGCCGGCTCGGAGCGCGAAGCGTCTTCGGCCGAGAACTCGACGTCGTCGCAATAGGTGCGGGCCAGCTCGACTGCCGCCGCCGCCGCGTCCAGCGCCTCGGTCCGGCTCATGCGCAGCTTGTGGGTCAGGTGGATATCGCTGCTGGCGATGAACACATGGATGCGCGGCTTCTCGGCTTTCTCGAGCGCTGCCGCGGCGCGCTCTATGTCGTGCCGCTGGCTGCGCGCCAGCGCCGCCACGCCGCTGCCCTTGACCTGCGCAGCGATGGCGGACACCGCCGCAAAGTCATCCGGACTGGCGGCGGCGAAGCCAGCTTCGATCACATCCACCCCAAGGTCCACCAACGCAGACGCCATCGTCAGCTTTTGCGCCGTGGTCATCGAGCAGCCGGGCGACTGCTCGCCGTCGCGCAGCGTGGTGTCGAAGATTCTGACGTAGTCGCTTGCTGAGTCGCTCATGCGCTTGGCTCCAGGGCCGAAGGGGTGCGTCGCCGAATGGCTTACGGTGTTACGACGGGCGCAACTGCAGCGGGCTTGGCCTTGCCGGCCTCGGCCAGCCACGGCATGCGCGCGCGCAGCTGCTTGCCGACCACCTCGATGGGGTGGTCGAGGTCTTTCTGCTTGAGCGCGTTGTAGTTGGCGCGTCCGGACGCGTGCTCGGCGACCCACTCGCGGGCAAAGGTGCCGTCCTGGATTTCCTTCAGCACCGTGCGCATCTGCTCGCGGGTGTGCTCGTCGACCACCCGCGGACCGCGGGTCAGATCGCCGTACTGGGCGGTTTCGGAGATGAACTCGTGCATCCGCGCAAAGCCGCCTTCCCAGAGCAGATCAACGATCAGCTTGAGCTCGTGCAGGCACTCGAAGTAGGCGACTTCCGGCTGATAGCCGGCTTCGACCAGCGTCTCGAATCCCATGGCCACCAGTTCGGTGGCGCCGCCGCACAGCACCGCCTGCTCGCCAAACAGATCGGTTTCGGTCTCCTCGGCGAAGTTGGTTTCCATCACGCCGCCGCGGGTGCTGCCGATGCCGTGGGCGTAGGCCAGCGCCAGCTCCTTGGCATGACCAGTGGCATCCTGGTAGACCGCCATGAGCGCCGGCACGCCGCGGCCTTCTTCATATTGACGACGCACCAGCGCGCCCGGGCTCTTCGGCGCGACCAGAATCACGTCCAGATCCTTGCGCGGATCGATCTGCTTGTAGTGGACGTTGAAACCGTGAGCAAACAGCACCGCGACGCCCTGCCGCGCCAGCGGCGCGACGTGCTCGACGTAGAGCGCCGGCTGCATCATGTCCGGGGTCAGCAGGCTGATGATGTCGCCCTTTGGAATGGCGTTCTCCGGGGTGTCGACCGCCAGGCCATCGGCCTTGGCCTGCTCGAAGCTCTTGCCCGGCCGCGCTGCGACCAGCACCGACACGCCGCTGTCATGCAGATTCAGTGCGTGCGCGCGGCCCTGGCTGCCGTAGCCATAGATCACGACGGTTTTGCCGTGCAGCACATCGGGATTGACGTCAGCGGCGGAGTAGTGCTTGGTCATTGCAGAGGTCCTTGGATGGGGTAGGCAACAGAAGAAAGGGGTGGGTCAAGAAGAGCGATAACGGTCAGGCAAGCGCTCAGATCAGAGATACGCGTTCAGCCGTTCGGAAATGCGGTGCAGGCGCCGGTCGAGGCCGAGCTGACCGTCGCCGCAAACTTGGCCAGCACACCGCTGCGCGGCGGCGGCGCCGGCGGCTGCCATTGGCGAGCGCGACTGGCCAGATCGGCATCGGTAGACAGCGTCCGCGCATCGACATCGATGACAATGCGATCACCGTCGACCAGTCGGCCGAGCGGCCCGTCGAGCGCCGCTTCCGGGCAGATGTGGCCAACCATGAAGCCGTGCGTGGCGCCCGAGAACCGGCCATCAGTGATCAGCGCGACTTCTCCACCCAGACCCTGGCCCACCAGCGCGGCGGTGACCGCCAGCATCTCGCGCATGCCCGGCCCACCGACCGGGCCTTCGCCGCGGATCACCACCACGTCGCCGGCGCCGATTGCGCGCTGCTGGACGGCGGCGAAGCAGGCTTCCTCGGAATCGAACACCCGTGCCGGTCCGGCAAACTTCAGGGTGTCGTGACCGGCCAGCTTCACCACGCAGCCTTCTGGCGCCAGGTTGCCGTACAGCACGCCAAAGCCGCCGCGCGCCTTCAATGGCTGCGCAGCACTCAGGATGACTTTCTGGCCGTCGCGTTCGGTCGCGTTGTCGAGCTCAGCAAACAGCGTGTTGCCGCTGACGGTGGGCTGGTCGATCAGCAGGCCGGCGTCGCGCAGTCGTGCGCCGAGCAGTCGCGAACCGCCGGCCAGATGCATGTCCGGGGCCATGTAGCGACCGCCGGGCTTCAAATCGGCAATCACTGGCGTGGCGCGGCTGATGCTGTCGAACTGGTCGAGAGGAAAGTCGATGCCGGCCTCGCGGGCAATCGCGATCAGATGCAGGATGGCATTGGTCGAGCCGGCGGTAGCGGTGACTGTGGTCGCCGCATTGCGGAAGGCGTCGACACTCAGAAAACTGCGCGCGCAGGCGTTGTCGCGGACCAGCTGCATGACCCGCTCGCCGCACGCGCGAGCGGCCGGCCGCTTGGCCGGGTCGGTCGCCGGAATGTCGTTCAGGCCCATCGGGGCCAAGCCCAGGAACGTCGTCGCCAGCGCCATGGTGTTGGCGGTGAACTGGCCACCGCAGGCGCCGGCGCCGGGACAGGCGGTCTTCTCGATGGCCGCCAGCTCGGCGTCGTCGATGCGGCCGGCGGCGTGGGCGCCAACCGCCTCGAAGACTTCCTGGATGGTGATGTTCTGGCCCTTGTGGCAGCCGGGCAGGATGCTTCCTCCGTAGAGCATCAGGCCGGGCAGGTCGAGCCGCGCCAATGCCATCGCCGCCGCCGGAATGGTCTTGTCGCAGCCGCACAGAACGACCAGGCCGTCCAGGCAATGGCCACGGACCACCAGCTCGATCGAGTCGGCGATGGTTTCGCGGCTGGCCAGCGATGCCCGCATGCCGCTGGTGCCCATCGCAATGCCATCGGTTACCGCGATGGTGTTGAACTCGACGGGCGTGCCGCCAGCCGCCAGGATGCCAGCGCGAACGTCCTGCGCCAGATCGCGGAGATTGATATTGCACGGGCTGACGTCCGACCACGAGTGCACCACCGCGATCAGCGGCCGCGCGATGGCGGCGTCATCGAGGCCGGTGGCGCGCAGCATGGCGCGGGCGGGGGCGCGGTCGGGGCCGGTCTTGATGGCGTCGCTGTGCATGGTCGCAGGGCCAGTGGGTAAGTGGGTAAGTGGGGCAGTGGCAGGAGGCACCGCGTGCGCGGGATTTCTTGATTCGGCGGCCCCGGAAACGAGAAACCCCGCACGGGTTGCCCGGTGCGGGGTTTCGGATTTCTGGGTCTTCGTGTCGCTCAGGCCCTACGCATCCGCTCCGCACCGATGTCGGCGAATAAGTACAAGCGGAAGCACCAGCGCGCCCGGCGAGCGGACAGCCAGCAGGGCGAAGAGGGCGGTGGCGGCGGCGGCGGCGAACAACATGGCGCCGATGCTGCTATGCAACACGTAGGCTTGTCAACCCCTTGCTGGAAAATTCACTGGATTTTCTTTGCTGGGTGGGAGCTGACTCGGCTCAGGGAGCCAAAGCCTTTGCCCGAAGCTGGGCGAATACCTCGGTGGCGGCCGCGTTCCATACCACCCACTTGTGGCCGCCCGGCCGCGCCAGAATCTGCTCGGGTGCGAGCGCCGGCGCGATTACCGGCACCGTGGATGCCAGGCGATCTGCTTCGCCGTAGGCCAGCCAGACGCGCGCGCGCGCCTGCGGGTCGCGGCTCCAGGACTGGATGTGGCGCCACAGCTCACGCTGAAAGGTGCTGCTGTCAACGCTGGCGGGCTTTGGGCCGGGTTGCCAGGCAGCAATGCCTCCGGCGTCGATGATCTCGCGCAGCAGTTTGCGCTTGCCGAGGTACGGCGCCATCAGCACCACGTGATCGAAGACGTCCGGGTTGGCCTCATCCACGATCACGCTGCCCATGCCGCCCATCGAGGCACCCATGAGAATCAGGCGTTGATAGCCCTGCGCACGGGCGGGGGCGATCAGCTGCTCGCGCGCCCGCGCGGCCAGCCCGCCGTCAAGGTAGTAACCGAGCGTGGCGCTGGTCAGCTGCACGTCCACTTCCGGCCAACCCGCCTGAATGGCCTGGGCGACGCCGAACGACTGCATTACTTCGACGTTGTCGCCGCGGCCCGGCAGGACGATGACGAGGGTCCGGACGTCGACACCGCCACTGCCACTGCCGGTGATCGTGAGGGTCGGTATCGGTTGGCTGCGGTCGCCCATGTTCATGCAGCCACCCAGCCCAAGCGCCGCAAATGCGGCGACGATCAGGCGCTGGAACAGACGAGTCGTGCTGGCGTTCATGCGATCAGGGCGGGAACAGGAGGGTCTATTGGGAGCGCTGCGGCGTGCAGGCCGTGTTATGGCCGCGCCGGAGCACGCCCCGGCGCGGCGTTCGAGTTCGGACGTCAGCCGCGCTCGAACACCAGCGCGGCGCCCTTGGCGTCGACCCGGATGAGGTCGCCGCTGACGTAGGTGCCAGACAGGATGCGCGTCGCCAGCGGGTTTTCCAGCTGCTGCTGGATCGCTCGCTTGAGCGGTCGCGCGCCATACACCGGGTCGAAGCCGGCGTTGCCCAGCAGCTCGAGGGCGCTGTCAGTCAGCTCGATCTGCAGCTGGCGCTCGCCGAGCCGCTTGGCCAGCATGCCGATCTGGATCCGTGCGATCTCGCGGATCTGGCTGCGACCCAGCGGATGGAACACCACCAGCTCGTCAAGCCGGTTGATGAACTCGGGACGGAAGTGCGCCTGCACGACCCCCATCACCGCGGCTTTCATCTTGGTGTAGCTCTCCGCGCTGTCGTCGCTGAACTCCTGGATCAGCTGTGAGCCGAGGTTGGAGGTCATCACGATAACCGTGTTGCGAAAGTCCACCGTGCGGCCCTGGCCATCGGTCAGGCGGCCGTCGTCGAGCACCTGCAGCAGGACATTGAACACGTCCGGATGCGCCTTTTCGACCTCGTCGAGCAGCAGCACCGAGTAGGGCCGGCGGCGCACCGCCTCGGTCAGGTAGCCACCCTCCTCATAGCCGACATAGCCCGGCGGTGCGCCGATCAGCCGGGCTACCGAGTGCTTTTCCATGAACTCGCTCATGTCGATGCGCACCATGGCGTCGTTGCTGTCGAACAGGAACTCGGCCAGCGCCTTGCACAGCTCGGTCTTGCCGACGCCGGTCGGGCCCAGAAACAGGAACGAGCCATTCGGGCGGTTCGGGTCCGACAGCCCGGCGCGCGAGCGTCGGATGGCGTCAGACACCGCCTTGACCGCCTCGTGCTGGCCAATCACCCGGCCGTGCAGCGCATCCTCCATCTTCAACAGCTTTTCGCGCTCGCCTTCGAGCATCTTGCTAACCGGGATACCGGTCCAGCGCGATACGACTTGGGCGATCTCCTCGGCGGTGACCCGCTGTTGCAGCAGCTTGAAACCCTTCTGCTCGCTGTCGGCGGCTGCCACCAGGTCACGCTCCAGCTGCGGCAGCTGGCCGTACTGGATTTCGGACGCGCGCTGCAGATCCTGTCGGCGGTGCGCCGATTCCAGTTCGGTCTTGAGCTGCTCGATCTGCTCCTTGATTTTCGCGGTGCCGGCGACCGCCGCCTTCTCTGCCTTCCAGACCTCTTCCAGGTCGTTATAGTCGCGTTCGAGGACGGCGATTTCGGCCTCGAGGTCAGCCAGGCGCTGCTTCGACTCCTTGTCTTTCTCCTTCTTCAGCGCCTCGCGCTGGATCTTCAGCTGGATCAGCCGGCGCTCCTTGCGATCCATCTCCTCCGGCTTGGAGTCGATCTCCATGCGGATGCGGCTGGCCGCCTCGTCCATCAGGTCGATGGCCTTGTCCGGGAGCTGGCGATCGGCAATGTAGCGGTGCGCCAGCGTCGCCGCAGCGACGATCGCCGGATCGGTGATCTCGACGCCGTGGTGCACGGCATAGCGCTCCTTGAGGCCGCGCAGGATGGCGATGGTGTCCTCGACCGATGGCTCGCCGACGAAGACCTTCTGGAAGCGACGCTCCAGCGCGGCGTCCTTTTCGACGTACTTGCGGTACTCGTCCAGCGTGGTGGCGCCGATGCAGTGCAGCTCACCGCGGGCGAGCGCGGGCTTGAGCATGTTGCCGGCATCCATCGAGCCCTCGGCCTTGCCGGCACCGACCATGGTGTGCAGCTCGTCGATAAACAGGATGACCTGGCCTTCCTGCTTGGCGAGGTCGTTGAGCACGCCCTTCAGGCGCTCCTCGAAGTCACCGCGAAACTTGGCGCCGGCAATCAGTGCGCCCATGTCGAGCGACAGCACGCGCTTGTTTTTCATGCCCTCAGGCACTTCGCCGTTGACGATGCGCTGCGCCAGTCCTTCGGCAATCGCCGTCTTGCCGACGCCGGGTTCGCCGATCAGCACCGGGTTGTTCTTGGTGCGCCGCTGCAGCACCTGGATGGTGCGGCGGATCTCCTCGTCGCGGCCGATGACCGGATCAAGCTTGCCAGCCTCGGCGCGGGCGGTAAGGTCAACCGTGTACTTTTCAAGCGCCTGGCGCGCCTCTTCGGCATTCGGCTCGTCGACCTTCTGGCCCCCGCGCAGCGCGTCGATGCCGCGCTCGATGGCGGCTTTCTGAGCGCCGGCGGCTTTCAGCGCGGCGCCCAGCTCGCCCTTGTCGTCCAGGCATGCCAGCACGAACAGCTCGCTGGCAATGAACTGGTCGCCGCGCTGCTGCGCCAGCTTGTCAGTGACATTGAGCAACCGCGAGAGATCGTTGCCAAGGCTGATGTTGCCAGCTTGGCCGCTGACCTTGGGCAGCTTGTCGAGCGTTTCGGTGACCCGTTGGCGCAGTGCGGCGACGTTGACGCCGGACTGCGACAGCAGCGGCTTGCTGCTGCCGCCCTGCTGATCGACCAGAGCGAGCAGGAGATGCGCCGGCTCGATCAGATTGTGGTCGCGGCCAACCGCCAGCGACTGGGCGTCGCTGAGCGCCTGCTGGAAGCGCGAGGTAAGTTTGTCCATGCGCATGGAATGACTCCGAAAGCGAGGCGGTAATTGCCGCAATGGACCGGGAGATGCGGGCCTTCACCCGGCTATTCAACCAGACCAAGGCAAGGATGGCAGCGGTGGCGGAGCGCTACCTTGAGCGATGTCAAATCGCGCGTCTGTGCGCTGCACGCTGGATCGCGACGCGTCAGGCGCTGGCGGGTTCAATCCAGATCAGCGACGCCATCCGCCCGCTGAGGCCGTCGCGACGATGCGAGAAAAAGCGCCGTGGGTCGCTGATCGTGCAGTGCTGGCCGCCGTGGACGCTGTGCACGCCCGCCCAGCGAAGGCGAAGACGGGCGAGCTGGTAGAGGTCGCATCGCCAGTGCCCGGGTCGGGTCGGCGCAAACGCCGCAGCCGCTTCCGGGTTGGCGCTGACGAAGGCGTCGCGCACCTCGGCGCCGACTTCGTAGGCGCCCGGGCCAGCCGCAGGCCCCAGCCACGCCGCTACATCTGCGGGCCGGGTGTGCATGGCCGCTAGTGTTGCCTCAAGCACACCGCCAGCAAGGCCGCGCCAACCGGCGTGGGCGGCGGCGATCTCGCTGCCATCGTCAGCACAGAACAGCACGGGGAGGCAGTCCGCGGCGAGGATCGCCAGCACTTCGCCGACCTGCCGCGTGACGGCGGCATCGGCCTCCGGAATCGCGTTCGGCGGGGCTTCCGTGGGCGCAGCCACAACCGTGCCTGCAGCATCGCGCCGAGCGGCGCTGCTACAGGGGAGTGTGGGGTTTGCGACGTACACCGCAGTGCCGTGCACCTGGCGCAGCCAGTGCGGCGAGGACGGCAAGGCCAGCATGTCGTGCAGCGCCCGTCGATTGGCGGCGACGGCAGTCGGGTCGTCACCGCAGCGGTCGCCCAGATTGAAGTCATCAAAAGGCGCTGCCGAAATGCCAACTCCTTCGCCACGGCGCAGCGTGGACAGTGCGCGAACGCCGGGCGGCGCCAACCAGTCCGCCTGCAGCAGCGGCGAGGCCATCATCCGGCCGCAGACACCAGGTCGGCGCGCAGGGCCTCCACCAGCGCCTGCAGGTCGGCCGGTCGCGGCGCCTGCGCCTCGATCCCGGCGCCGCTGAACGGGTGGGTGAACTGCAGCCGCTCGGCGTGCAGCGCCTGCCGCCGGAAGCCGCGCAGCGTGGTCGCCAGCTCGGCGCTGGCGGCGCGCGGCAGGCGCAAGCTGGCGCCGTACAGCGGATCGCCCAGCAGCGGCAGCCGCAAATGCGCCATGTGCACGCGGATCTGATGCGTCCGGCCGGTTTCCAGAGTGACCTGCAGGCTGGAGAAGCCGCGGAAGCGCTCCCTTATCCGGTAGTGACTGACCGCCGGTCGCCCCTCTTCGACCACCGCCATCCGAAGGCGATCAACCGGGTGGCGGCCAATCGGCGCATCGACGCGGCCTCCGGACACCGGCTCACCCTGCACGATGGCCTCGTACTGACGGTGGATGGTGCGCTGCGCCAACATCGCGACCAGCGAAGCGTGGGCGCGCAGCGTGCGCGCCACCACCAGACAGCCGGAGGTTTCCTTGTCCAGCCGATGAACGATGCCGGCACGGGGCAGGGCGGCCAGGGCCGGGTCGAGATTGAGCAGGGCATTTACCAGCGTCCCGGTCGGGTTGCCGGCGCCCGGATGCACGACCAGACCGGCCGGCTTGTCCAGAATCAGCAGATCGCCGTCTTCAAACAGCACAGTCAGCGAAATGGCCTCGGGCCGGGCATCGCCTACGCTCTGGATCTGGGCGTCGATCGCAAGCCGCTCGCCGCCGTGCAGGCTGTCGCGCGGCCGCCGCTGGCGACCGTCGATCAGCAGCTCGCCGCGCTTGATCCACTCGCTAAGCCGCGCCCGCGAGTAGTCGGGAAACAGCTTGGCGGCGGCCTGATCGGCGCGCAGTCCGGCGAGGTCATTCCCGGCAATGGCGACGTGGCTGACGCGGGTCAGCTCCCCGGTGCCAGCGTCTTCCGTGTCGCTGTCGGCTGTTCGAAGTCCGTTCATGGGAGCAATGCTTAATGGAGGGCCGCGGCGGCATGGGCTATCATCGTGCGTTCGCCGTCGCGGCGACCCCCACTCTTCTCCGGACCCTCATGATCCGACATTCCGGCCTGTTGCGCCTGCTCGCGCTGCTTGCGCTACTCGTTGTTGTCTCCGGCTGCGGTCGCTTTTTTGATCGGGATGATCCGCTTGAGACGCTTGCCGTCGAGCCGATGTACGACGTCGCCAAGCAGGCGCTGCGCAACAACAACACGGCGCGCGCCGAGCGCTACTACAAGCGCCTGATTGCGCGATTCCCGTTTGGTCCCTATACCGAGCAGTCGCAGCTCGAGTTGGCGTTTGTGCAGTTCCGCGCGTCGAAGGGCGAGGAGGCCCTTTCGACGCTGAACCGCTTCATCAAGACCTATCCGACCCATCCGCACATCGATTACGCCTACTACCTGCGGGCGGTGGTCAATTTCGACAGCGGCGGCGCCCTGCTTGATCGTCTGGCCCGGATCGACAGCAGCCAGCGCGACCAGAGCAGCCTGCGGCAGAGCTTCAACGACTTCGCCGAGCTGATTCGCCGCTACCCCAACAGCCGTTATTCGGTAGACGCGCGTCAGCGCATGGTGCATGTGCGCAACCAGCTGGCCAAGCATGAAATCAACGTGGCCAAGTACTACCTGCGCCGCGGCGCTTGGGTTGCCGCAGCCAAGCGCGGGCAATACATCATCGAGTTCTTTCCGCAGTCGACCTACCAGGGCGATGCACTGGCGGTGATGGCAGAGAGCTATCGGCGCCTGGGCCAGGACACGCTTTCGGAAGACGCGCTGCGGGTGCTGCGCGCGAATGAGCCGCAGCACGCGTATTTCACCGGCGACTGGCCGGAGCGCCGCGGACTGTGGCGCAAGCTGATTCCGCTGGCCGACAACCGCAGCAGCTGAAGCGCGTCCTGGCAGCCTGTCGGACGTAGCCCGCCGAGGCGATTGCTGGCTGGGTGAGGACAGACAACGACGACTCGCAGGCCCACAGCAGCGCTATGGGCCAGGAATTGGCGGCGCGCGCTTTTTTTGCACACTCGGGCCGCGCAGACGGATTTGCAGCGCGGCCGGGCCAAGTCCGACGCGCTGTCAGGTCACGGTGATTCCGGCGACCCGGTCCGAATTTTCATCGTGCCGTCCGCGCTGATCCGCGCGGCGTGCGGCTGCTGCAGTTCGACCACTTCGACGCGGGCTTCGATCAGCACCCCAGCGTAGCTGTGGACCGGCTGCGTCAGGCGCCGGTATATCCCGGTGTCTGCGCTCACCTCGGGCGCAATGCGCAGCGGACCATCGACCGGGTGCCCGCTCAGCGCAGCGGCAAGTTGGGGTGAGAAGCGCGCCTGCAGCTGACCGATGCGGTTCAGCTCGCGCTGCACGTTGAGTCCGTGCCAGATCGACACCAGCAGCGCCAGCCCGACCGCCACGCGGCCGGCGCGGCCGATCTGCGGCCAGGCGCAGGCCAGGCAGCCGCAGCACAGCGCGGCAAAGCCATAGCCATACTGCGGGTAGCCGGTGTGCAGCAGCAACGCCGGGCCCATCGCAATGGCGCCGCCGACCAGGTGGATGAAGCCGATCCGGCGGTTCGCAGTCCAGCTCGCAATTCCAATCGCCATAGCCAGCGCCAAGGCCACCCCAAGTCGCGCCAGCGAACCGTTGGCCACGCTGGAAAACTCCAGCGCGGTCGGCATGAACGGGTACAGCTGCATCTCTGCCCAGCGCAGCGGAGGTGACAGCAGCGACCATCCGTAGGCACCCTCTGGACGCGGCGCGAACAGCAGCGTTGGCAGCCGCAGTCCAAGGTAGGCAAGCGTTGGAAGCGCACTGCCCAGCACGGCGAAGCGCCAGCGGGAGTCGCGCGCGCTGAAAAGCCAGCCCAGCACGAGCAGCGGCAAAATGGCCAGCCCCGCCTCCTTTGACAACAGGGCCACGCTGCTGCCGACCAGTCCCAGCAGTGCGGCCAGCCAGCGGCTCTGGCGCGGTAAGCGCAGCAGCAGCGCCAGCCCAGCGAGCGCGGCGCCAACCCATAGCAGATCGGCCAGCGTTGCCGTCCAGCCGTGCACGTAGACGGCATAGGGACTGAGGGCGAACGCCGCCGACCCCGCTGCCGCCTGCCGCGGCGCGACCTGCAGACCGCGCAGGCAGGCGTACAGCAGCCCCGCGTTGGCGAAGCCCAGCGCCAGCCAGAGCGCGTGATACAGCCTGGGCTGGTCGAACAGAACATGGCTGATCAGCAGCCAGAGGTTGAAGGTCAGCGGCCGGTACTGGAAGGTCTCGAATGCCGTCCAGCCCTCCCACGGCAGCAGAGCAATGCTGCTGACGTCGGCGCGCGCGGCCCACTGCAGTTCGTCATGACTGAAATAGCCCGGGTTGTCGAGCAGGCCGGTGTGCAGCAGCGCGTAGGCGACTGCCGCGATTCCCCAGGACAGCGCCGGCCAACGCCGAGCTGAGGGTCCGGTCACCGCCAGCCTGAGGTTATCGGGTAGCGACGCTCGCGGCCAAAGGCCCGACGCGAAACCTTGGGGCCAGGCGCCGACTGCCGGCGTTTCCATTCGTTGACGAACACCATCTGCACGACCCGCCGCACGGTTGCCTCATCAAACCCCTCGGCAATGATCTCGGCGCGCGACAGGTCGCGGTCGACGAAGCGCTCGAGGATGGCGTCGAGCACGTCGTAGGGCGGCAACGAGTCCTGGTCGAGCTGGTTCTCGCGCAGCTCGGCGGTGGGCGGGCGCTCGATCACGGCCGGCGGGATCGCCCAGCCCTGCGCATTGCGCCAGCGGCTGAGCGCGACCACGTCGGTCTTGTAGACGTCCTTGATCGGCGCATAGCCGCCGCACATGTCGCCGTAGATGGTGGCGTAGCCCACCGCATATTCGCTCTTGTTGCCGGTGGTCAGCAGCATGGCGCCGGTCTTGTTCGAGAGCGCCATCAGGGTGGCGCCGCGGCAGCGCGACTGCAGGTTCTCTTCTGTCACATCGCCGGCCAGTCCGGCAAAGCTCGGCTCCAGCGCGGCCAGAAAGCCGCTGAAGGCGGGCTCGATCGAGATGCTCGACAGCACGACGCCCAGTCGCTGCGCCTGCTCGTCGGCGAGGTCGTTGCTCAGGCTCGAGGTGTAGCGCGCCGGCAGCCGCACGGCGTGCACATTCGCGGCGCCCAGCGCATCCACCGCGACGGCCAGCACCAGCGCCGAGTCGATGCCGCCCGATAGCCCGAGCAGCGCGCGCCGAAAGCCATTCTTGTGCAGGTAGTCGCGGGTGCCGCGAACCAGCGCGCGATAGGTGAGGGACAGCCGCGACTCGTCCGTCTCCGGTCGCCACAGCACCTGCTGCCAGCGGCCGCTGTCGGGGTCGAAGTCCGCCACCAGCCACAGGTCAGCAAAGGCTTCCGCTGCCGGGTGCTCGTGGCCGTCGGCATCGGCCAGCACCGAGGCGCCATCGAAAATCAGCTCGTCCTGGCCACCGACGACGTTGACATAAGCAATCGCGACCGCGTTTTCGCCGGCCCGCAGTCGCAGCAACCGATCGCGCTCGGCCGGCTTGTCGGCCTCATACGGCGAGGCGTTGGCCACCAGAACCAGCTGTGCGCCGGCGGCTGCGGTTTCGCGCAACGGCCGGGCGTGCCACAGATCCTCGCAGACCAGCACGCCAATCCGCACGCCCGCCACCTCGATGCAGGCCGGCGCGTCGCCGGTGGTGAAATAGCGGCGCTCGTCGAAGACCGCATAGTTGGGAAGTTCGCGCTTGCGGTAGGTCAGCTCGATGCGGCCATCGCGGAGCACGCTCAGCGCGTTGTAGACCACGCCGCCCACGGCCTGTGGATGACCGACTACGGCGACGACGTCGCGCGTCTGCGCGGCGAGCCCGAGCAGCGCTGACTGACAGGCCTGCAGAAAGCTCGGTCGCAGCAGCAGGTCTTCCGGCGGATAGCCCGACAGCGCCAGCTCCGGGAACAGCACCACGTCGGCACCATGCACGTCGCGCGCCTGGGCGATCATGGCGGCAATGCGTTGGGCGTTGTCGGTCACTGCGCCAACCGGGAAGTCGAACTGGGCAAGGGCAACGCGCAAGGGCATCGGGGCGGCGGTCCGGTCGGGGGCAATGATGGTAACCGGGTGCGCAGATCGGGTGACAGCCCGGGCGGCCCGCGATCCGAAGCGCACCCATTGAACCGGTCTCTGGCGTTGCCCCACCTTGTCTGCAGACTCTGGTCAAAACGGCTCGCCAACGTGCAACGCAGCAGCGAACAAATTCTCGACGAGTACCTGGTGATCGCGGCGCAAGGCGGTGACCGGCTGGCCTGGCAGCGGCTGGTGGTGCGCTGGCAGCCGCGGCTGTGGCGGCATGCCTGGCGCGTGCTGGGCCATCCGGAGCGGGCCGCTGACGTGGTGCAGGACGCCTGGATGCAGATCATGCGCGGACTGATCCGGCTGCAGGATGCGCGGGCGTTTCCGTGCTGGGCGTTCCGCATCGTGACCCGTCGCTGTCAACTGCAGTTCAAACGGGCCGACCGTGAGCGGCAGACCGGCGAGGCGCTGTTGGCCGAGCAGACGCTCGCGCCGACCGATTCGAACGCAGGCGAGCAATCGGTTGATCTGGCCCAGGTCGGGCGGGCGCTGAGCTGCCTGCCGGCCTCCCAGCGCGCGGCGATGGCACTTTTCTACATCGAAAACCTGAGCGTGGCGGAGATTGCCGTCGCGCTTGACGTTCCACCGGGCACGGTAAAGACCCGGCTTATGCATGCGCGACAGAAGATCCGCGCCGCGCTGGAAGGAGCTGAACATGAACCGGATTGACCAGTTGATCGAACAGGCGCTGTCGGCCGAGGACCAGGCGCTGCTGCAGCAGCATGTCGAACCCGGCTACCTCGCCCAGGCCTTTGGGCTGTTTCGTGGGCCTTGGGCGTGGGTGGTGTGGCTGGTCAACGCGGCGACGCTGCTGGCCTTTGCCGGAGCGCTGTACGCCGGCTGGCAGGTCTACGTCGCGGTGGACGCGCTGCTGGCGGTGAAATGGGGCGTGCTGGCGCTGCTGCTGTTTCAGGCCATGGGCATTTCCAAGACCTTCATGGGCATGCATCTTGAAACCAGCCGCATGTTGCGGGAGGTCAAGCGCGTCGAGCTGCAGATGTCGCTGCTGCGTCCGCTGGCCTGACCGGTTGACCCGGCCGCAGCAGGATGCGGTCGGGTCGGCTGGCCCCGCGGCCGGCGCTCAGGGGCGCCTGCTGTTGTCCGCACCGAGCTGCGCCAGCTGCTGCTGCAGCCGATGGAAGCCTTTCAGCACCTCGCTGTGAATGCAGTCGGTTTTCTCATGCAGATGAGCCACTTCAAGCTCGGCCTTGACGTTGATCTCGTACTCGATATCCGAGCGGACCCGATCCTTGGCCGCCTGTCGGCTCTGGCTGAGCAGCACGAAGCAGGACAGGAAAATCGCCTCCAGCGAGACAATCATGGTCAGCAGGCCGAACGGATAGGGATCAAATGGCTCGATCCCGAGCGGCAGGGTGTTGAGGCCGATCCAGATCGCGAACCACAGGGCGTTCAACATCAGGAACGCCATCGATCCGCTGAACCACGAGATCCAGTCAGCGATGCGCTCGAAGGCGCTCTGGACTTCCTGCACTTCGACATTCACGTTGCGCGAAACGCGCGATTTCAGCAGCTCGTCGGCCTTGCGCGTCATGTGGCCCATTGCCGCCAGCAGCTGCAGTGCGGCGTCCGGCGTTTTGCGAAACAACATCAGCAGGTCGCCGCGATCAAGCTCCAGCAGCTCGCTGTCGACCAGCGCCACCGCAGTGGCGGTGCGCGCGCCGCGGTCGAGCAGCGCCAGCTCACCGAACACTTCGCTGACGCCGGCGATGGCCAGCGCGATCTTCTGGCCGACCTTGTCCTTGATGAACAGCTCAATCTGCCCACTCTTGACGATAAACAAGGCGTCGCCGGGTTCGCCGGCGTTGAACAGCACCTCGCCTGCCTCCAGTGAGCGCGATTCGATTGCCTGCGCCAGCTGCCCGCGACCTTCGTCGTCCAGGTGCTCAAACAGCTCGACGCCAGTCAGTAGCTGGGGGTTGCAGGGCATGGCTGGCGCTCCAGTCGGGTCGAGCTGTCCACGATAGCGTGGTCGCGCGCCTGATTCACGCTGCACCGTTGCCCGCGCCGCCGCCGCTGTGACGTGAATTGACGCAGTTGCCGCAGTTGCCGCTGTTGGCGCGACGCTCGGGCGACAATGTCGCCTCTCCGTCAGCGAATGCTCATGACCACCCCCGATTCCATCGACCGCCGCGGTCTGCTGGCCGCACTGCTGGCCTTTGGCATGTGGGGGCTGTTTCCGCTCTACTGGCATTTGCTGAAGTCGGTGCCGGCGCTGCAGATCATTGCCCACCGGGTGATCTGGTGTGGGGTCTTCGTGATCGGCTATCTGTGGCTGCGCGAGGGCAGCGGCTGGCTGCGTTCTGCGCTGTCGGGACCACGGGTTGGGCGGATGCTGTTCGTCAGCAGCGTGCTGATCAGCGTGAACTGGGGTATCTATATCTGGGCGGTGACCAACGGGCGGGTGGTCGAGGCCAGTCTCGGCTATTTCATCAACCCGCTGGTCAACGTCCTGATTGGTGTTCTGGTGCTGGGCGAGCGGCTCAACCGCGCGCAGTGGGCCGCGGTGGCGCTGGCGGCGCTGGGCGTCCTGTGGCTGGCGCTGGTGCAGGGTCAACCGCCGTGGATTGCGCTGGCCCTGGCCGGCAGCTTTGCCGTCTACGGACTGATCAGAAAGGTCGCCGCGGTCGACGCCGTGCCCGGCCTTGCGGTCGAGAATCTGATGCTGTTTCCACTCGCGCTGGGCTGGTTGATCTGGGCGCAGCTGAGCGGCCAGGGCGCGTTTGCCGGCAGCACCCGCGGGATCGACGCGCTGCTGATCGTCGGCGGCTTGCTGACCGCTCTGCCGCTGATCGGCTTCGCCTACGGCGCCCGCCGCATACCGTATTCCCTTGCCGGCATCCTGCAGTACATCGCGCCAACCCTGCAGCTGCTGTGTGGCGTGCTGATTCTGGGTGAGTCGTTCGGCGCGCTGCAGGCCGTGGGCTTCGGCTGCATCTGGCTGGCGCTGGCAATCTACGCCAGCGATGGTCTGCGTCGAACCCGCGCCGCTCGATCACGCGCCCCAGAGCCGCAGTGCGACAGCAGCGTTCCCGCCGTGGACGGCGCCGCACCCGTGTGCGAATCACCGCCGGAGGTGGCCGCTAGCGCGCCAACCCGCTGAGCGGTCGAGGCCGAAACTGTCGACGCCCTACGGGGTCCGCTGGCCCAAGCGACGCGTGGGGTGCGTGGGCGGGCGGGGCCGTGAACGTCGACTCAGACGGCAGCGTCCAGCGCCGCCAGCCAGTCGTCGTCGGAGCCCTCGTTGACGCCTTCGAAAAGAAAGGTCGAGAGATAGCGCTCGCCGGTGTCAGGCAGCATCGCCAGCACCACGCTGCCGGGCTCCAGCGACCTCGCCACTTCAAGCGCGGCGGCGAAGGTGGCGCCGGCCGAGATGCCCACGAAGATGCCTTCCTGGTGCGCCAGCGCCCGTGATGTGTCGCGCGCCAGCACGTCATCGATCGGTACGTTGCGGTCGAAGATGTCGCGATTGAGCACCGCGGGAATGAAGTCCGGCGTCCAGCCCTGGATCTTGTGCGGCTTCCACTCGTTGCCCGCCAGCAGCGCCGCCCCGGCCGGCTCGGTGACGGCGATCTGGATGTCGGGTCGGGCCAGCTTGAGCACCTCGCCAGCACCAGTGATGGTGCCGCCCGTGCCGTACCCAGTCACAAACCAGTCCAGCCGCTTGCCGGCGAAATCGAGCAGGATCTCTGGACCCGTGGTGCTGCGGTGCCACGCCGGATTGGCCGGGTTCTCGAACTGCCGGGCCAAAAACGCACCGTGCTTCTCGGAAAACTCCTTGGCCCGCCGCACCATGCCGGTGGCGCGCTCGGCAGCTGGGGTCAGGATGACCTTGGCGCCCAGTCCGCGCATCAGCTTGCGGCGCTCGATCGAAAAGGTTTCCGACATGAACGCGACAAACGGATAGCCGCGCGCCGCGCACACCATGGCCAGCGCGACGCCGGTATTGCCCGACGTGGCCTCCACCACGGTCTGGCCAGGTTTCAGCAGTCCGTGCTGCTCCGCATCCAGGATGATTGCCAGCGCCAGCCGGTCCTTGACCGAGGACATCGGGTTGAACGCCTCGATCTTCACGTATACGGTCACGCCCGCTGGCGCCAGCCGGTTGATGCGCACCACCGGCGTGCGGCCGATGGTGTCGAGGATGCTGTCGTAGATCATGCCGGGGTCCCGTCCAGGGGGCGCATCGCGCGCGCCGAAAGTCCTATCCAAACACGCGCCGACCGCCGCGACAACCGGGCGCCGCTCACCCGCTTATAACGGAAGGTTATTCCTGGTCAGTTCGGGCGCTGCGTAAGCAACCTGCGGTCTTGGGCTCCTATCCGCCAACGGGAGAGCCCCGTTGCGGGCTGACCAGATGATCAACGCCGCATTCCACGCACCCGAACTCAGGCAACCCAACGTGCAGATCGCGGCTTCAGTGATGAGCGCAGGTGAGCGTCACCGTGACGTGCTCGACGTCAGCCTGACCGGGCAGCAGCGCCCGGCAAGCAACATCGTTCACGACCTGCACAGCGCGGTACCGATGCGTGAGCACGCCATCAGCCGCATCGTGAGCCGCGAGACCGGCTTTGCGCGCTTTCCCTTTCTGCAGATGATTGACCCGCTGGCAGCGTGATGGCTGCACGCGGAAGTCGGTAAAGGCCAGAACCCGGTGGAACGGT
>JBBRBN010000035.1:0-39702 GCA_038205755.1 Lysobacterales bacterium | reverse complement strand
ATCTCGCGCGCCCTCGCTTGTCTCTTGTCCGCACAGGAGACTACCTCAGTCGGTCGTATGGCCCGCTACGCCGCTCCTTCGGTAGTCTCCTGTGCGAACAACATCCTGCGCGATCATCGCGCGAATTCATGAAACATGCGGGCTAGGTCTTTTCTGCTTTGCATGGACCCTGAGGTGCGGTCGTGAGCATTGAGCGACTCTGCCGGGTGGCGCGGATCGAACACGACCAGGTCTGGCTGACCGCGTCGCCGCAGCCCTGCGAGGGCTGCAGCGGCTGCGGCGGGCGTTGCGCGCTGTTTGCCTCGAACGACACCGAGGTCGTGCTCAGGCGCGAACAATTCGACGGCAGCGTCGTCGTGGGAAGTATGGCGAAGCTGTCGCTGGAGGAATCCGCTTTGCGCCGCGAGGCGGTAACTGGCTATGGCATTCCCCTGGCCGGATTGCTGCTGGGCTCGGTGGCCGGCTGGCTGGCCACCGCACCGCTGATCGGACACGCCGACATTGGCACAGCGCTGGGAGCCGCCGCGGGAACTTTGCTTGGGCTGCGCGCGTCCAAACACCGTTCCAAGCCGGTATGCCGGGCACGGGTGCTGTCAAGCCCTTGACGTTGAGCGCGTTAACTTGAGCGCGCTTCCGCTTTCTCCGGACTCCACTTTGGTCCAATGCCCATCCATCACGCGCGCGAGGATACTGACCGTGTTGAAAGTTCTGTCCCAGCGGTACGCCGTGGCACTGATTGTTGCTTTGGCAAGCACCCAGGCGACGGCCGCACTCCCTGATTTCACCCAGCTGGTCGAGGACGTCAGCCCGGCCGTCGTCAACATCTCGGCGACCCGGTCGGCCAGTGCTGTGCGGCAGCTGTCGCCGGGCGGCGATCCCGACGAGATGCCGGAGCTTTTCCGGCGATTCTTTGACCAGCCTGGCATGCCGCAGATGCCCCGCGAGAGCACCTCGATGGGCACCGGTTTCATCATCAGCGCCGATGGCTTCTTGCTGACCAACCATCACGTGATCGATGGCGCCGATGAAGTGTTTGTGCGGCTGTCGGATCGCCGCGAGCTGGCGGCCAGCGTGATCGGCAGTGACGAAAACAGCGACGTGGCGCTGCTCAAGATCAAGGCCGAGGGCCTGCCGTCGCTGCAGTTGGGCAGTTCGCAGGCGCTCAAGCGCGGCCAATGGGTAGTGGCGATTGGCTCACCTTTTGGCTTCGAACAGTCGGTTACTGCCGGCATCGTCAGTGCCGTGGGTCGCACTTCGCAGATGACCGGTCAGCAATATGTTCCCTTCATCCAGACCGATGTGGCTATCAATCGCGGCAACTCGGGTGGGCCACTGCTGGATACTTCCGGGCGGGTAGTCGGCATCAACTCGCAGATCTTTTCCAATACCGGTGGCTTCATGGGCGTCAGCTTCGCCATTCCGATCGAAGTGGCGATGAATGCGGTTGACCAGCTGAAGTCGAAGGGCTACGTGGCGCGTGGTCTGCTTGGGGTCAACATTCAGGAGGTGCAGCGTGCTGACGCGGAGGCGCTTGGCTTGCCGCGACCGGGTGGTGCGCTGGTGACCGGCTTCTCGGAGAACTCTGCCGGTCAAAAGGCCGGGTTGAAGCGTGGCGATGTGATCGTCGCCTTTGAAGGCACCGAGATCGCCCGCTCGGGCGAGCTTCCACCGCTGGTTGGCGCGACTGCGCCCGGCTCGCGTGTGAGCCTGACGATCTTTCGCGACGGCAAGAACCTCGATGTTCCGGTGACAATTGGTGAGTTGGAGCGCGCGCCGGCATTGGCCTCGAAGGCGCGGGTCGATGCCGACACGATCGCGGGAAATCCGCTGGGTCTGGTGGTGGAAGACCTGACCGGTGAGCAGCGCGATGCGCTGGGACTTCCCGCCGACGAAGGCGTGGTGCTGGCGCGCATTCTTGGCCCAGCCGGCCAACGAGCGGGCCTGCAGCGCGGTGACGTGATCCTGATGGCCGCACGCAAGCCGATCGGGTCGGTGAGCGATCTCAACTCGGCGCTCAAGGATGTCAAGCCAGGTCAGCCCGTGATGCTGCTGGTTCGGCGTGGCGATGTCAGCCAGTTCGTGACCATTGCCGCCCCGGAGAAGGTCGGCTAGCCGAGACCGTGACCCTCTGGGACCCGCCGGCCTGACCGGCGCAGCTGTGGGATAATGCGGGGTTGATCTGCCGGGAGGCGCGCGCGGCGCGCCTCCCGATCCCGCTGTACGGCTGTTGCCGGGTGCAAGCCGCCTGGCTGGCAAGACTGTGCGGTCCATACGTTCGTTTCGGGTGACCCACGTACTTCATGCAGCAGATCCGCAATTTTTCGATCATCGCCCACGTCGACCACGGCAAGTCCACGCTCGCCGACCGCATCATCCAGATCTGCGGTGGCCTGCAGGCGCGCGAGATGGAGGAGCAGGTGCTCGACTCGAATCCGATCGAGCGCGAGCGCGGCATCACCATCAAGGCGCAGTCGGTCTCGCTGCCCTATGTGGCGCTCGACGGGCTCACCTACCAGCTCAATTTCATTGATACGCCGGGGCACGTCGACTTCAGCTACGAGGTGAGCCGATCACTGGCTGCCTGCGAGGGCGCGCTGCTGGTGGTTGACGCGGCGCAGGGCGTTGAAGCGCAGTCGGTCGCCAATTGCTACACGGCGGTCGAAATGGGGCTGGAAGTGGTGCCGGTGCTGAACAAGATCGATCTGCCGACGGCCGACTGCGAGAAAGTCAAGAAGGAGATCGAAGCGGTGATCGGCATCGATGCCGAGCACGCGATCGAGGTCAGCGCCAAGACCGGACTCAACGTGCGCGACGTTCTCGAAGCGATCGTTGCGCGCATCCCGCCGCCCACTCCGCGCGGCAGCGATCAGCTGCAGGCGCTCATCATCGACTCGTGGTTCGACAATTACCTGGGCGTGGTCTCGCTGGTGCGCGTGATGCAGGGTGAGATCAAGACCGGCGACAAGATCAAGGTGATGACTACCGGTCGCGTGCATCAGGTCGATCAGGCCGGCGTGTTCACGCCCAAGCGCAAGGTCACTGGCCGGCTGGGTCCGGGCGAGGTTGGCTGGGTGACTGCGTCGATCAAGGACGTCCACGGTGCGCCGGTGGGCGACACCCTGACGCTCGCCAGCAACCCGGCGTTGGAGCCGTTGCCCGGCTTCCAGGAGATGCAGCCGAGAGTATTCGCGGGCCTGTTTCCGGTCGATGCCGACGACTATCCGAATCTGCGTGAGGCGCTGGAGAAGCTGAAGCTCAACGACGCGGCGATGCGCTTTGAGCCGGAGTCGTCGGAGGCAATGGGCTTTGGCTTTCGCTGCGGATTCCTCGGCCTGCTGCACATGGAGATCGTCCAGGAGCGACTCGAGCGCGAATACGATCTGGATCTGGTGACCACTGCGCCGACCGTCATCTACCAGCTGCTGACCAGCGACAATCAGGTCGTTGCGCTGGACAACCCGGCCAAGCTGCCGCCGGGGCCGAAGGTGCTGGAAATCCGCGAGCCGATCATCCTCGCCAACATCCTGACGCCACCCGACTACGTTGGCGCCATCATCAAGCTGTGCGAGGACAAGCGCGGCTCGCAGAGCGGCATTCAGTACCTGGGCAGCCAGGTGCAGATTTCCTATGAGCTGCCGATGGCGGAGGTCGTGCTGGATTTTTTCGACAAGCTGAAATCGGTCAGCCGCGGCTACGCCTCGCTGGACTACCACTTCGTCCGCTTCGAGGCAGGTCCGTTTGTGCGGCTTGATCTGTTGATCAACGGCGATCGGGTCGACGCGCTCTCGACCATCATCCATCGCGCCGCCGCCGAGCGGCGCGGGCGCGATGTGTGCGAGAAGATGCGCGAGCTGATTCCACGGCAGATGTTCGATGTAGCGATCCAGTCGGCGGTTGGAGCGCAGATCATTTCCCGATCAACCGTCAAGGCGCTGCGCAAAAACGTGCTTGCCAAGTGCTACGGCGGTGATGTTTCGCGCAAGCGCAAGCTGCTCGAAAAGCAAAAGGCCGGCAAGAAGCGGATGAAGCGGGTGGGTCGCGTGGAGATTCCGCAGGAGGCCTTCCTGGCCGTGCTGCAGGTGGATTCCAAATGATTGCTTCCGCTCGCCTCAGCGTCACCTGCTCCCGGCACGGACTCTTCTCTTCACTTCCACTCGCAGGGACTACTTCGTGAGCGTCGATTTTGCTGCCGTGCTGGTGTCCCTGGCCGCCCTCACCGGGGTCATCTGGCTGATCGACGCGCTGTTCTTTGCCAAGGCACGCCTTGCCGGGTCCGCGGTGGCTGGCGTTCCGGGAGGTGCTGTTGAGGCGCGCAAGGAGCCCTTGATCGTCGAGTACGCGCGCTCGTTCTTTCCGGTGATTTTCATCGTTCTGATCATCCGCTCGTTTCTGGCCGAGCCGTTCCGGATTCCATCCAGTTCGATGATGCCGACCCTGCTGATCGGCGATTTCATACTGGTCAACAAGTTCAGCTACGGCCTGAAGCTGCCGGTGCTGGATCTGAAGTTCGTTCCGCTCGGTGAGCCGGCCCGCGGTGATGTGGTGGTGTTCCGCTTTCCTCGCGATACCTCGCAGGATTACATCAAGCGCGTGGTTGGCCTGCCCGGCGACCAGGTCAGGTACGAAGGCAAGCGCCTGTTCATCAATGGCGCGGAGGTTGTAGCCAAGGATGAAGGCCGTTACGTCGGCGTCGGCAGCGGTCGCGACATGACCGGCAGCGAACTGAAGCGTGAGGGGCTCGGTGAGGCTGAGCACCAGATATTGATCCGACCCAATGCGCATTTCGGTGGGGCCGGCGAGGGCAGCTGGAGCGTGCCAGAGGGACACTACTTCGTCATGGGCGACAACCGCGATAACTCCGAGGACAGTCGCTTCTGGGGCTTTGTCCCCGAGCGCAACCTGGTCGGCAAGGCCTTCGTGGTCTGGATGAACTGGGATGGCCGGAACGGCGGTGTCGATTTCGGACGGCTTGGAACCGTCATACACTAGGGCACGGCGCAACAGTGCGTCCGCACCGAACCAGGGGGATTTTCATGCGCGGCTACCAGTATCAGCGGGGCATCACTTTGCTTGGATTCGTCATGCTCCTTGCGGTGGTGGGCTTCTTTGCATTTCTGGTCATGCGGCTGTTTCCGGTCTACGCCGAGTACTACAGCGTAAAGAGCGACATGGAAGGCCTCAGAGATGAGCCGAATTCGGCCCAGATGACGCCTGCCCAGGTCCGTGATCGGCTGGGTCGGCGGTTCCAGATTTCCTATGTCGAAAGCGTCCGCCCGGAACACATCACGTTCGACCGCAATCAGGGCTACAACGTCAACATCAAGTACGAAGTCCGGCGGCCCTTGATGTCAAACGTCGATTTTGTGGCGAAGTTCGAGCACACCGTGAACCTTGCGAAGTAGGCCAGTGGCCGAGACCGCATTCGGCCACACCTTCTCCGATCCGCAGCTGCTGCAGCGCGCTTTGACCCACCGCAGTCTGGGCGCGCGCAACAACGAGCGCCTCGAGTTTCTTGGTGATTCCGTGCTGAACTTCATTGCGGCCAGCGCATTGTTTGAGCGCTGGCCGCGGGCCGATGAGGGAGACTTGACCCGCGGCCGCGCGGCGCTGGTTCGCGAGTCGTCTCTGGCCGACGTGGCGCGCCGACTCGGGGTGGGTGAGCACGTGGCGCTTGGTCCGGGCGAACTCAAGAGCGGTGGCCACCGGCGCGACTCGATTCTTGCCGATGCGCTTGAGGCGATCATCGGCGCCATCTTTCTGGACGCCGGGTTCGACGCCTGCCGTGAGCGCGTGCTCGACTGGTTTGCGCCGCTGATCGATGGTCTGCAGACTGGAGGTGTCGAGAAGGACGCCAAAACCCAGCTGCAGGAGTGGCTGCAGGCGCGCCAACTGGCGCTGCCGGAGTATTCACTGGTCGACACCCTGGGCGAAGAGCATTGCCGCATTTTTCGCGCCCGCTGCACCATCGCCGAACCTGCTCGGGTCGGCGAAGGTGAGGGCCCTTCGCGTCGCATTGCCGAGCAGGCAGCCGCCGCCCACCTGTTGCGCGAGATTGAGACAGACCTATGGCCGCACCCAACCACGTAGCTCAACGATGCGGCATGGTCGCGGTGATCGGCCGACCCAATGTCGGCAAGTCCACCCTGGTCAACGGGTTGGTCGGCTATCGCATCAGCATCGTCTCGCCGCGTCCGCAAACGACCCGCCATCGCATACTCGGGATTGCCACCGTGGCCGGTGGGCAGATCATCTATGCCGACACGCCCGGCCTGCACGCCGCCGGCAAGCGGGCGATGAATCGCTACATGAATCGGGCCGCCACTGGCGCTATTGAGGGCGTCGATGTAGGCCTGCTGGTGGTCGAAGCCGGCCAGTGGCGCGAAGACGATGAGCGCGCCTATGAAGCACTGCGCAAAAGCGGCGTGCCGATGGTGCTGGTGCTGAACAAGGTCGACAAGATCAAGGACAAGAGCACCCTGCTGCCCTACATCGCGAAGGTCAGCGAGGGGCGCGGATTTGTCGAAGTGTTCCCCCTGTCGGCCCGCAAAGGGCAGGGGCTGGAGGACCTGCAGGCAGCATTGCTGCGGATGCTGCCTGAAGGCGAGCCGCTTTATGGCGAAGATGAGGTAACCGACCGCAGCGAGCGGTTTCTGGTCGCCGAGCTTATCCGCGAGCAGCTGATGCGTCAGCTTGGCGACGAGCTGCCGTACGTCAGCACGGTGGAGATCAGCCAGTTCAAGGAAGACGGTCGACTGCTGCGGATAAGCGCGGTGGTCTGGGTCGAGCGGGAGGGACAGAAGGCCATCGTGGTGGGCGCAGCGGGCGCGCAGATGCGCGCCATCGGGCAGTCGGCCCGACTTGCGATCGAGCAGCTGCTGGACCGCAAGGTCTTTCTTGAGCTGTGGTGCAAGGTTCGCGACAACTGGTCGGATGACGAAGCGCAGCTGCGACGGTTCGGCTACCAGGGCTGATCTGTGCGGAGGCGGCAGTGACGCCGGGTGAGCCGCAGCCGGCTTGGATTCTGCACGCCACGCCCTATCGGGAAACCAGCCTGATGGTCGATGCGCTGACCTTGAACGACGGACGGGTCGGCTTTGTGGCTCGCGGTGTTCGTGGCGCTCGTGCACAGCCGGTTCGAGCCGCCCTGCAGCCGTTGCAGCCGGTGCTCCTGCAGCTGCGCGGTCGTGGCGAGCTGCCCATGTTGGCATCGGCTGACATCCAGGCCAGTGCGCTGGCGCTCAGTGGGCGGCCGCTGCTGTCGGCCTTCTACATCAACGAACTGCTGCTGCGGCTGCTGCCGCGAAATGTGCCGCATTCGGCGCTGTTCTGGAAATACGCGCTGTGCGTCAACGCGCTGGAGGATGAAGCCGGGTTGGCGTGGACGCTGCGCCGCTTCGAGCGCGATTTGCTGGAGGCGTTGGGCTACGGACTGCCGCTGGAGGTGGATGCGGTTTCCGGTGCACCGATCGACCCTGCTGGGCGCTATCGGGTCGATCCTGAGCGCGGCCCAATCGCCGTGCGGAACGGTTGGCCTGAAGCGGTCAGTGGGCTGGCGCTGCTGGCGCTGGCGCACGATCAGGCACCGGCGGCGTCCGAGCTGACCGAACTGCGCCAGCTTATGCGGCGGCTGATCGGCTGGCGTCTGGGCGGTCACGAGTTGCGTTCCTGGCGCATCCTCGCCGAGGTGGAGCGCGGCGCGCGGCGCACACCGGGTCGTGCACTCGTGACTTCGCCAGATCAACCAACTCCGCCCGCTGTCGGCGCCACCTCGGACTGAAGCAGCGTCGCGAACGCTGCATCGAGACACGCGATGTCGCCTTTGGCGGGATTGCAGCCAGCCTCCAGCACGGCCCCGATGCCTCTGGCCAGTGCGCCCAGACGCGCCGCGCCGCAGAAGCCGCAGGCGGCACGCAGGCGATGGAGTTCGCCGGCCGCGACCTCGCATTCGCCGCTGGCCAGCGCAGTCGCAAGTCGCTGCCGCTGGGTAGCAAGCTCAAGGCGGAACAGGCCGCGCAGCGAGTCGAGCGCGCGTCGGTTGCCGCCCAGCGCGAGCAATGCGGCCGCATCATCCCAGTCAGGCAGCGCACTCGACTCGGCGGCGACCTGCGTCATCTCCTGGCCCTGCTGTCCTGCGATCAGCGCCAGCAGCTCGGCGACCGTCAACGGCTTGCTGGCCGCCCTCGCAAAGCCGGCGGCGAGCAGGTCGCGGTGCCGTTGTGGATCGAGATCTGCCGTCAGCACAATCGCCGGCGTCAGTGCATTGGCCGCGTCGGGAGTAGAGCGCAGCCGGCTGAGCAGCTGATCGGCCCGCAGTCCTGGGAGGTTGAGGTCGAGCAGCAGCAGATCGAACGGGGCGTCGATGGCTTCAGACAAGGCCGCCGGACCGTCGCCGCAGGCGCTTACCCGATGGCCGGCGGTGCTCAGCACCTCCATCAGGAACGACCTGCTCACCGGATCGTCTTCAGCCAGCAGCAGGTTCATGCTTACCTCCCGACCGGTGTGGCGACTATGCTGGGAGAATGCATGGCGCGCCTCGCTTCATCAAGTACGTGCTGGCCGTGGGCGCACTGCTGCCCGGCGCTGCGGCGGCCGCGCAGCTGCGGGCTGCCGCGGAGCACCTGCGCAGCGGCGACGCTCACGTCGAAGGCGTCACGCTGCAGCTGGACTGGCCGGACGGCGCGGCTCACGGCGAGCTGCGGGTGGAGGCAAAGCTGGTCAGTGTCGCCTCGTTGGGACTTACGTTCGCCAAGCTCCGGATTGTCTGCTCGCTAAGCCGAGCGGGTGGCGAATGGCGCTGCCCCGGCCATGTTGACGCGTCAAATCTGGCCCGCGGCAATTTGCAGCTGACGTTGGGCGCAGACGCGCTTGGCGCGCAGCTGTCGCAAGGCCCGGCATCACTGCGGCTGGATGCAGCCCGCTCCGGCGCCGCCGAGCCTTCCATCACTGCCAGCCAGGTCCCCCTTGACTGGCTGCAACCGCTGCTGCACGCCGCTTGGCCGGAAGCCGGTTTCACCACCGGCACGCTGGATGCGACGCTGGCAATCCACGCCGACCCGCCCGGCCTGAGTGGACCGCTGACGCTAACGTCGCTGGGGCTGGATACCGACGACGGCAGTGTCGCCGCCGCTGAGCTCAGTGCTGCGGGCTCCGTGACAGCGCGGTTCGCCCCTGCCACCGAGGTGTCTCTTGACCTCACCTTGCGCGGCGCTGAGCTGCTGGCCGGGGCGGTCTACATCGCGCTGCCGGAAACCCCAATTCGCTTTGAGCTCCAGATGACGGCGGGTGATGCCAGCGACTGGCGCATTGATGGCCTGCGTTGGCGCGACGCGGATGTGCTGGAGATTGATGCCAGCGGCGTGCTCGTGCCGGCCGAGTCGGGCTGGCGACCCAGTGGACAATTGAACGTCCGCAGCGGTCGGCTCGTAGACTTCGTCGAGCGCTACGCCCGCGCTTGGTTGGCAGGCGTCGGCCTGCCCGCGTTCACCGCCAGCGGCCAGATGGCGCTCGAAATCGCTGCCGCAGGCGACCAACTGACCGCCGCAAGTCTGCGTCTCACTCAGGTCCAGCTTGCCAGCGGCGATGGTCGCGTCGGTCTTGACGGTCTTGATGGCGATGCCCGATGGACCCGAGGCGCCACGGAGCAGCCCACGCGTCTGGATTGGCAGGCAGCGCAGGTCTACGGCATACCGCTGGGGCCAGCCCGCATCGAGGCCAGCAGCCGATCCGGAGATCTGCGGCTCGCGGCGCCGCTGCAGGTCGCGCTGCTGGATGGAACGGTCGAACTGCAGCAGTTCCGCTGGTCGCCGCAGACGCTGCCGGCGGAATCACCCGGTGGACTGCAGCTGGCCCTGCAGTTGGAGCGGATCGACATGGCGCGGCTCAGCGAGCAGCTTGGCTGGCCGCGATTTGAGGGCCGCCTCGGTGGCAGGCTGCCGCAGGCGCGCTATGTCCGCGGCACGCTGAGTCTGGACGGTGGCCTTGCGATCGATCTGTTCGACGGCAAGGTGATGGTTGACGCGCTGCAGCTGGAGCGTCCGTTCGGGGTCGCGCCCACCCTGAGCGCCAATGTCACGCTGCGTGAGCTTGATCTGCAGCCGCTTACGGCGGCCTTTGGGTTTGGCGAGATCAGCGGACGGCTCGATGGCGACATCCGCGCGCTGCGCCTCATTGACTGGCAGCCAGTGGCGTTCGATGCCCATTTCGCCACGGTCAAGCGGTCGGGCGTGCCGCGGCGCATCAGTCAGCGGGCGGTCAACGATCTGTCGCGTGTTGGTGGCGGCCTCGCCGGTGGTTTGCAGGGCACCGCAATGCGCCTGTTCGACACCTTTGGCTACAGCCGAATCGAACTCGGCTGCCGGCTTGCGAATACCGTCTGTACGATGAGCGGAATCCGCGGCGGCGCCGAGCCTACCGAGCCGGGTTCATCTGCCGCTGGCTACACTGTCGTGGAAGGCTCCGGCCTGCCGCGAATCACCGTCAATGGATTTCAGCGACAGGTTGATTGGCCGGTGCTGGTGGCGCGCCTGAAGGCGGTCACCGAAGGCCAGGCGCTGCGTGTCGAGTAGTCGCGATGCTGTCCCACTTCACTCTCTTGGAGCACCCATGCGCAAACAACTGGCGGCACTCCTGACCACCGGTCTGATTCTTTCGGCCTGCGTCACGATCAACGTCTATTTTCCCGCCGCCGAGGCTGAAGAAGCGGCACGCGAGTTCGTTGAGAAGGTGATTGGCGACAGTGCCGCCCCGACAGCTCCGGCCGAACCGCCGGCGGCCGCCGAGGAGGGTTCACCGGGTCTTGGTCTGCTCGCCTTCTTCATCGCCGACGCACATGCGCAAGGCGCCGATATCTCGATCCGGACGCCCGCCATCAAGGCCATCCAGGACCGCATGGCTGAGCGCTTCAAGTCGCCGCTGTCAGCAGGCTTCGACAGCGGCGCGCTGGGCTTTTCTGGCGATGGGCTGATTGTGCTGCGCGACGCCACCAAGGTCGGTTTGCGTGATCGTGCCGCGCTCAACCAGGCGCTGGCCGATGACAACCGTGACCGCAACGCGGTCTATCGGGAAATCGCGGTGGCCAATGGCCATCCTGAGTGGGAGGCTCAGATCCGCGAGATCTTTGCCCGTCAGTGGATCGCGAGCGCGCGCGCTGGCTGGTGGTACCAGAGCGCTGGCGGGGCCTGGCAGCAGAAGTAGGTCCGCGGTTTTCACCCGCGAGGCTACCGACCGCGCATCGGGTGGCTTATTCTCGCGTGCCCTGCTGCCGTCGCGGACAACACGCGCTGTGAATGCATGAGTCCGACGCCAATTCCGAGCTGATCGACGCCGCCGCGGCGCCGATTATCGCCGGCTACCGGATCGAGTCCCGCATCGGGCGTGGCGGCATGGCGACGGTCTATCTGGCCCGTCAGCTCTCGCTTGATCGCCCGGTGGCGATCAAGCTGATGGCTCCAGCGTCCAGCGAGAACCTCACCCACGCGGCGCGCTTCGAGCACGAGGCGCGGATCATTGCCCGCCTGGAGCATCCGGGCATCGTGGGCATCCACGAAGTGGGACGGCTGGACAACGGCCAGCTGTTCTACGTCATGCCGCACCTGCCCAACGGCGACCTGGCGAGCCGCGACCTGCGCCACGACCAAGCCGCGATCATCGGCATCCTGCGCGTGCTGCTGCAGGCACTTGCGCATGCTCACGCGCACGCCATCGTGCACCGCGACGTCAAACCGGAAAACGTGCTGTTCGACGCCGCTGGCAGTCCGCGTCTGGCCGACTTCGGCATCGCCATCGGGCGCCGCAAAGCCACGCCTCGCTTGACCCGCGAGGGTACCGCGCTGGGCTCCAGCGGATTCATGGCGCCCGAGCAGGCGCGCGGTGAAGACATCGACGGTCGCGCCGATCTCTACAGCGTCGGCGTGCTCGCCTACCAGATGTTGACCGGTCGCTTGCCCTTCGAAGCGGATGACGAGTTGACGCTGGCCCTGATGCACGCCCAGGACGAGCCACCCCGGCTGCCGCCGGCGCGCCGACACTGGCAGCCGCTGCTCGACAAGGCGATGGCCAAGTGGCCCGAGCAGCGCTACGCCGATGCGCACGCCATGCTGCGCGGGCTGGAGCAGGTCGAACGCGCCGTCACATCCATTGGCGGCGACCGGCTGTCGGCATTGCGGCAGGCCATGAATTCACGCGCGACGCTGGTGGCGGTCGTGCTGCTGGCATCGCTGGTGTTGGCGCTGTTGCTGGTTCTGGATCGCCCACTGATCGATCCGCCGCAAGGCGAAACGCAGGCTGTCGCGCTGGATCCCCTGGCTGGCATGCTCGCCGCCGCTGAGTCCCGCCTGGCTGCAGGGGCCTTGGTGGTTCCCGCCGGCGCCAACGCCGCAGAGGGCTTCCTCGATGTGTTGCGCGAGCAGCCCGGTCGGGCGGACGCGATGAACGGGCTGCGTCGGGTGTTTGCGGCGATGGCTGAGCAGGCAGCGACTGCCGTCGCATCGGGACAGCCAAACCTGCTGCACGAAAGGCTGCAGCAGGCCGAGCTGCTGGCCGATGGACTCGGGGCACTCGGGGTCGAGGGACGTGATGTCGTCCGCGCCGCCGCCCAGGTCGGGCTGGATGCCGAGGTGGACGCGGCGATTGCCGCAGGCAGTGCCGAGCGCGTCTCCCGCGCCCTTGAGCTGTACGCCCTGAACGGTCTGGATGCAGCGAACGCGCAGCAGCGGGCAAAGTCCGCACTGGCGCCGCCGGTCGCGGCCGTCGCACCATCGGTCACGGCAGCGCCTGGCGAGCTAGCGGCAGCGTCCCCACGGACAGCCGGGCGGATGGCGGCACCGGTCAGCGTGGCCGACTACGCGCGCTTCGCCACCGCTAACGGTCGTCCCGCGTCGCGCTGTCGGGCGCGGCTGTCGCCGCTGCAGCTGCTCGACAATCGCAGCTGGAAAGCGCCAGGTTTTGCCCAAACCGACGCCTCTCCGGTGGTCTGCATCAGCCATGCCGATGCCGAGGCCTACGCGGCTTGGCTGAGTCAGCGCAGCCGCACGTCCTGGCGGCTGCCGACCCTGCAAGAGAGGAGTGCCGCGGGCGCCGCCGGCACAGTGGCGGAATGGACCAGCGACTGCGCGACCGGCAGCCTGCGTAACTGCAGTCGACGAGTCATATTTGGCGATGCCCCGTCCGGTCGTCCGGCCGCCGCCAGCGGCCAAGCCCGCGACGGCGGTCGCGGCTTCGATGACATAGGTTTTCGGCTGGTGGCTAAGTAGCAGCGGCGACTGGGCTGAGCCCGAACCTGGCAGCTGGTCGGACGTAGCCCGCATGTTTCATGAATCTCGCGCGCCCTCGCTTGTCTCTTGTCCGCACCGGAGATTTTCCTCAGTCGGTCGTATGGCACGCCGCATGTCTGCATGGCGACCACGCCGGCCGCCGAGGCGGCGGCGAACTAGCGCGCACTCGGGCGCAACGACAAGCCCCGGGGGCGCCAGCAAGCGCCTGTTCAAGCGGGAACGTGACCTGTGAATGACGTCGTGGCGTGCCTCACGCCAAGCCCCGTAGCTGCAGCGCATTGATTATAAAGTCGTTTTCGACGCTGGCGACCAAGATGGGCTAGTCGCAGCTATTCGCGCGCGGCGGCTGCAGGGAGCTGCGATGCGCTTGCTCGACGGCATCAGCATCCAGGGCCGGCGCCGGCTGCCGCTGCAACGCTTCGGCAAGCTGATTGTCCACGCGCACATTGGCCTCGGGCGAGAGGCGGGCGCGCGCCTGGCTTGCGGCATTGCGTACGACGTCCAGCCCCAGGCCATGGCGATCCATCAGGCCGGCGTAGAACGCGAAGCGCTCGTCATCGCGGATCCGGAACGGCGGTGCCAGGAATGCGTTCCGTCGATGATCACCGTAGACGCGGGCCAGCATGATGATTGCGGCGGGATCGCTTTCGCGCGCTGCCGCTTCCAGCCAGGGCAGCGCCAACCGCCGATACTCGCCCCAGCGTTCGTAATCGGACAGAAAGTCGCGACGGTCGAGCGCCGGCCGCTGAATGAAGCCCAGACGCTGGTCAGGGTCAAGCGCAGCCGCCTGCCGCTGCCAGTCGAACGCCGTCCGCAGCTGTGCTTCGCTCAGGCCGTCACAGGTGTCGCCCATTATCTCGGTGAAGTCCTGAATGCGCGCGATGGTATCGATGGCGCTATCGGGCGCTGCGCTGCTCCGTGCGAGATCGCGCTCGAGATCCTGCGCGTAGGTCTGGCCGAGCTTCGCGCGTGTGCAGCGCTGCAGCCCGGTTGCCAGACGGCAGGCTGCCTTGGTGTCGCCACGGCGCCCACGTTCAGCCAGCGCGTCGAAAACGTCCGCCAGCGGCGTCTCGACGGGCGGCAGTGCTGGCCACTCAGGTGCTGGCGTGGTCGTGACCCTGGCGGCCGAGCCGGCATCCGGGTCGAGCTCGACCGAGGCAGGGGCAAACCCGGCAGCGGTCCATGCCGCGTCGGGTGCTGGCGGGGCGCTGATGGCGCGCTTGGAAATCCGGTCCGCACCGGTCTGATCATCCTCCGGCAGCAGACGCCAGCCGATGGTCAGCGCAAGCAGCGCAAGCAGCCCGGCTGCGCTCCATAGTGCAGCGGTTTTGCGATTGGCGGTCGTCGTCATCGAGTATTGTGGTGCTCTCAGGGCCGCGCATGATTACCGAAACCTGCCTCCGACGCATCCGTCAAACAGGTGCGGCACACGGTCAGCGTGATGCCAGGGTTGACAGCAGATCACGCGCAGTACGCAGCCGCTCGCTGGCGCCGGGCAGCGGCATGCGGATCTTCAGCTTGTCCTGGCCGTCGAGGGTAAACACCTTTGGCTGGGTCTGGATGAGCTTGATGATGACCATCGGCTCCACTGTCGGCCTGGCGGTGAAGGTGACGCGGCCGCCCAGCTCACCCAGCTCCAGCTTGCGAACGCCCAGGGCGGTGGCGCGCAGTTTCAGCTCCGCCACTGCGAAAAGATGCTTCACCGGCTCGGGCAGCAGACCGAAGCGGTCGATCATCTCGACCTGCAGCTCGCGCAGGCCCTCGTCGCTGGCCGCGCTGGCGATGCGCTTGTACAGCGTCAGCCGCGCGTGCACGTCGGGCAGGTAGTCGTCGGGAATCAGGGCCGGCAGGTGCAGCTCGACGTCGGCGCCGTGGCGATCAGCAGCGTCGAGATCCGGCAGTTTGCCCTGCTTGATCGAGCGCACCGCGCGCTCCAGCAGGTCGGTGTAGAGGCTGAATCCAACCTCGGAGATCTGGCCGCTTTGTTCTTCGCCCAGCAGCTCGCCGGCACCGCGGATTTCGAGGTCATGGGTGGCCAGCGTGAACCCGGCGCCCAGTTCGTCCAGCGCCGCGATGGCCTCCAGTCGCTTGGCGGCATCGCCGCTCAGCGCCTTCTTGTCGGGCACCACCAGGTAGGCATAGGCACGATGGTGACTGCGTCCGACCCGACCGCGCAGCTGATGCAGCTGGGCCAGGCCAAAGCGGTCGGCGCGATGGATGATGATGGTGTTGGCGCTGGGGATGTCGATTCCCGACTCGATGATCGTTGTGCACAGCAGGACGTTGAAGCGCTGCCGATGGAAATCGAGCATCACGCTCTCCAGCTCGCGCTCCGGCATCTGGCCGTGGGCGATCCGGATGCGCGCCTCCGGCACCAGCTCGGCCAGCTCGCGGCCCATTCGTTCGATGCTGTCGACCTCGTTGTGCAGGAAGTAAATCTGCCCGCCGCGCGCCAGCTCGCGCTGGAATGCCTCGCGCAGCAGGGCGCCGTCCCACTGCACCACGAAGGTCTGCACGGCGAGGCGGTGCGCCGGCGGCGTGCCGATGATCGAAAGCTCACGCAGGCCGGCCATCGCCATGTTCAAGGTCCGCGGGATCGGCGTCGCGGTGAGTGTCAGCAGGTGAACCTCGGCGCGCAACGCCTTCAGCGCCTCCTTCTGGCGCACGCCAAAGCGCTGCTCCTCGTCGACCACGACCAGCCCAAGATCCTTGAACTTGGCGTCGCCCTGCAGCAATCGATGGGTGCCTACCACTACGTCGATGCGGCCGTCGGCAAGGTTGGCCAGCACCGCCTTGACCTCTTTCGGCGACTTGAAGCGCGACAGCACTTCGACCCGGATTGGCCAGTCGGCGAAACGGTCGCGAAAGTTCCGGTAGTGCTGCTCGGCGAGCAGCGTGGTTGGCACCAGCACCGCCACCTGACGCCCCGATGAGGCGGCCGCAAAGGCCGCGCGCACCGCGACTTCGGTTTTGCCGAAGCCGACATCGCCGCAGACCACACGGTCCATCGGCATGCTCGACGCCAGGTCAACCAGCACCGCATCGATGGCGGACAGCTGATCGGGCGTTTCCTCGAACGGAAACTGCGCGGCAAACTGCTCATACATCGAGCGATCAGGCTGGATCGAGAGCCCCGCGCGGGCGTGCCGGCGAGCCTGGATGTCGAGCAGTTCGGCGGCGACGTCGCGGACCTTCTCGGCGGCCTTCTTCTTGGCCTTTTCCCACTGCTCGCCGCCCAGCGAATGCAGCGGTGCCAGCTCGGGCGTCGCGCCGGCATAGCGACTGACCAGCTGCAGCTGCGAAACCGGCACGTAGAGCTTGTCGCCCTTGGCGTAGCCGATACAGAGGAATTCGGCGGGCCGGCCGCCCACTTCGAGAAACTCGAGGCCGATGTAGCGGCCAACGCCGTGGTCCTCATGCACAATCGGCGCGCCGACGGTCAGCTCGCTCAGGTCGCGGATGATCGCATCGGGCTCGCGCCCGGCGCGCCGGCGTCGGCGGGTCTGACTGGCGCGCTCGGGAAACAGCTGGCGCTCGGTCAACACGCACAGCGGCGGCTCGCTGATCGCGAAGCCGTCTTCCAGAGCCGCCACGGTGATCGCGTAGCGGGCTGCATCGGCCGCGACAAACGCGCGCCAGTCGGCCAGCGTTTCTGGCCGCAGGTCATGTGCGGCCAGGAGATCGATCAGCGCTTCGCGGCGCCCCGGTGAATCAGCGGCGATCAGCACCCGGCCTGGGTAGCTGTTGAGAAAGCCGCGCAGCGCGCTGCCGCTGCTTTCGCCCTTCTGGATCAGCGGCAGCACCGGCGCCGGCTGGTCGCCCAGCGCCTGCGCCTGCGCGTGGCGTGGATGGGCGCTGCCCAGCACCTCGATGCGGCTGCTGCTGTTGAGCCGCTCGCGCAGCGCCTGCGGCGTCAGGAACAGCTCCTCCGGCGACAGGATGGGCCGCTCGATGTCATGGCTGCGCTGCGCGTGGCGCTCCTGGGTTTGCGCCCAGAAAGCATCCGCCGCATCGATCGCACCATCGCCAACCAGACACAGGGCGTCGCTAGCCAGATAGTCAAACAGGGTCGCGGTGCCGGCCACGCCATCGCGCTCGAAGAACAGCGGCAGGTAGTACTCGATGCCGGCCGGGGCGCCGCCTTCCTTCAGATCCTGATACAGCGTGCAGCGGCGTGGATCGATCGGAAAGCGCTCGCGCAGCAGGTTGCGCACGCGCTTGGTGCTGGCGTCATCGAGCGGAAACTCCCGGCCCGGCAGCAGACGGACCGATTCCACCTTGCGCTGCGAGCGCTGAGTCTCGGGGTCGAAGCTGCGGATCGAGTCGATGTCCTCATCCAGCAGCTCGATCCGATACGGCTCGGCGGCGCCCATCGGAAAGATGTCGAGCAACGCTCCGCGCACCGCGAAATCACCGGGGTCAAGCACCTGCGGCACGTTGCGGTAGCCGGCCGCTTCAAGCCTGGCGCGTTCGCGGTCAAGGTCGAGTTTCTGGCCGACCTCGACCATCAGCGCGCTGCCGCCGACGAAGCTGGGCGGCGACACCCGTTGCATCAAGGTGGCAACCGGCACCACCAGTACGCCCCGACGCATCGTCGGCAGGCGATACAGCGTCGCGATGCGCTGCGAGACAATCTCCGGGTGCGGGCTGAAGGCGTCGTAGGGCAGCGTTTCCCAGTCCGGGAAGTGCAGCACCGGCAACTCACCGGAGAAAATCCGAAGCTCAGTCTCCAGCGCATGGGCGCCGTGGGTGTCGCGCACCACCGCGATCAGCAGTCCGGAATGTGCGGCCGCGGCGCGCCCGATGGCCAGCGCCAGCGCGCTGGGACTATGCGGCGCCTGCCACCCGCAGCGCAGCTGACCGGCGCGCGGCAACGGTGGAGAGAGCAGCAGGGAGTTGGGCACGCGCGGGAGGCTGAGGGAGTGCGAGGGGCGCGAAGTTTACCCTGCGTCGATCCAAAGATCGTGAGCTTGCCCAGTGGCTGCGCCCGCGACGCGGTCAGCTGGTCGTTTGCGGAGTCCGCAAGGCCAGCCGGACCCGGATCACGCCGGGGTCATCCGCCAGATGCTGGTGACGGAAGCCGAGCGATTCGGCGAGACCGAGCATGGGAAAGTTCTCGTCCAGTACATCACCGTAAATTTCGTCAAGACGCTTCAGGCGCGCCCAGCGGATGATCTTCTTCATCAAGAAGCGGCCGAGGCCGCGACCGCCGAGAAGCTTCGAGACGATGATGGCGAACTCGGCACGGCGACCGTCGGTCGCGATCGACGCGCGCACCACGGCGCCAATCAGGGCCTCGCCGGGCGGCAGCGGTTCGGCGGCGACCAAGGCAAAATCGCGCCGCAGATCGAGGTCGGCCAGCCGATTGGCAAGATCCGGGGTGAGTTCGCGCATTGGATGCATGAATCGGAGCCGCACCTCTTCCGGGCTCAGCAGGCCAAAGCCCTGCTGCAGCATCGGTGCATCCTGCGGCTGGATCGGCCGCAGACGCAGCTGCCGGCCATCGTCGAGAACGATGTCCTCGCACCAGCGGTCCGGCAGCGACATGCGATGGATGATCGGCGGCATCGGCGCGCGCAATCGGGAGGTCTGGGATTTGCGATAGTTGAACACAACCGCACGCTGACAGTCCGCCACGGAGCGCGTGCTCTAATCTGTTGCCGGAGATTCAACGTGGTGACGAGCAGATGAAGGCTTTTTGCAGCGCCGCTTCCAACTGGGCGGCGGCGTCGCCGTGAGCGAGGCAATCAAACGGCGCGATGCACTGGCTGTCTGGTGGCGAATCGGCTTGCTGAGCTTTGGCGGTCCGGCCGGTCAGATCGCGCTGATGCACAGCGAGTTGGTCGAGCGTCGGCGTTGGGTCGATGAATCGACGTTTGTGCACGGACTGAACTACTGCATGTTGTTGCCCGGCCCGGAGGCGATGCAGCTCGCTTGCTATCTGGGCTGGCGGCTGCACGGCAATCTCGGTGGCCTCGTCGCCGGCGCGCTGTTCATCCTGCCTGGCGCGCTGCTGATGCTGGTGCTGGGCTGGCTGTTCGTCACGTACGGCACTCAACCAGCCGCCGCTGGCGTGTTGCTGGGCGTGCAGGCGGCGGTGCTGGCCATTGTCGCGCACGCCCTGCATCGGGTCGGAAAGAAGATGCTGACCACGCCATTTGCCGCTGTGCTGGCGCTGGCCGCGCTGCTGGCGCTGGCGCTGCTGGCCGTGCCGTTTCCGCTGCTGGTGTTGCTGGCCGCGCTCGCTGGCGCGCTGGCGGCGCGTTGGCGGCCGGCCTGGCTGCCCAACGTGGGCCAGCACGCCAGCGTCACCGTCGCAACAACGCATGCGCCCCGTCTGGCTGCGAGCGTTTTGCTGGCGTTCGGGCTGCTGGTCGCCTGGTGGCTGCCACTGCTGGCGGTAAGCGCCAGCCTGGGCACGGCGAGCACGGCATCGACGATGGGAATTTTCTTCAGCAAGGCCGCGCTGGTGACCTTTGGCGGGGCCTACGCCGTACTGCCCTACGTCGCCCAGCAAGCGGTTGAGACGCATGCATGGCTGCAACCTGGCCAGATGCTGGTTGGCCTGGGTTTGGCCGAATCGACGCCCGGGCCGTTGATCCTGGTCCTGCAGTTCGTCGGCTTTGTGGGTGGCTGGCAGCATCCCGATCTCGCCAGTCCGCTGCATTCTGCCTTGCTGGGTGCTGCCGTCACGCTATGGGCGACCTTCTTGCCGAGTTTCCTCTTTGTGCTGCCCGCCGCGCCGTGGATCGAACGCCTGCGCGAGCTGCCGCTATTGGCCGGCGCGCTGGCCGGCGTGAGTGCGGCGGTGGTTGGCGTGATTGCCAATCTGGCGCTGTGGTTTGGCGTGCAGCTGATCGGCCGGGCGAGCGTTGTGGAGGCCACGCTGATCGTGGTCATCGCACTGTTGAGTGGGTTTGCGCTGCGCGATGGGCGTATCCCGCTGCCGGCGGTGGTGGCCGTGGCCGGCCTGACCGGCGCCTTGGCCAGCGCCCTATAGCCGCACGCCGACACCGATCGAATAGTGCGTGTCGTTGTGGCGGAAGTCCTTTGGCCACAAGTGCGGCTGCAGGGTGTCGAGCATCGGCCAGCGATAGGGCTGGCCTCGCAGCTCACCGCGGCGCGTGCCGGTCACCCGGCCGGGAAAGGTGATGAAGCGTCCGACGGCAAAATCGGCAGGATCAAGAAAACCGCCGACGATCAAAATGTAGCGACCCTCGTCGGCACGCTCGGATTGTGGCTGCTGCTTGCCATCGAGCGGAAAGCCAAGCATTTCCAATTCGGTGTAGCGCTCAGTGTGGGTGATCTCGATGATCATGCCGCCCCACAGCACGTCGGTATCGAGATAGCGCTCGGGATGCTCAGCGACGCGCCAAACCGCGGGGCTGGCGGCCGCCGCGGCAACAAACGGCGCGGGCGTCGCGCAGCCGCCCAGCACGGTCGCGGCTGCGAGTGCCCAGGCCAACGGCAGGCTTGGTTTGCTCATCGGGGTTCTTCCTTCAGCCACTCCAGCCGCCAGCCACCGCCGCCTTCATCGAGCACCTTGGTGAGCAACGGCAGCGCGGTCGCCAGTTCGTCATTGAAGCGCCACGGTGGGTTGACGATCAACATGCCGCTACCGTTCATGCGCAGCGGCGAATCGGCAGGGCGCACCTGCAGCTCGGCCAGCAGCACGCTCTTGCCCGGCAGGTCGGTGGCGCGGCGGTAGAACGGCTGCAGGGCCCGGCGCAGCTTGATCGGATACCAAAGCGCGAACATGCCGGTCGGCCAGCGCTCCAGCGCACTGCGCAGGGTCGGAATGATGGTGTCGAACTCGGCGAGCTGCGCTTCATAGGGTGGATCGATCAGCACCAGGCCGCGCTTTTCCTTCGGCGGCAGCAGGGCGGTCAGCGCCGCATAGCCGTCGCGCTCATGCACGCCGATCTGCGGCTGGCCGCCGAGCAGGGCCTTGAGGGCGTTGGCCTCGTCGGCCTGCAGCTCGCAACAGGCCAGGCGATCCTGCGCCCGCAGCGCCTTGGCCAGAAGCAGCGGCGAGCCAGGATAGGTATCGACAGCATGCCCGCTGTTGCTTGCGCGCACCGCAGCCAGATAATTCGAAATCAATGGGTTGCCGCGCAATCCCGCTTTCAGAAGCAGGCGAATCCCGGCTTCGGCCTCCAGCGTTTTTTTGGCCGCCGCCGTATCCAGGCCGTAGCTGCCGCGACCCGCATGGGTATCCAACGCAAACAGGGCGCTGTCTTTGCGCTGGAGCGCATGGATCAGCCCCAGCATCACGACGTGCTTGAGGACGTCGGCGTGGTTTCCAGCGTGGAACGCGTGGCGATAGTTCACGGGATCGGCGGGTTGTCTGGCGGGCAGGGGACGGAGCACGTCAGCCCAAGGCCCGGTAGAATAGGGCTTTCTGGTCGTCTTCCGACTCATGACCCCCCTGATCTTCGTTACCGGCGGCGTGGTGTCCTCGCTGGGCAAGGGCATCGCCGCGGCATCGCTCGCCTCCATTCTCGAAGCCCGCGGCCTGCGGGTAACGATGATGAAGCTCGATCCGTACATCAATGTCGATCCCGGCACGATGAGCCCGTTCCAGCACGGCGAGGTGTACGTCACCGATGACGGTGCCGAAACTGATCTGGACCTCGGTCACTACGAGCGCTTCGTCAGGGTCCACCTCACCCGCAAGCACTCGGTTACCACCGGGCGGATCTACGAGAACGTGATCCGGCGTGAGCGCCGCGGCGACTATCTGGGCGCCACCGTGCAGGTCATTCCGCACATCACCGACGAGATCAAGCGCTGCATCGACGCGGCCACCGACGGCTTCGATGTCGCGCTGGTCGAGATTGGCGGCACGGTTGGCGATATCGAGTCGCTGCCGTTTCTGGAGGCGATCCGGCAGATCCGCAGCGAGCGCGGGCCCGAAATGGCGATCTTCATCCATCTCACCCTGGTGCCTTTCATCGCTGCCGCCGGTGAGCTGAAGACCAAGCCGACCCAGCACTCGGTCAAGGAGATGCGCTCGATCGGCATCCAGCCCGACATCCTGCTGTGCCGCAGCGAGCAGCCCTTGCCGGAGTCGGAGCGACGCAAAATCGCGCTGTTTACCAACGTCCACGAGCGCGCCGTGATCTCGGCGGTGGACCTCGACAACATCTACAAAATTCCGCTGTGGCTGCATCAGCAGGGGCTCGATCAGATTGTGGTGGACAAGCTGCGCCTCGCGGTGTCTGGCGCGGCCGACCTGTCGGATTGGGTCGGCGTGGTCGAATCGATGGAGCATCCGATCGACGACGTCACCATTGCGCTGGTCGGCAAGTACGTGGATCACGCCGACGCCTACAAGTCACTGGCCGAGGCACTCAAGCACGGCGGTTTGCGCCAGCGCACGCGCGTTCATCTGAAGTGGCTGGAGTCCGAACAGCTCGAAACCGACGGCCCCGGAGTTCTGGCGGGCGTCGATGCGATTCTTGTTCCCGGCGGGTTCGGCGACCGCGGCTTCGAGGGCAAAGTCCAGGCGGCCCGTTACGCCCGCGAGCAGCGCGTGCCGTTCTTCGGGATCTGCTACGGCCTGCAGGCGGCGGTGGTGGAGTTCGCCCGCAACGTGGCCGGACTGGAAGGTGCCAACAGCACTGAGAATGATCGCCAGGCAGCCCATCCGGTGATCGGTCTGATCACCGAATGGCGGACCTCCGCCGGCGACATCGAGCGCCGCGGCGAATCGTCCGATCTCGGCGGCAGCATGCGTCTGGGGCTGCAGGAGTGCCGCCTCAAGCCCGGCACGCTGGCGCGGCGGATGTACGGCGCGGAAGTCGTGTCCGAGCGTCACCGGCATCGCTACGAGTTCAACAACCGCTATCGCTCGCAGCTGGAGGAGGCCGGTCTGGTGATTTCCGCCAAGTCCATGGACGACCTGCTGGTCGAGATGATCGAACTGCCGGAGAGCGTCCACCCGTGGTTTCTTGCCTGCCAGGCGCATCCGGAGTTCCTCTCCACTCCGCGCGAGGGCCATCCGCTGTTCATCGGCTTCGTGCGCGCGGCGCGTGATCGCAAGGCCGGTGGGCGGCTGCTCAAGGAGGCGCAGGCATGAATCTGTGCGGCTTCGATGTGGGGCTGGATCAACCGTTCTTTCTGATCGCCGGGCCGTGCGTGATCGAGTCCGAGCAGCTGCAGCTGGACGTTGCGGGTCAGCTGAAAGAGATCACGGCGCGGCTGGGCGTGCCGTTCATCTTCAAGTCGAGCTTCGACAAGGCCAATCGCACGTCCGGCAGCAGCTTTCGCGGCCCGGGCATCGACGCCGGGCTCAAGGTGCTGGCGGCGGTGAAGCAGCAGATTGGCGTGCCGGTGCTCACCGATGTGCACGAGTACACGCCGTTGGATGAAGTTGCCAGCGTGGTGGATGTCCTGCAGACGCCGGCGTTCCTGTGCCGGCAGACCGACTTCATCCAGAAGGTCGCCAGCGCGGGTAAGCCGGTCAACATCAAGAAAGGGCAGTTTTTGAGCCCTTGGGAAATGAAGCACGTGGCGGCCAAGGCGCTGGCCACCGGCAACGCGCAGATCATGGTCTGCGAGCGTGGCGCGAGTTTCGGTTACAACAATCTGGTGTCGGACATGCGCAGCCTTGCGGTGATGCGCGACACCGGCTGTCCGGTGGTATTCGACGCGACCCACTCGGTCCAGCTGCCCGGCGGCGCCGACGGTAAATCCGGCGGACAGCGCGAGTTCGTGCCGGTGCTGGCGCGCGCCGCGGTGGCGGTCGGCGTGGCCGGCCTGTTCATGGAAACCCACCCGGACCCCGACAACGCGCTCTCCGACGGCCCCAACGCCTGGCCGTTGGACAAGATGGCGGCGCTGCTCGAAATGCTGGTGGACCTCGACCGGGTCAGCAAGCGCCACGGTTTTCCTGCGTCCATGCTGTGACCACGCATCTGCCCGACATAGCCCCCTGTCCTTCATCTGACCTACGACCATGACCAACAGCATTGCCCGAATCCACGCCCGCGAAATCCTCGACAGTCGCGGCAATCCAACCCTGGAAGCAGAAGTTACCCTGAGCAGCGGCCATATGGGACGTGCCGCAGTGCCGTCGGGCGCCTCGACCGGCACCCGCGAGGCGGTCGAGCTGCGCGACGGCGACAAGACCCGCTATCTGGGCAAAGGCGTCCGCAACGCGGTGGGCAACGTCAACGGGGCAATCTCCGCGGCGCTGGTCGGATTCGATTCGCAGGACCAGTCTGGATTGGACGCTCGCCTGATTGAGCTCGACGGCACCGAAACCAAGGCCCGCCTGGGTGCCAACGCGCTGCTCGGTGTGTCGCTGGCCAACGCCCACGCGGTGGCGGCGAGCAACGGCGTGCCGCTGTGGGCGCACCTTGCGCAGGGCCGCGACGTGACGCTGCCGGTGCCAATGATGAACATCATCAACGGCGGTGCGCATGCCGACAACAATGTCGACATGCAGGAGTTCATGGTGCTGCCGGTCGGTTTCACGTCGTTCTCCGAGGCACTGCGCGCCGGCACCGAGATCTTCCACGCGCTGAAGTCGGTGCTGAAGGGTCAGGGTCTGTCGACCGCGGTCGGTGACGAAGGCGGTTTCGCGCCTGACCTGAAGTCGAACGAAGAGGCCATCGAAACCATACTCGAAGCGATCAATCGCGCCGGCTACCGCGCCGGTGACGACGTCTTGCTGGGGCTTGATGTGGCCAGCTCGGAGTTCTTCGAGAACGGCAAATACGCGCTGGTGGGGGAGGGCAAGCGCCTCAGCTCCGAGCAGTTCGTGGAATTTCTTGCCGACTGGTCGCGCCGCTACCCGATCATCAGCATCGAGGACGGCATGGCGGAAAATGACTGGGACGGCTGGCAGCTGCTCAGCGATGCCCTCAACACCAAGGTCCAGCTGGTCGGTGATGATCTGTTCGTCACCAATCCGAAGATCTTCCGGGAGGGCATTGAGCGGGGCATTGGCAACGCCATCCTGATCAAGGTCAACCAGATCGGCACGCTCAGCGAAACCCTTGAGGCGATCGCGATGGCGCATCAAGCGAACTATGCGGCGGTGATCTCGCACCGGTCCGGCGAGACTGAGGACACCACCATCGCCGATCTTGCCGTGGCCAGCACGGCCACCCAGATCAAGACCGGCTCACTGTGTCGCTCGGACCGGGTTGCCAAGTACAACCAGCTGCTGCGGATCGAAGAAGCGCTGGGCAGTCAGGCCAGCTACGCCGGCCGCGATGCGTTTGTGTCGCTGCGGCGCTGAGCGGCGCCAGACAGCGTGCTGCGCCTGCTCACACTGCTGCTGGTGGCGGCCTTGATCGCCCTGCAGGTCAAGCTGTGGGCGGGCTCGGGTGGGCGCTCGGAAGTTGATGCGCTGAAGCTCTCGGTGGCTCAGCAGGAGGCTGAGAATGCGGCGCTGCTGCTGCGTAACGGGGCGCTGGCGGCCGAGGTTGAGGATCTGAAGTCCGGCACCGCTGCCGTCGAAGAACGGGCCCGGACCGAACTCGGCATGATTCAACCTGGCGAAACCTACTACCGGATCATCGATGAGCAGTCGGCCCCGCCGGAGCGTCAGCCGTGACCTGGGTCGTCGTCCCGGCGGCCGGTCGCGGCGAGCGCTTTGGCGCCGATGTGCCCAAGCAGTACGTGACGATACTTGGCCGGCCGCTGCTGACCCACACGCTCGAGCGGCTCGCGCGGCATCCGCAGGTAGAAGGGCTGCTGGTCGTCCACGCGCGCGACGACGCGCACTTCCCGCGCTGGCGCGAACTGCTCGGCAAGCCGGTCATCAGCTGTGTGGGCGGCGCGCGGCGCGCGGACTCCGTCCTGGCCGGCCTGCAGGCGCTGCCGGTCACCGTGCGCGACAAAGACTGGGTGCTGGTGCACGACGCCGCGCGGCCGTGCCTGCGTCAGGATGACCTGACGCGCCTGCTGGCGCATGGCAGCGCCCACGGCGTTGGCGCCGTGCTGGCCGCGCCGGTGCGCGATACGCTCAAGCGGGCCGACAGCGCCGGCGAGATCAGCGGCAGCGAGCCGCGCGAGCGTCTTTGGCGCGCGCTCACGCCGCAGATGTTCCGGCGCGCAACCCTGACCCGTGCACTGCAGGCGGCACTGGCGGCGGGCGCGCCGATCACCGATGAATCGATGGCCATCGAGCGACTGGGGTTGGCCCCGATGCTGGTCGAGGGCGCCGATGACAACATCAAGGTGACCACTGCGGCGGATGCGGCCATGGTCGAGTTCGTATTGAGCCGAATGGGGAAAGAGGCGTGAGCGAATGAGTGGCGGCGTCCGCATCGGCATCGGCTATGACGTGCACGCGTTCGGACCCGGCGATCACGTGATGCTGGGCGGTGTGCGTATCGCGCATGAGGCCGGATTGGTTGCGCACTCCGACGGTGACGTGCTGATTCACGCGCTGTGCGACGCGCTGCTCGGGGCGCTGGCGCTGGGCGATATCGGCCGGCATTTTCCGCCCGGCGACCCGCAGTGGCGCGACGCCGACAGCCGGATGCTGCTGCGCGCTGTGCAGGCGATGCTGCTGGAGCGCGGCTGGCGCGTCGGTAACGTCGATGCCGTGGTGGTCTGCGAGCGTCCGCGCCTGCTGCCCCACGTCGATGCGATGCGCGCAGCGCTCGCTGATGACCTGCGGGTGGCGCCGGACGCGGTCAGCGTAAAAGCCACCACCAGCGAGCGCCTTGGCTTTGCTGGCCGCGGTGAGGGTATCGCCGCCCAGGCGGTGGCGTTGCTGGTGCAGCGCGACGCCCGCTGATGGACGCCACCACGGGTTCCGGATTGCCGCGGCCGTTTGGTAAAGGCGTCATTCGCGCCCGAATGCGTTGTTCGGCGGAAGACTTCGTGGTTGACGAACGGCTCGGATTTGCGCCGGATGGGGCCGGTGAGCATCTGCTGCTGCGGGTGCGCAAGCGCGGCGCGAACACCGCATTCGTAGCCCGCGAGCTGGCTCGCTGGGCCGCGATTGACGAACGCGGCGTTGGCTACGCCGGGATGAAGGACCGCCATGCGGTAACCACCCAGACGTTCTCGCTGCATCTGCCCGGACGCGAAGCGCCGCCGCAGATGCCGCAAAGCGAAGAGTTCGAGGTAATCGAAGCGCAGCGGCACGGCCGCAAGCTGCCGCGCGGCGCGCTGGCCGGCAACGCGTTCAGGCTGACCCTGCGCGACGTCCAGGGTGATCCAGCGGAGATCGCGTCCCGGCTGGCCGAGATCACGGATCACGGGTTCGCAAACTACTTTGGCGAGCAGCGATTTGGCCGCGACGGCGGCAACCTGGCTGCCGCGCAGCGCATGTTCGAGGGCCAGAGGGTCCGGCGCGAGCAGCGCGGGATACTGCTTTCGGCGGCGCGCTCGGCGCTGTTCAACGCTGTTCTGGCGCGCAGAATCGACGGCGGCTCCTGGTGTGTCGGAATGGAGGGTGAGGTCTGGATGCTCGACGGCAGCCACAGCGTTTTCGGCCCCGTGCCCTTCGACGACGCGCTGGCCGAGCGGGTTCGTCGGGGAGACATTCACCCGACCGGGCCGCTATGGGGTGCCGGCACCCTGCGCAGCGCCGCCGCCGCAGGCCTGCTTGAAGAACAAGCACTGCAGCCGTTTGACGCCATCCGCAGCGGGCTTGATGCGGCGGGGCTGCGGCAGGAGCGGCGTGCGCTGCGCGTCCGCCCCGCCGATGTCGAGCTGGAGTGGCTGGATACGGTCACGCTGCGGCTGGGGTTCTTTCTGCCCGCCGGGGCCTACGCCACCTCGCTGCTGTACGCGCTGGGCGAGATCGAGGACGCCGCCGCTTCGCGCTGAGGCCGGTCGGGCGAGCGCTGCGGCGAAGCGAAAGCGCGGCGCGACGGCCGGTTGCACAGCGCGGATGTTGGCCCCGGCGGTTGCCGTGGGCGGGCGTATGCTGAACGCAGCGGCCGAGCTGCCCGTGATACGGGAAGGCAAGCCGCGGTCCGCCCCACGCATCCGGAGCACGCCATGAAAAAAGTGACTGTCCTCGGCCTGTTCGCCCCTCTGGTTCTCGCCACGGGTTGCGCCAGCAGTCCAGCCAGTGTCGGCCAACGCGAAAGCCCGGCGCTGACCCGTGCCGGTTCGCAGCAAGACAGCGAGTACATCCGGTACGTGGAGCGCCTTGCCGCGCGCCGCGGTGTCGATGTGCATTGGGTCAATCCGCCCTTTGTCAGGGTGGCCAGCCCTCGACCCCCGACTGCTCGTTCGGGCGACGCCGACTGAGCAACACCAGCAGCGCGCCGCTGCCGCCCATTGGCGGCGGCGCTGAGGCGTAGGCAAGCACGTCGGCGCGCCGACGCAGCAGGCCTTCGACCAGGTTGCCGAGCACCGGCCCGTTGGCCTTGGAGTGCAGCCCTTTGCCGTGGATCACACGGACGCACAGATGGTCACTGCGGCGGCATTCGAGCAGAAAGCGACGCAACGCCGACTCCGCCGTCGCTGCGTCCATGCGATGCAGGTCGAGCTCGTCCTGGATGGCAAACTGGCCGCGCCGCAGCGTCCGCCAGGCCCGCTCCCCGACGCTGTCGCGACGGTACTGAAGCGGGTCACCGCTGAGCCGGCCGGCGAGACCGAATGGCTGCTCCCGCGAGGTGGTCAGAGCCTCCCTTTCGTCACGCTCGCGCTGTGCGGCGCAGGCCACCGGTGGTGGCGCGGCGGGAGCTGCCGGCGCCGGTTCAATGATCCGCACCGGGCCAATGGCGGCGCGGAACAGATCGGCGTCTTCGGCGGTGACGGCAGCGGCGGGTGGGCGGCGCATGACGACACTCTAGCGCGCTGCAGTGTACGGACGATGAGCTTGATCGCACGCAGGCTCCGGCCAAGGTGCGGGCTCGTGGCAAAATAGCGGCCTGCGCAGTTCGCGCCAGCCAAGGTCAGCCCTCAACCACATGCGAGTTCTAGTCAGCAACGACGACGGCGTCGACGCGCCAGGCATCCGCTCTCTCGCTGCGGGCCTGCGTGCCGCAGGGCACGAGGTGACCGTCGTCGCTCCCGATCGCGACCGTTCCGGCGCCAGCAACTCACTCACCCTGGACCAGCCAATCCGGATCAAGCCAGTGGGCGAACTGGTGTGGAGCGTCGCCGGTACGCCGACCGATTGCGTCCATCTGGCGCTTACCGGGCTGCTCGACGTCGAGCCTGATATCGTTGTCTCGGGCATCAACAACTTCGCCAACATGGGCGACGATGTCATTTATTCAGGCACCGTGGCAGCGGCCATGGAAGGGCGCTTTCTGGGGCTGCCAGCGGTCGCCATGTCGCTGTCGACCGGCGACCACGCCGGACGCCATTTCGAGAGCGCCGCGCGCGCTGCGGTCGAGATCATCGCCCGCCTGCGGGTGGATCCGCTGCCGGCCAACACCATCCTCAACGTCAATGTCCCCGACTTGCCCTGGTCGGAGATCCGCGGCTTCGAGGTGACCCGGCTCGGCAACCGGCACCGGTCCGAGCCGTGCGTGCCGCAGCTGGATCCGCGCGGTCGCACGGTCTATTGGATCGGCCCCGCCGGGGCCGAGCAGGACGCTGGCGCCGGCACTGACTTTCACGCCGTCCGCATGGGCTACATCTCGATCACCCCGATTCACGTTGACCTGACGCGCTATCAGGCGCTGGAGAAAGTCGCCGGCTGGGTCGAAGGTCTGAGCGCCTCGCTGGCAGAGCGCACATGACGCCACTGGCGCAGCTGGGTCCAGACGCACGCGGCCTGGGCATGACCTCGCAGCGGGCGCGTGACCGTCTGGTCGCCAGCCTGCGCGAGGAGCGCACCATCAACCGCACGCCGCGCCAGCCGATCCGCGATCCGCGCGTGCTCGAGGCCATTCGCACCACGCCGCGGCACCTGTTCATCGATGAGGCGCTGGGGACCCGTGCCTACGAGGATGGCGCCCTGCCGATCGGTCGCGGCCAGACCATCTCGCAGCCGTGGGTGGTCGCCCGTATGACCGAGGCGCTGCTGGAAGGCGGCACCCCGCGCAGCGTGCTGGAGCTCGGCACCGGCTCGGGCTACCAAGCCGCGGTGCTGGCGGCTCTGGTCGAGACGGTTTTCACCGTCGAGCGGATTGACGAACTGCTGCGTTCGGCGCGCCGGCGCTTCCGCAAGCTTGGCATCGGCAACGTGCGCTGCCGTTTTGATGATGGCCGGATGGGATGGCCAGACCATGCGCCCTACGACGCCATCATCGTAACCGCCGCCGCGCAGGCGCTGGAGCCCGCGCTGATCGAGCAGCTGGCGGTCGGCGGGACGCTGATCGCCCCGATCGGCGGCGGCGCGGAGCAGCAGCTGCTGCGTCTGCGGCGCACCCCGGACGGGCTGACCCAGGACAGCCTGGGCTCGGTGCTGTTCGTGCCGTTGCTCGGCGGTACGCTCTGATGCGCCTGTTCGGGCCGCTCTACGACCGCTGCCTGGTGTGGGCAGGGCATCGGCACGCGCCGGTCTATCTGGCCACCATGAGCGCCGCGGAATCGGTGATCTTTCCGATTCCTCCCGATGTCATGCTGGCGCCAATGACGCTGGCGCGGCCGCAGATGTGGTTCCGCTATGCGCTGCTGTGCACCGTGGCGTCGGTCATCGGCGGTTTGCTCGGCTATCTGCTGGGCGCGTACGCGCTGGACTGGGTGATGCCGTGGATCGAGCGCGCCGGCAAACGCGAGGCCTTTGAACACATCCAGACGCTGTTCCAGCGCTATGGCTTCTGGATCGTCTTCGTCGCCGGCTTTACTCCCATCCCCTACAAGGTGTTCACCATCGCCTCGGGCGCTACCGGCATCGGGCTGGTGCCGTTCATTCTGGGATCACTGGTGGGTCGGGGCGGCCGCTTTTTTCTGGTGACCGGGCTGATTCGCCTCGGCGGGGACCGCATGTCGGGGCTGCTGCGTCGCTATATCGAGTGGCTGAGCTGGCTGGTGATCGTGCTGGCGCTGCTGGCATTGGCCTGGCTGGAATGGTGGCGGTGACCTTGACCCGCCTCTGCAGCGGGGCGCTGTGCGCGGCGCTGGTTCTGCTGCTGGTGGCCTGTTCGCCCTCGCGCAGCGTGCGGGTGGAGCCGAGCGACCGACCCACGCCGTCCACCGCACGCGGCGTGCCCGGGGCGGCAGCCGCGGGCGCGGGTGGCTATGTGGTGAGTCGTGGCGACACCCTCTACGGCATCGCCTTCCGGCATGGTCAGGACTATCGGGAGCTGGCGCGTCGCAACCAGATCGCGCCGCCCTACACGATCTATCCGGGCCAGACCCTGCAGCTTGGCGCGAGCGGCCGCAGCGGCGCGCCTGCAGGCCGGCCGACCGGATCCACGCGCCGCAGCACCGGCGCCGGCCTGATCGCCCAGACCGAGCGCAGCGCTGCGCCCAACGCGACACCTGCCGGCGCTGCAGCCGCTGGGGCGCCCGCTTCGACCGCCGCCGGGCCACTGACTCCGGTGCCCGCCACCTCAGGAAGCACGCCCTCGACCAGCGGTTCTCGTGCAGCACCCGCAACGAGCGGTTCGGCCGCAACGGTTGTCGCGCCCAGCACACCGGCGCAACCGGCTGCCGCCCTGCCGACCGGCCCGGTGCGCTGGCGGTGGCCGACGGTCGGCCAGACGGTGGTTACCTTCCAGTCTGGCGACCCGACCCGCCAGGGCATTGGCATCGCTGGCGGCAACGGCCAGGCCGTGCACGCCGCCGGAGATGGCGTGGTGGTGTACTCGGGCGCTGGCCTGATCGGCTACGGTGAGCTGGTCATCATCAAGCACTCCGACGAATGGCTGTCGGCCTATGGTCACAACCGCAAGCGGCTGGTCAACGAGGGCCAGGCGGTCAAGGGTGGCGATCAGATCGCCGAGATGGGCCGCAGCGGCGCTAGCCGCGACATGCTGCACTTTGAAATCCGCCGCAACGGCAAACCGGTTGACCCGCTGGCGCTGCTGCCGCGGCGGTGAACCTGCCGCTGCTCTCGTTGGGCGGTTCGGACTCGAACTGGCACGCGGCCTATTGTGAGGCCGTCCGCGCGGTGTTCGCGCGTGCCGACTTCGCGCGCTGGATTGCGTGGGGCGAGTGGGGCGCTGACTACCGCGCGTTCGCTGTCGTCGACGCTACCCGGATCGTTGCCAACGCGGCAGTGACCCGCATGCAGCTGATCGTCAACGGTAGTCTGGTCGAGGCATTCCAGATAGGCGCCGTCTTCTGCCTGCCCACGCACGCGGGACAGGGCCTCGCGCGACGAGTGCTGGACGCGGCCCTGGCGCATTGTGGTGGTGCGCCGGTGCTGCTGTTCGGCAATCCGACGGTGCGCGACTTCTATTCGCGATTCGGCTTTGCCCCGCGCCAGGAGCACGCGTTTGTCGCCCGGTACAGCTGCGCGCCGGCCGCTGTTCCCGCACCCACGCTCGACCCCGCCGACCCGGTCGTACGCGCGCGCATCCACGCGCTGGCGGCCAATGGCCTGCCCGAGAGCGAGCGTTTCGGTGCCCGCTGCCATGGCCGCATCCTCACCTGGTACTGCGCCAACGGCTTTGCCAGACCGCTGCGCCAACTGGCTCCCGACCTTCTTCTGGTCGCCGGCATTGAGGGCGACACCCTGCACATCGACGCCGTGCTCGCCACCACGGAGCAATCGCTGGAGCCGCTGATCGCCCGCATCATCGACCAGCCGATTCGACAGATCCGCTTCGGCTTCACCCCTGATCGCTGGTGGCCAAGCGCACGGGTGGCTGGCGTCGACAGCGAATCGGACCTGTTCCTTCGAGGTTTCCGTTCGATGCCCGCGACGCCGCACGCGTTTCCGCTGATGGCGCGCACCTGAGGCCCCTGCCGGCCAGGCCAGCAAGGGCCCATGTCGGGCGGTTGGCTGGTCGGATGACATGGGCAGAACCTGGACAGCCGCACTCTCTGAGGACTATCAGAACCTGGGCAGCCGCGCTCTCGAGCGAATCCTGCACGCCGGGCCGACTATCGCTGACGGCGGTGGGCAGAACGGCTCGACATGCTCTGCGCACGGGCTATCCAGGCGCGATCCATGCGAAAAGCAACGCGTACAGACAGCGTGACTTCATGAGTGCACCCGTTAACGTGAAAGTCGTTCAGGGTTGGCTGCTGCCTTGCTCCCGCCCTGATGGTCGGGGGCGATGCCCGGCGGCTTGCAGGCCATAGGCCTGCGCACGGTTGGGCGCGCAAAGCGCCGGACGCGTCGGGCTGGAGCACCTGTGCCTGACTTTCATGCGGCGGGGTGCTGCTGCCCCGCTGCGTGAAGGTTAGTGCCGCAGCTCAAACTGCACGCCGTAGGTGCGTGGCTCGTTCAGGAACACGGTGAGATTGTTGAAGTCGACGCCGCCGACCGCGACCCTGCGGTCAGTGATGTTGCGCCCATAGGCGCTCAGCTGATAGCGGTTGTTGTCCCAGCCGTAGCCCACGCGGACGCCGCCTTCGGTCAGCGCAGGGCCGACAAACTCAAGGTTCTCGTAGAGGAAGAAATTGACCTCGCTGCGATGCGACCAGTCGGTGCTGAGCTGAAGTTCACCGTCGCCGAGGGGGCGGATATAGCTGAGCGCTACGTTGGCGATGCGGCGCGGCGACTGCGGCAGTGAGTTGCCGTCGATGCTGACCAGACCTGGCCCGGCGCTCGGGTCAAGCACGGTGCAGGGGCTGCCGCAGGGCTGCACGAACAGCGCATCGTCCTGGATTTCGGTGCGGTTGTAGGAAAAGCCGCTGCTGAAGGTCAGGTAGTCGCCAAGCAGCGCCTCAAAGTCCAGTTCCGCGCCGTCGCCGCGAACCCGGTTGGCGTTGATCAAGGTGTTGAAGTTGGCGGTGCCGCCGACGGCAGTGAGCTGGGCGTCGTCCAGGGTGTAGCGATACAGCGAAAAGCCCAAACGCGCGCGCCGATCAAACAGCTCGGCCTTGCTGCCGATTTCAAATGACGTGATCTCCTCGGAGTCAGCTACCGACACGACGTCACCAAACAGCAGGCGGCCCTGAATCGATGGGGCGCGGTAGGCCGACGCCAGGCGGGCGTAGTAATTCACCGAGTCGCTGGCACTGAAATTGAGGTTGAGGTCGCCACTCAGATTGTTGTCCGACGGGCTGACGCTGATGGGTGCCAGCGCGCCAGCGCCAATCGGCGATAGCAAGCGCTCGGCGGTAAAGTCCTTGTCGTCCTGGGTGTAGCGCAGGCCCGCGCCGACCCGCCACTGATCGTCAAGCGCATAACCCAGCGCGCCGAACACAGCGACCGCCTGGGTTTCTTGTGTTTGCCGGGCGACGCCGTTGATGGCGCTGTTGGCAAAGGTGTTGTAACTGATGTTGTCGAGGCGCAGATCTTCGTCAAAGTAGAAGAAACCGGCCTGCCAGTCGAGCGGGCCATCGTTGGACGACTCCAGGCGCAGCTCTTGAGTGAGTTGCCGATGATGGGGAATGCCGTCGCCGGACTCGGCGGGGAACGGAATCACGCCAGGGCCCTGCGGCGGCGCAAACGCTGCACCGAAGCCGCCGTCAACGTCGCCGCGGGCGAACATTTCGACCGACTCATAGGCGCTGATCGACAGCAGACGGAAGCCGCCAAAGTCCCAGCTGAGTTTGGCGCTGCCGCCCGCGGTCTCGACATCGAGATCGGCCGGCGCGTCATGCGAGAACGAAAAGCGATCCAGGCCGGGTACGAGACGATTGCTGCCGCGCTGGACGCCGTTGGCGCGAAAGATCGCCGAGCCGCCGTTCAAGCTGCGCACGCGGACCTGAAACAGCGCCTCAAAATCACTGCTCGGCCGGGTTAGCCACTGAACGCGCACGGCGCTTTCATCGAAATCGCCGCGGCCATCGTTTACATCCTGCGTATTGCGGGCGACATCACCGCGGGCCTGAAACAGCGCCGACACTCGCAGCGCCGAGGTCTCGCTGACGGCGGCGCTTTGTCCCGCTTCGGCGGTCATGGTGTCGAAGCGGCCATAGCCGAGCCGCACATAGCCTTGGTTGTCGAAATCAGGCTTGACCGATTCGAACTTCAGCACGCCGCCCGGCGTATTGCGACCAAACAGCGTGCCCTGCGGTCCGCGCAGCGCCTCAATGCGGTCCAGATCAAAGATGGGGAAGCCCTTCAGCGTGGGATTTTCCAGCACCACATCGTCATACACCATCGAGATCGGCTGGTTGGCGTTCAAGTCAAAATCGGTATTGCCCAGGCCGCGGATATAGAAGCGCGGAAAGGTGCGGCCGAAGGAAGACTCCGCGTGCACGCTGGGGATGCGTCCACTGAGCACCAGAATGTCCGGCGCGGCGGCGGTGATGTCGCGGATGGTGTCGGTCTCGACGACCGAGATCGACAGCGGCACCTGCTGCACGTCCTCCGAGCGCCGCTGAGCGGTAACGACCAGCGTGTCGAGGGTGCGCGCGCCCTCGTCGTCGACGCTGGCTGGCGCTTGCTGCGCCGTCGCCGAGGCCGTCATCGCAAGGGCTAGCGCAATAGAAGCAGCAAGGGGGCGGATCGAGGTCATGGGCGTGTCCAGTCAAAGGTGATGGAGATAAAGACAAAAACCAGCGTGCATCGAGAGAGTATGCGGGGTTGGTGGCCCGGCCGCCAAGCCGATTGCTGCATTGCCGCAGCCTGCCTGCGTATTCCCGTATAGCTGCCAGCAGCAGGCGGTTGTGAAGTCGGCCAAGGCCAGGGGCGCGCATTCTTTGAGCACCAACGACTTGCGAAGTTGTTGCTTGAAAGGGAGAGCAACGCAGTGCGACGGATGATTGCATGCTCATCCCCGGACACCCGGAAGCGCCCGGAAGAACCCGGCAGGACCTTGAAGGCTGCTAGCAGCCTGTCGGACTTAGGCCGGCCAGCAGCCGCTCTCCAGAGTTCACCAACTGACGGACCCTGCAGTTATCCCGCAAAATGGCCTATTCATGTCTATGCGGGATAACGCATGCAGTCCTTGGACGACACTGCGCTGCGCGTCGCTGCTATCCGCGAGATGCGGGCTTCTTGAGGTCACTACCAAATGAGTTGCGAACGATTGCCACATTGCTCAGCGAGGAGTGCGCAAGGACCCCGCAGCGCTGACCTGCTGCTTTGGGTCTCAGCCAGTGATGCGATCAGCTCGACTGGCGAAGCTGGTCAGTTGACTTGGCAATCGTTGGTCATCCCAGTGGCAATAGGCAGCCGGTGCTCTTGCAATGCTCACGATCAGGCCAGCGCTACGTCAACAGCGGGCGCGCATTGACTAGCAGCCGGTCGGACTTGTTCGCACAAGGGACTACCGAAGGAGCGGCCTATCGGGCCGTACGACCGACTGAGGTAGTTCCTTGCGCGGACAAGAGACCAGCGAGGGCGTGTGAGATTCATCGAATATGCGGGCCAGGATCGTGGCAGTCCACGATTCGTGCAGGTGTCGAAGCAGCTCAACTCGGGTCAGCCGACCACGGTTCCGGTGGGGGGGCAGGTGGTCTATCTGGTCCGCGGCTCCTGCAACAGCCTGACCGGCGACTGCGGCACGCTGACGTTGACCGACACGCTTCCGCCTGAGCTGGAGGTCGTTTCCTGCACCAATCAGGGCGGATTCTTTGATTCGCTGACCTGCACGGCAGGCACAGGCTCGATTACAGCGATCAAGAACGTGTTTCCAGACGGCAGCACCTACACGCTGTCGATCACCGCACGCGCGCGCCTGACGCTGACCGCGCCTGCCGCCAACCTCGTCAATAACGTCCGCACCGGAATTGTCGGCGTCGTCTGTCCAGCGCCACCGGCTGGGTTGCCGGCCAACTGCAGCGAGGCCAACGCGCCACCCGTCGCCGTCTCGGCGCCGAGCGCCAACTACCGCGTGCGCAAGCAGCGCATTGATCCGGCCAAGCCGGAAGGCAGCAACGGCAATCCGACCGCCAGTTTGCAGATCGCCAGCAATACGCAGGTGCGATACCGGGTGCAGTTCTGCTCGAATGCGGCGACCGGAAACCTTGGCCTGACGGCGCCAATCACGCTCACAGACACCTTCTCGGCGTTGCCGGGCGTCAGCGTATTCAACGCCGGTGGCGGCACCGTGAGCGGCAATACGATCAGCTGGGATATCGGCCAATCAGATCTCGATGGTTTGCTGGGCACCACCAACTGCATCAGCAGAAATTTCACGCTTCAATACCCGGTATTGGCGATTGGCACCGTGGTCGACAACTCGGTGGTCGGCAGCGGCGTCAATGCCAATGGCGGCGGCTTGGGGCCAGGTCCTCTTGACGCAACGGTTCGCGATGAAATTGGTGCGCCGACACCAGGCGCCGCAATCAGCAAGAGCGGTAACGACACGACGCCGCCCGGCTCAATCACCTGGCGGTTGAACATGAACAACACCAACTCCAACGTCCCGCTGTTGGACTTTGTGGTGGTTGATTCTCTGCCGCGCAATCCGCCGTCGACCACGGGCCCACTTGATGTCCTTCGCATCCGCAGCGGTGCGTGGCCGAGCGGTGCGCCTGATTACAGCGTCGTCGCCGACCTCTACACCAGCACCTCGCTCACTCCGGGCGTCTGCGACGGTGCCAATGCCAGCTGGACGCTTCTCGCGACGGGCTTGGGCAACGCCGCGAACACGCAGTTCGACGCGCCGGGGCAGTTTCCCGCCGCAACTCGCGGTGTTTGCTGGCGCTTCCGCAACACCAACGTGGGCGTTGGGTTGCCGCCGGCAAACGAAACCCCGCGCGGATTTTCATTCACTACTCAGCCGCTGATCGAGCAGGACGTTCCCAACGCCACGCCGCTTGGCTTCGTTGAGAACTGCATCGCGGCAAACTGGAGCGGCCCCGGCGCAGCTGGTTCAGAAGGCCCGTCCTGTCGCCGCCAGAACATCGAAGTCCCACTCCCGGCGATCAACCCGGGCAAGACCCGCATCGCGCCCAACACCGGCAGCCTGGAGCCGCTGCAGAACTTCGCCTATCGCTTGACCTTCACTCATGTGGGCGCTGATTCCACCGGCAGCATCGTCGACCCGTTGGTCGGCGACCTGCTGCCAGCGAACGTCGAGTTCTTGTCCTGGGATGCTTACAACGGTCCGGACGGCAAGCCGGCGCCGAATCTGCGCGTGATTGAGGTCTATCTCGGAACTGGCCGCACGCTGCTGCGCTTTGTCTGGTCGGCAACCGTCGATCCGTCCGCCAATCAGCCCGGCGGAGCCGCGCCGATAGCCAACGCCGCGAGCTTCGAAACCAGCATCGCCAGCGGCAGCATGCCGCGAATGGACGTAAGCGTGCGCATTCGCGCCGGCACGCCGCCTGGCAATGGAGGCGTCGATCCAGCCTATCGCAATGTGCTCCAGGTGCTGGAGAACGGCCCCACCGGATTCACCTGCGACGGCACACCCGTGGTCGATACCAATGACATTGATGGCGACGGCAACATCGGAGAAACCCTGTGTATCGAGAGCACTGACTTCACGGTAGTCCAGGCGGCTGTGCTGACGGGCGAGAAATGGATTCGTGGCGATCTCTCGCTGGCCAATGTCGATGATCCAACGGACGCACAGACCCCGGTCGGCGGCATCTGTCCGGACTACGCGGCCAACTTTCCAAGCACCACGGTGGGTGCCGGCTACACGCGCTTTCCGTGCGTTGCGCAGACCGACCACGGTGATGACTTCGACTACATCCTGCGGGTCAGCAATGCCGGCAACCAGGACCTCGACAACTACGCCCTCTACGACGTACTGCCGTTCGTGGGCGACTCGGGCAGCGGCCAGCCGCTGGCAGCCAGTCCGCGCAACAGCAGCTGGCGCCCCGTTCTGACCGGGCCGATCACCGTCGTCTCTCAGCCCGGCGCGCCAGTGGCCGGTATCGTCATCGAGTACTCCACCGCAGCCGACGGCAATTTTTGCCGGCCGGAAGTGTCGAACAACGCCGGTGTCGGTGCGTATACGCGTGCCGCTTTGCCGCTTAGCCCCACCCTTTGGCAGCCTGGCTGCGACAACACGTTCACTGCTGCGCCAGCCGATTTCAGCTTGGTGACGGGTTTCCGCATCCGCGCCTATCAGATCACCAACTTCCCGGTGCTCGGCGTCATTGAGTTCCGCGTGCCGATGCGCGCACCGGCCGTCGGCGCACCGCCGACTGAACTCCTTAATCCAGCAATCTTCTTTCCGAGCTGGAACAGCTTCGCGCACTCGGCGTTTGTCGCCGATGGTGCCGGCACGGATCAGCCGCTGCCGACCGCCGAGCCACGCAAAGTGGGCGTTGTGCTGCCCGAGCGCTACCGACTTGGCAACCTGATTTGGGAGGATATCGACAACGACGGCGTCGCGGAAATCGGCGAGCCAGGCATCGACGGTGTCAGCGTGCGTCTGTGTCGCGATGGCGCGCATCCGCAGCATGCCGACCAGTACGGACAAGGTGCCCAACACCTCAGCCACCGCCGCCAGCAGCGGCTCCGATCTCAATGGCCAGGCGATCAAGGCCGCCTGCGAGACGCTGATGGGCCGGCTCAAGCCGGTCG
>JBBRBN010000034.1:0-41124 GCA_038205755.1 Lysobacterales bacterium | reverse complement strand
CCCGATCGAGAACGCCATCCGGCCGATTGCCATTGGACGCCGGAATTGGCTGTTCGCCGGTTCCGAACCCGCCGGCAAACGCGCCGCCGCGATCATGAGTTTGATCGCCACCGCCAAAGCCAACGGCCACGACCCACACGCTTGGCTCAGCGACGTACTCGAGCGCCTGCCGACCACGCTCGATCGCGATATCGACAGCCTGCTGCCGCAGAACTGGAAAGCGCGCGGCTGATCGCTAACGCATCAGATCGCTGATGAGTAGGTGTCGTGGCCGGGCGCTTACAGTCGAACCCCAGACTCCCACACTCAATGCACGAGGGTGCCCGCCTGTGTTGGTGGGCACCAGGCTGGCAACTGGCGAACTGGATATCAATGGCGTGCAGCCGCGACCGCTGAGCTGTAGTCTCAGCGCAGCCGCGCTGGCACCCACTGCAGCGGGCGCAAAGGGTGCGTCGCCAACACGAAGGCTGGTCAAGGGGTAAACCATGAATCTGTTGAAGTTTTCCGCGCTGCTGTCTGCGGTTCTGCTGTTGGCCGCCTGCGGCAGTGAGCCCGCGCCCGCGCCAGACAGCGCACCATCGGTCGCGCCGCCAGCGGCAGCCGCCAGCGCGGAGCCGGCGCCATGGGCCTTTACTGACGGTGCGGTATTTCCGGCCGATCGCTCGCTTCTGCGTCCGGAAGACGGCGAGGCGCTTGCCGATGGACGGCTGCTGGTTGCCGATCAGATCCACGGTCTGCGCCTGCTGGCGGCAGACGGCAGCAGTCGGCCGTTTGGACGCTTTGCCGACGCCGGCTATCGCCATGAGCCACCGACCGCCGAGGGCGGGCCGAACGGCGTTTCGCTTGAGCCTGATGGCCAACACCTGCTGGTAGCCGACGTGTTTAGCGGCGCCATCTATCGCGTTTCGATTGCCGACGAGGCGACGGAAAAGGTCTATCAGCACCCGTTTGGCGTCAACACCGCCGTGGCGGATCGCGCTGGCGGCATCTGGTTTACTCAGTCAACGCAAAACCAACCGAGCGACGGTGAAGTCGGACTGTTCAGCGCCGTCAACACGCCGGTACCCAACGGCGCGCTGCTCTACCTGCCGCCCGCTGGCGCTGATGGCAGCCGGACGCCGATCACTGCGGTGGATGGCTTGCTGTTTGCCAACGGCATCGCTCTGGATGAGCGCACTCGGGTCATTTACGTCGCCGAGACCATGGGCAACCGGGTGCTGCGCTTCACCATCACCGCCGATGGCAGCCTGACGGATCGCCAGGTCATCGCCGAGCCAATGGGCCCGGATAATCTCGAGCTCGGCCCTGACGGACAGCTTTGGGTTGCTCTGCCGGTGAGCAGTGAACTGGTGGTGGTTGATCTCGCCAGCAGGCAATCGCGAATCGCGTATCGCATCCGGACGCCAGAGAGTGCGGCTGCGCTGGAGACTATCGCCGGGCGGATGGCCGCGGGTCAGGGTTGGCTTGATCTCATCGCGCCCGCACTGTGGACGCCGGCACCGGGATTGATGACCGGCGTGATCCTCTCGCCCGAAGGCAAGCCGCTGTTTTGGACCGGGCTGGGCGACGCCATCATTCGACTGTAGCCCGCATGTTTAATGGATTCGCGCGATGCTCGCGCAGGATCGTGTTCGCACGAGGGACTACCGAAGGAGCGGCGTATCGGGCCATACGACCGACTGAGGAAAATCTCCTGCGCGGACAAGAGACAAGCGAGGGCGTGTGAGATTCATGAAACATGCGGGTTAGCGCGGGCGGCGGCGCCTGCCGCTGTTCCAGCGCCGCAGCAAACGCAGCATCGCGGCCCGGATCGCGCTGATCCGGGCCGCTTTCCAACAATCCGCGCACTGGTTTACTCGCCGCGCATGCGCCGCTGCGGCAGTTCGTCGATGGACACCGCGCCGTCATCGTTGCGATCAAGGAAGGCAAAGATGCGCTCCTGGCCGGCGGATGCCTCTGCGGTGGAGACCACGCCGTCGCCGTCCTTGTCCATCTTGGCGAAGCGTTCGCGGGCGCGCTGCTTGCGCTGGGCAGCGCGGACGGCCTTGGCTTCCTCGAAGCTCACCATACCGTCGCCATTGCCATCGAGGCCGGCCTGACGGGCGGCGATGTGAGCGTCGAACTCGGCGCGACTGACCGCGCCGTCGGCGTCGGTATCGACGCGCTCGAACGCGCTGACGATGCCGCTGGCGTGGTGGCGGCCATGCTCGCCACGCGGGCCGGCGACCGCAACTACCGAGACGCTGCCAGCCACCAGGGCCGCTGCGGCAAGCCACTGCCAGGTGCGTGACGCGGTCTTTGTGTTCTGTTCCATGCTGCTCTCCTGTGGGGGATTGATTGAACGGTCGGATCGAGCGGCGCCAGTGCGCCCTCGTCACTCAACAACGCGGCAGCCGCTCGGCGGTTGGCGCACCGGTGATGGGCGTTCATCTTCCGGCAGGCAATGACGGCACGGGACGCAGCCGGCGCGGCCGGTAGAATGCGCGCTCGCTTCTCCTGCACCCGTACGCATGATTGACTTGACTCGCCCCACCTTTCACGGCTTTGAGCAGATCCCGCTGCACGAGTACGCCGAGCGCGCCTATCTCGACTATTCGATGTACGTGGTGCTGGACCGCGCCCTGCCCTTCCTTGGCGATGGGCTGAAGCCGGTGCAGCGACGGATCATTTATGCGATGAGCGAGCTGGGGCTGGCCTCAACCGCCAAGCCGAAGAAGTCGGCGCGTACCGTCGGTGATGTGATCGGCAAGTTCCACCCGCACGGTGACAGCGCCTGCTACGAGGCGCTGGTACTCATGGCGCAGCCGTTCTCGTATCGCTATCCGCTGATCAGCGGCCAGGGCAACTTCGGCTCCAGCGACGACCCGAAATCGTTCGCGGCGATGCGCTACACCGAGTCCAAGCTGACCCCGATCGCCGAAGTGTTGCTGGGTGAGTTGGGTCAAGGCACGGTCGACTGGTCGGACAACTTCGACGGCACGCTGCAGGAGCCCACCTGGCTGCCGGCGCGGCTGCCGCACCTGCTGCTCAATGGCACCACCGGCATCGCGGTTGGCATGGCAACGGACATTCCGCCGCACAACCTCAATGAAGTGGTCAGCGCGTGCGTGCGTCTGCTTGATGATCCCGACGCCACCACCCGCGATCTGTGCGAACACCTGCGCGGGCCCGACTACCCGACCGCCGCTGAGATCATCACTCCGGCAGCCGACCTGCTGAAGATCTACGAGACCGGCGGCGGCAGCGTCCGCGCCCGCGCGACCTACACCCGCGAGGGTCAGAACATCGTCGTCAACCACCTGCCCTACCAGGTCAGCCCGAGCAAGGTGATCGAGCAGATCGCCCAGCAGATGCGGGCTAAGAAGCTGCCCTGGCTGGAGGACATCCGCGACGAGTCCGACCACGCCAACCCGACCCGCATCGTGCTGGTGGCGCGCTCCAATCGGGTCGATATTGAAAGCCTGATGGGCCATCTGTTCGCCACCACCGATCTGGAGCGTAGCTACCGGGTCAACTTCAACGTGATCGGGCTGGCCGGCAAGCCGCAGGTCAAGTCACTGAAGGCGTTTCTCGCCGAATGGCTGCTGTTCCGGATCGACACCGTGCGCCGCCGGTTGAGCCATCGGCTGGAGCGCGTCGAGCGCCGCCTGCACCTGCTCGAAGGCCTGCTGGTGGCGTTTCTCAATCTGGATGAAGTGATCCGCATCATTCGCAGCGAGGACGAACCCAAGCCGGTGCTGATGGCGCGCTTCGTGCTCAGCGACGCGCAGGCGGATTACATTCTGGAAACCAAGCTGCGCCAGCTGGCGCGGCTGGAGGAAATGAAGATCCGCGGCGAGCAGACGGAACTCGACCGCGAGCGCGAGCAGCTGATCGCCACGCTGGGGGCACCGGCCAAACTCAAGCGCAAGGTGAAGGACGAACTGCTGGCGGATGCGAAGAAGTTCGGCGATGCCCGACGCTCGCCGCTGATCGAGCGCGGCGCCGCCCAGGCGCTGTCGGAAACCGACCTCCTGCCCAGCGAGCCGATCACCGTGGTGATTTCCAGCAAAGGCTGGATCCGCGCGGCCAAAGGCCACGAGGTCGATCCTGCCGCCCTCACCTACCGCGACGGCGACAGCCTGCGGCACGCGGCGCGCGGTCGCAGCACCCAGCAGGCGGCGTTCCTCGACAGCCACGGCCGCTCTTATTCGACGGCAGCCCACTCGCTGCCGTCGGCCCGTGGTGCCGGTGAGCCGCTCAGCAGCCGCTTCTCACCGGCGGCCGGCGCGCACTTCGTATCGACGGTGGTCGCCGAACCCGATGCGCGCTATGTGGTCGCCTCGAGTTTCGGCTACGGCTTTGTCACCCGGTTCGAGAACTTCATCGGCCGCCAGAAGGCCGGCAAGGTGCTGCTCAATCTGGCCGAGGGCGCCGACGTGCTGCATCCGGCACCGGTCACCGACCTGCAGACCGACATGCTGGTCGCCGTGACCTCCAGCGGACACCTGCTGGCGTTCGCACTGCGCGAGCTGCCGGAACTGGATCGCGGCAAGGGCAACAAGCTGATTCAGATTCCACCGGCCCGGCTGAAGTCTAGCGAAGAGCGCGTGCTGGCAGTGGTCTGCGTCCGCAGCGGCGGCGAGGTCACCCTGCACTGCGGACAGCGCAAGCTGGGCATCGGCTGGCGCGACCTGCAGGCCTACGCCGGCACCCGCGCCAGCCGCGGCAACCAGCTGCCGCGAGGGTTCCAGCGGGTGGATCGGGTGGAGGCGAACTGAGTCTACGGCGAGCGATCCGGCTTGCTTACAGAAGCCTGCGCTCGGCCGGAATTGGTGCGAAATGGTCGCGGCGCGCTGGCCGCTGCTGCGCCAGACGCTGGTGCAAGCATGGGCGCGACAGCGGCCAAGCCGCCCGCAGCGGGAAAGTGCCGACGGTCCATGCCTAGCGCTCCCGAGCAGGCCGGCGGGCGGTGATCGTCGCAGTGGCGCCCGGTCGACGCAAGCAGGTTGCCCGGATGAGTCCGCCTACAGCGCGCCTTCGCGCTTGAGGTCAAGATAGCGGTGCACCAGCGCCATCGGCAGGTCGACCGGTTCGACATCAAGGCAGATCGCCTGGTGGGCGTAGCGGGCGAAGCTGCGGGCGCGGCGCTGTAGGTACTCGGCGCTGGCGGCGTGGGCCAGGGCGACGTCGAGGTTGTCGACGCTGGCGTGCAGGGCGTCTTCGATGATCGGTTCGCGCAGGCTGGCCAGCACCACACGGTGGCGCCGGCGCAGCAGCGCCAGAGCGTCGCGCAGGTCGTCGTCGTCCTCATCGCGAACGTTGGACAGCAGCACCACCAGCGCGCGGCGGGTCTGCCGGGTGAGCAGGGCGGTGGCGCAGGCGCGGTAGTCGGGGCTGGCGAGGGTCTCGGTCAGGTCGAAGCAGCCCACCAGCAGGCCGTCCAGCGCCGCGCGCGACTTGCGCGGCGCCATCCAGCGCTCGACGCCGCCCATCGTCATCAGCCCAACGGCGTCGCCTTGACGCAGGGCGACGAAGGCCAGCAGCAGGGCCGCGTTCAGCGCGTGATCAAGATGCGACAGCGGGCCGTCGCGGGCGGCCATGCGGCGGCCGCAGTCGACCAGCAGGATGATCTGCTGATCGCGCTCTTCGCGATACTCGCGCGAAATCAGCCGGCGCATCCGTGAGCTGGCCTTCCAGTCGATCTGCCGCGGCGCATCGCCTTCGCGATACTCGCGCAACTGATGGAAGTCGAGGCCCTCGCCGCGTCGTCGGCGCAGCAGCAGACCAAGCTGCGACAGCCGGTGGTCGGTCGCCAGCAGGGCGAAGCGGGTCAGCGCGGCGAAGTTGGGGTAGACCCGCACCCGACTGGCGAGCGCGCTGCGGACGCGCCGCTGCCACAGCCGCCAGGGCGAGCCCAGACGCAGCTCGCACTGGCTAAACACATGTTCGCCGCGGTCCTCCGCCTGCAGCGTGTAGCGAAGGTGGGCGACCTGCTCAGGCGGCACCTGCAGCGACTGCGGCAGCGATTCGAAGCTGAATCCGGCCGGCACGTGGTCGAACACAGCGAGCCGCAGCGGGCTGCTGGTTGGGTTCTCGATATCCAGCGTGACGCTGGTGGTGGCTCCCAGCGCCAGCGCGTGCGGAAGCTTGCGGCGCAGCGTGGGAGGCGGCGTCCGCAGCAGCCGCCCGGCATCGAGCGCTGCCGCCAGCAGGAGCAGCAGCAGCGCCGATGCCAGAACGCGATCAAGCGCCGGCATGAACGACGCCGCCAGCGCCAGCGCCAGCAGTGCCGCGCCCGCCGCCAGCAGTGGTCGGGCCGGAATCAGCACTGCCGATGGCGCCGTTGCGGGCGGCGTCGACTCAAAGCCGCGGCGCCTCGATGGTTTCCAGCAGCTCGCGCACCAGCATGTCGGGACTGCGGCCTTCAATGGCGTAGTCCGGCGTGGCGACGATCCGATGTCGCAGCGCTGCCGGGGCAAGCTGCTTGAGGTCATCGGGCGTGACGAAGTCGCGACCCGCCAGCAGCGCCAGCGCTCGCCCGCCGCGCACCAGCGCGATCGCGCCGCGGGTGCTGGCACCGACCGCGATGCCGGGGAAATCCCGCGTGGCGCGGACGATGCGCAGCGCGTAGTCGAACACCTGGTCGTCAACCGCCACCCGCGCCGCGACGGAGCGCAGCTTGAGCAGCAGGTCGGTCGACACGATGCTGCGCACGCCGTCCAGCTGCAGGCGCTCGTCGCTGCGACCGCCGGTGGCGAAGCGGACGATGTCGGTTTCCTCCTGCGCCTGCGGATAGTCGATCAGCACCTTGAGCAGAAAGCGGTCCAGCTGCGCCTCGGGCAGCGCATAGGTGCCCTCCTGTTCGATCGGGTTCTGCGTGGCCAGCACCATGAAGGGCGAGTCCAGGCGGTGGGCGGTGCCGTCGATGGTCACCTGACCCTCCTGCATCACCTCGAGCAGCGCCGCCTGGGTTTTTGCCGGCGCCCGGTTGATTTCGTCGGCCAGCAGCAGATTGGCGAACACCGGGCCACGGCGGGTGGTGAACTGGCCGCTGGCCGGGTCATACAGGGTGTGACCGGTGACGTCCGCCGGCATCAGGTCGGGAGTGAACTGGATGCGCGAGTAGCGACCGCCGATGGCCTGCGCCAGCGCCTGCACCAGCAGCGTCTTGCCGAGCCCAGGCACGCCTTCGATCAGCACGTGGCCGCCAGCCAGCAGGGCCACGAGGATCTCGTCGACCACCGCCTGCTGGCCGATGAAGGCGTGCCCGATCTCCCGCCGCAGCGAGCCCAGAATGGACTGGGCGCGCTCGATGGTTTCAGCCGGAATGGCGGTGCTGGACATGCTGATACTCACTGGTCGTAAAGAGGATTGGAGGCGCGTTCGGCGCGGCGCGGCGCCAGTTCGCTGTGGATGCGCTGACAGGCGCGCACCAGCGTGATAAGCGCCGCCGGCGTGTGGACCTGGCCGGGCACCAGCAGCATCGACACGACCGCCGCGTCGAGCTGGAAGCGTCGTTGCAAGAACATCGCCAGCTCCGCTGGCGGCATCCAACGGGTGTGCGGATACTCGCTGCGCAGGCGCCGCAGTGCGGATTCGACAGCAGCCGTCGCGAGCACGCGATGCTCGCCGCGCGACCACAGCAGCCGGCCGCTGGCGAGGAGGTGATCGAGCAGTCGGCGGCGCAGCGGCAGCGGATCCGCAGCGACCGGCCCAAACCGCGGCATGGTCGACCACAGCGCCAGCACCAGCAGCACTGCGGCCGCCGCCAGTACCCGCCATGCGTATTCGCGTAGCCAGCTGCCCAAGCCGCCTGGCTGCGCGCGAACGAACAGCACGCGCTGCGCCGGCTGCTGCAGTATCAACCGGTGCAGCACCTCGGCATGATCGTAGTTACCCAGCTCGTCGTTTCTTAGTGGATCGAGGCTGATCACTGCGGTGAGGCGGCCGTCGCCGACGGCGCGCTGCACAAGACGCGGACGGTTGGGCGGGCCGAGTTTCGCCAGCATCGGTGCGTCACTGACCAGCCACTTCACGCCGTGCAGATGGATGTGCAGCTGCGGTTTTCCAAGCTGTGATCCGGTTGCATACACGTCCGAACCACTGTCCGCCCAGTCGTCGCTGCAGTCGAGCTGCTCCGCGTCTGTCTCCGGCGCTGGTTCCAGGGCGGTTTGGTCGTCCGCAATGGGCTCGGGCGTGGCGAAGGGCCCGGCATCACCCTCAAGCGCGTCGGGCGCACTGACGCCGGTCTCGACCGCGCCGCCTTCAAGCTCGCCGCACGCGTCCGACCAGCTCGCATCGGGCTCGACCTGATCGATACCAAAGCGCATCAGCAGCGGATCGGACCAGGGCTCGGACTCGACGATCAGGTGCCCCCCCGACTGCAGAAATCGCTCAACCGCAGACAGCCGCGAGGCGGGCATGCTGCCGCGTGGCGCCGGCCAGACCAGCACGACGCCCGCGCCGTCGGACAGCTCGGCCGGCAGACCACGTATCTCCTGCCAGGGCACACCCAGCTTCTCGATAGTGCGCTGCGCGGCCAAAAAACCGTTCCGCTGCGCTTCCGGCGAAGGCGGCTCAGTGTGGGTTTCTGGCACCTGCTCCAGCGTGCGCAATAGCCCCACGCCGATCAGCCCGAGCATCGTCAGGCCTGCCAGCATCAGCTTCTGGTTGCGTTTCATACGCTGGCCCCCAGCAGCGCCGGCGGATCACTCGGGAGTGCCACAAAGTGCCGCCGGTGCGCCTGACACAGCGCCCGCAGCCGCTCCGGATCAGCGCTTCGATGGCCGTAGGCGATCTCCATCCAGGCGTTGATCAGCTGTTTGAAATGCAGCGCTGCCGCGGGCGACAGCAGCGGCTGTGCGATCTGCAGCACGTTGCCCTCGGTGGCGCCTTCGCCGATCCGCATCGCGCACTGATGGACGAGAAACGACAGCGCACCGCGATACAGCAACGAGACCGCCTCGCGCAGCTGGCCGCGCTCGATGGCGGCGAGCGCCGCCGCCGCCACGTCATCGGGCAGCGAATCAGGCGTGATGGCAAGGCCGAACAGATGTGCCGGCGGCGCGGCGGGCAGATCGACCAATGCACCCGCTGCGGCGCGTCGCGCGATCAGCCAAACCACCGCCATGGCGCCGACGGCAAGCAGCAGCCAGGCGGTCATCCGCACGCCCACCGCGACCCAGTCGCCGATCGCGCGCAGCCAGTCGATGTCGAGGTTCTGCGGGTCCGACTTGCGTTGGCCCAGATCCAATCGCCAGCGCAGCTCCTCCACTTCACTGCCGAAATCACTGTGCTTGAGCACCGCGCGCGCTGCACGCCGCGCCGGGGTGTCGAGCGGCAGCAGCGGCGGAACGGGCTGCCCCTGCAGCTGACCCGCCCGCAGCGACTGCTTGCTGACCGATGTGCCGCTGACCGCAGCGTCATCTGCCACCCGCTCAGCGGCCGCCGGATCGGCGCGGACCCCCGCCGCCGGCATCAACGTACCGGCCAGCAGCGCTCCGACCAGCAGCAGCGACGCGCGGGTTCGACCCGCGGCGTCGCCGGGGCGCCGCCCCCGGTCAGCCGCTTCGACCGCCGCCCGGCGCAGCGCAAGCTCGATGTCCCATCCCTCCAGCGCGGTGCGGCGCACCAGATACATGGCGAATCCAGCGCCGACAAAGAACGGCTCAACCACCGCCACCGCCAATGCGTAGGAGACGGTGACGCCCATTCCCCACCAGTTCATTCCCAGTGCATCGGCCAGCCCCGACGACGCGCCGGCGCCACCGATCTCGGCCGCCGGCATGAGCAGCGAGCCAAACAGCGCCAGCGCCAGCATCACCACGCCCTCAAACGCCAGGCAGACCAGCGCCAGCGCCAGCGCATGGCCGCCCAGCCGGCGACCCAGTAGCGTGGCGCGCCGTTGAGCGGCGGCACCGCGCTGGCGCTCAAGCAGCGGAATAGGCTGCAGAAAGCTCCGATCCCAGCCAAATGGACGCAGCAGGAGGGCTCGCGCCAGGCCCGGGCTGAGCACGCTGCGCCAGCTGGCGAGGGTCTGCGCCAGCGGGGCCGGATCGCCAAACACACGGCGACTGAGGACAAACAGGACAAAGCGGTCAGCGACCGGCTTCATCCACCAGATGGCAAGTGCGGCCGCCATTGGCTCCGCCCGAAAGGCCAGCAGCAGCGCCGCCGCCATCGGCAGGTAAACGACCAGCCAGGCGGCCCACACCGGGCCGGCCCAATGGGCCGTCATCCGGAAGCCAAGATCTATAGCTTCCCAGCCCTGCCGCGAGCGCAGGGCAATGGCCAGCGCCTCAACGCGCATGGCGACCGACCCGCAGCAGATACACCCCGAGCAGGATCCAGCCCAGTACCCCGACCAGGTACTTGGGCGTGGGATCGGCCAACACCAGCGGCGACCAGAAGGCCTCGACAGCAGCGGCTGCGACAAACATCAGACCGGCCCCGGCGGCCATCTGCAGGGCAATGCGGCCTTCCTCGATCAGCGCACGGCGTCGCGAGCGTCGCCCCGGCGCCAGCAGCGCCCAGCCGATCTTGAGCCCCGCACCACCAGAAATGGCAATCGCAGTCAGCTCCAGCGCGCTGTGCCCGGCAACGAATGACCAGATCTGCGGACCCAGGCCGACGGCGGTGAGATGGCCGACTACGGTGCCGATCACCACGCCGTTGAAGATCAGGAAAAACAGGCTGCCGATTCCAAGCAGGATGCCGCCGGCGAACGTCTGAAAGCCGATCCGGGCGTTGTTGAAGACGTAAAAGCCGAACATCTCGGTCGCCGAACTGGCGTCGCGCTGCCCGAGCCGATCAATGCTGGGTCGATACATTGCCTCGGCCTGCAAAAGCTTGTCTGGCGTGACGATGACGCTGGCCAGATCCGGGTGGAAGGTGATTGCCACGATCAAGCCTAGCAACGGCCCGAAAAACAGCAGTGCGGCCAGCGCGACCGGACGCCAGTGATGCCTGAAGGTCTGCGGAAAGCCGGTCAGGACAAACGCCGAGAAGCGCAGCCCGCGCCCCGCCTGGGCGCCATACAGCAGCTGATGCCCGGCCTGCACCATGGCGTGCAGACGCTCCACCAGCGCTGGCGCGTAGCGGCGCTCCCGCGCCAGCGACAGCTGCGCGCAGAGCTGCCGGTAGCGGGACGGAATTTCCGCCAGCGGCAGCTGCACCTCGCCCTGCTCGCCCAGTCTGACTTCCACTGCACGACGCGCGCCCTTGTGCAGCGCTTGGCGCTCCAGCCAGCGCTCGAAGCGCTGCCACTCCGCCGCATGGCGACGTTCGAACTCAGCTTGACGCACGGGCGTCCTGGGCTGAGCCGGTCAAGTAATGGGCTATCGCTGGCAGACTGGTCTCGGTCTCCAGCGCCCCGAGCATTGGCTGCGCCAGAAACAGCAGTTCGGCGGTGCGCTCCCGGCCGAGCTCAGCTGCCCGCTCGGCGAGATCAATCACGACCCGCGCCTCATCTGCCGACAGCGCCCGCCGCGGCGCCTGAGCCGCGACGGCCGCCAGCCGCCGATGCGTCGCTACCGGGTCGACGTGCACCACCAGCGTGCCGGCGACCAGGTCGCCCAGGCGCTGGAAGCGCGGATTGCACAACATAGTCACCAGGCCACCAAAGTACAGCGCGGGCAGAAAGTCGGCAAAGCGCAGCAGATTGCGCGCGAAGGCAGCCGACCAGCCGACCGGCGCGCCGTCCTCGGAGATCACCCGCAGTCCCAGCGCCTTCTTGCCCGGCGTGGCGCCATCCCAGTACGCCTCGCACCACGCCGGCACCAGCCATTCGAGAATGAACCAGGCGAGCAGGAACAGTCCCGTACCGAACTGACCGAAGTAGCCCAGCGTCAGTCCGATCAGCATCAGCGCTGCCGCCCGCCAGAGCAGATCGACCAGCCACGCCAGCGCACGCGGCACCGGCCCGGCGGGTCGGATGTCCAGCTCGATGCCTTCCGGCGTCGCGGCTCGAAACGTGGTGTCAAGCATCCGCGACGGTGGCCTCAGCCGCGGTAGAAGATTTCGCGATAGGCGCAGTAGTTGGACGTGACCAGCCACGGCATCAGCACCAGCCAGCCCAACAGCAAAGGCAGCGTGGCCAGAATTGCCAGACCGAGCCCGACCAGCCCATAAATGAGAAACGGCAGAATGTTCTTCAGACAGCCAAAAAAGCTCATCCGCAGTGCGTCAACCGCCGGCACGTCATTGAGCATCACCAGAACCGGCGCAAACCAGATCGCCATCAGTAGCGGCATCAGCAGCATCAGATAGATCAGCAGGCCGATCAGAATGGGCAGACCAAACACCGCGGCGAGCGCGTCGGGATCGCCGTTACCCATGAACGCCATCCCCCCGACCAGCCCGATGGTCGGCACAAAGGCGATCAGCATCACCGCGAGGATGCCCCCACAGTAGATCGCGCCGAGCAGGAACAGCTGTTTGCTGTTGCGTGAAAATCCGGCAAACAGATGATCAAAACGCAGCGGCTTGCCGCGCCAGAGGGCGTCGCAGCCAAACATCATTCCGGCACCCAGCACGGGATAGAGCACGTTCTGAGCGATGAAGCCGACAATCGGAATCATCGCCGCGGCCAGGATGATGCCCAACAAAACCAGATTGATGCCGATCCACAGCCCCGGATTCTGGGTGAACAGGCCCCAGCCCTGCTTGATCCACTCCAGTCCGCGCCCGGCCGGCAAGCCCTGCGGGGCATCGGCAAGCGAGACGGAATCGGACTCCGGTGGCAGATAGTCGGCCACTTCGGCGCGCGGTGCCTCGTACGGATTGTTGGTCATGGTTGCTCGCTGGTGGCCGATGGTCGGTCGAAAACGACGGCTGAAGTCTACGTCACTGCCGCGGCGCTCGAGTCACCCGCCCGCATCCGCTGCGCCGAGCCCTGAATCGGCGACAATCAGCGCACGGTGCGACTGCCGGGTGGTCAGCGCGCCGCCACCAGAGCGATTGGAGACGTTGCAGATGAAATGGGACAAAGGACGCCGCAGCAGCAACGTCGAAGATCGTCGGGGCGCGCCCGGCGGCAGGAGGATGGGCGCGGGCTTGGGCAAGCTTGGCATCGGCGGCATCGCCGCGGTGTTCGTGATTGGCCTGCTGCTTGGCAAGAGCCCCATGGAGATGCTCGGCCTGCTCGGCGAGCTGCAGGGTGGCCAGCCAACCGGCAGTCCGGCACCGCGCAGCGCCCCGGTGGACGACGAGGCATCGCGCTTCGTGGCGTCCATCCTCGGCGACACCGAGGACGTCTGGAGCGAGGTGTTCCGAGCCAGCGGCTCGCAGTACCAGCCGCCCACGCTGGTGCTGTTCACCGGCAGCGTGCTGTCGGCCTGCGGCGGCGCCAGCGCCGCAGTGGGCCCGTTCTACTGTCCCGGCGACCGCAAGGTCTACATCGATCTGAGCTTTTTCGACCAGATGAAACGGCAGCTGGGCGGCGGCGGCGATTTTGCCGAGGCCTACGTTATCGCCCACGAGGTCGGGCATCACATCCAGACCCTCACCGGCGTGTCGGCCAAGGTCAACGCCGAACGTCAGCGCGGCTCGGTCAAGGGCGCCGACGGCCTGCTGGTCCGGCAGGAGCTGCAGGCCGACTGCTATGCCGGCGTATGGGCGCACCACGGTCAGCGGCGGCACGCGTGGCTGGAGCCCGGCGACATCGAAGAGGCGCTCAATACGGCGACCGCCATCGGCGACGACCGGCTGCAGAAGCAGTCGACCGGCACCGTGGTGCCCGACAGCTTCAGTCACGGCAGTTCAGCGCAGCGCGTGCGCTGGTTCAAGCGTGGCTTCGAGAGCGGTGACGCGGGTCGCTGCGACACCTTCAGCGAGCAACGGCTGTAGTCAATGGCACGGGCGGCCGTCCAGACGCAACGCCGCAGCAGCCTGATTCTGGGGCTGGTGGCGGCGCTGCTCGCGGTAGCCGCCCTGCCCTTTGCACTGGCGGCTTACCAGATCCATCTGGCCCGCGAGTCGCTGGTCGACCAGGCCCAGCGCACCCATCTGATCGCCGCCCGCGCATCGGCTGACCGGGTCGCCGCGGCGCTGTCAGCGCTGCGGTCGACGGCCGAAAGCGCCGCGCAAAATCCGCAGCTTTACACCGAGCCGGCGTCGGACGCCGCGCGCGAGGTGCTGGCTGGCATTCTGGTTGGGCAAACGGACGTGTTGGCCGCGGCTACCTTTTATCGCGATGGCGACCGCGACACGCTGGTGCAGATGGCGCGCCAGCCCGGCGCCGCGGTGGTCGCGGTTGAACAGCTGCAGCGGCTGGAATCGGCGGTACTGCTGCGTGCCGAGGCCGAGCGCAGGCACTGGGGCTTGAGTCGCGAAACGCCACGCCCGGGTCTGCGCGTTGCGCTGCTCGCCGACGCGCACGCGCTGGGCGAGACGCTGGAGCCACGCGAGCTCGGCCCCTCAGCCCACCTGCTGTTGCTGCAGGGTGAAGCGGTCCATCCGGCGTTTGTCGACCCGACCACCGTTCCCGTCGCTCTGCTGGACGCCATTCGGCAGCCCTCGCTCGGCGCGCTGGCCACGCGCACTGACGCCGGCGTCGGCATCGAGGTGTCGGCCTTCGCTCGCATTCCCGGCACGGACTGGTCCATCGCATCGCTGCAGCCCGCGTCCGAGGCCGAAGCCGCCGCCGCCACGATGCGTCGCGGCGCGCTGGCCGCGATGGGCGCCGTTCTGCTGCTGGTGGCTGCGCTGAGCGTGTTCACCTGGCGACGCGTGGTTCAGCCCGTGCGCGCCTTGCTCGACTGGCAGCGCAGCATGCTGGCAGGCGGCAGTGCGCCCGGCGGCGACTTGGCGAATCTCAAGGCGTCGTTCCAGCAGATCCAGCAACACCAGCGAAACCGCGAGGCCTTGAGCGAGGTGTTCCTGGGCCGCTACAAGCTGCTGAGCACGTTGGGACAAGGGGCGATGGGCTCGGTGTTTCTGGCCTGGGACCCACGACTCAAGCGCCATGTGGCGATCAAAACGATCCACATCGAGGCGCTGGATCCGCGCATGCAGAAGGCGCTGGCCCAAACGCTGGAGAATGAGGCCGTCGCGGTTGCCAACCTGCGCCATCCGAACATTGTCGGCGTCTTCGATCTGGTTGCCGCCGGCGAATTCGCGTTTGTGGTCATGGAGTATGTCGAGGGCGGCAATCTACGTACGCTGATCAGTCGCAATGGCGCCCTCGATGCGGGTGAGGTCACGCTGATCGCGCGATCCATGCTCAAAGCGCTCGATTCGGCCCACGGGGCGGGACTGCTGCATCTGGATATCAAGCCAGGCAACGTGCTGGTTCCGCCGGCGGGCGAGCTCAAGCTGACCGACTTTGGCGTGTCGACCTGGCGCTTCGAGATTCCTGCGCTGGTGGCCCGCGGCGGACTGGCCGGCACGCCCGGCTTCATTGCGCCCGAGTACGTCAACGGCGCCGCACCCAGCGAGCGCTCCGATCTTTACTCAATGGGCATCCTGCTGGTGGAGTGTCTGACCGGCACGCACCAGAACCTGTCGGGCGCCAAAACCAACGACCTGCGCCGCGCCGCGCAGCGTCCCGTGCAGCTGCCCGAGCACGCCGTGCGCCAGTCGCCGGACCTGTGTCGCGCAATTCTGGCGCTGTGCGAGCTTGACCCGCAGCGGCGGCCCGCGAACGCAGCGGCGGCGCTGGCCCTGTTTGCGGATCTGCCCATCGGTGACGCCGCATCGCAGCTGGCTGCACGGGCCCGCGAATTGGCGGGGGATGCGCTGTTGGCCGACGCCGCCAGCAGCCATTCCACGTCGGCAGCAACAGCTGACACCACGCTCCCGCCGCCGCCAGTCGGCGACGCCACCAAGCCAGCGCCCATCCACCTGCCGCCGCACGCTGCGGCTGTGGTCGCCCCGGCTGGGGCCGAGCGAGCCTTGGCGCCCAGTGAAGCCGCTACCCGTCCGCCACCCGTGGGTTTCGATCTGGACGCAACCCGACCGCCGCCCTGGATCGCTGGCGGCGAGCCTGCATCGGCCACCAATGGCGAGGCCTCCGCCACACCATCGCGCGGGGCAGGTGAGACGGCAACCGACGACACCTTGCCCCTGGAGCCCAAATGACTAGAGCGCTGAGAGCACTGCTGCTGATGGTCTGCTCGACCGTCTCAGCGCAGCCGGTTGCGCCGGGTGACGATCTTGGTGAGCAACTCGGTGGGCTCGCTGCCGACCGTCGCTTTGGCCTGGACGGCGCGCCGGCGGGCGCCGTGGGCGTGGTTCCACCCGCGCCCGACGCGCCCGGAGCGCACTGGCTGGTCGAATATGACGGCAATGCCACCCCGACCCGCTGGCATCGGTTCGAGGTCGTCGTCGACTCGGAAAGCGCTGACGGGGCGTCGGCGCAGCGCTCACTGCCGCTGCTGATCGATGCCTCGCCACCCACTGCGGCAATCCGGCTCACCCCTGCCGTGCGGTCGGAGAGCGGCGCCACTGTGGTCGGCCCGGAGGTCGGCATCGAAGTCGAGGCATCCGATCCGAGCGGCGGCGTGGCGGTGATCCTGCTGGTGGATGGCCAGCCGCTGGCGACCGACGTGCGCTGGTCCGAGGGCCGCTTGGACGGCAGCTATCAACTCTCGCTGCGGGTGAGTGACGCACTCGGCAACGCGGGCGAACGCGGCACGACCGAGGTGGTGCTGGACAGCACGCCGCCGACCGTGGAGTGGCGTCGTCTCGACCCGATCAACGCGGTTGCCGCCGATGTCTTTGATGGCAAGCGGGCTCGCTTGGCCATCACCGCCACCGACGCCGCCGCCGGCCTCGCGTCGCTGACCCTGGGCGACCGCAGCCACGACGCCGACCCGCTGACCGCCGGCGTCATCGAGGTCACAGTGGATGCCGGATCGCTGGACTACGTCGCGCGGGATCGCGTCGGCAACGTGGGCCGCGGCGCCATTGCCCTGCGCGCCGACGCTGACGGGCCAGAGTTCGTGGCCTCGCGCAATGGCGAGCCGGTCGAACTGGATGGCGCCACCTTGCTGCGCAGCGACCGCCTGCAGCTGGCGGCAGAAGACCGGCTTGCCGGCGTCGCCCGCGCCTGCGTCGAGGCGTCGATCTGGTACGGCAGCTGCCGGGAGCTGCCGATCAATCTGGTTGGCATCGCACCGGGTCGCTACCTGCTCGAATTCCGCGCTGCGGATCGCTTGGGCAACCGCAGCTACCGGCGTCTCAGCATGCAGGTGCTGCCATGAGGCTGCGAGCGATTTGCCTGGCGCTGCTGACTACCCTTGGCTGGCCGCTGCAGGCGACGCCAGTTTACGACGACGTCGTGGCTGACTACACCGTCGTGGCCGGTGACACCATCAGCGGCATCACCAAGCGGCTGCTGGGCGAGGAAACCTTCTGGGAGGACAACTGGAGGCTCAACCCGCAGGTCCGCGACCCGGATCTGCTGCGGATCGGCGAGCGCCTGCGGATCATCACCTCACGCAAAGTTACCGCCGAGGCTGCCGAGGTCGTCGAAGCGGTCAACCGGACTGAGAAAATGATCACCACGCCGCGCTGGCAGCCGGCCACCCGCGGCGATACGCTGGAATCCGGCCAAGGACTGCGCACCCGCGAGAAGTCGACCGCCGAGCTGCGCTTCAACGCCGAATCCAGCCTGCGCCTGGGCGAGTTCTCGCAGGTGTTTCTGGCCACAAAGGAAACCACGCTGCGCGGCGTCGACCGCGGCAGCATCGAGGTTGAGCAGGGCGATGTCGATCTGATATTCGCGCCGCTGGCGAAGCCCAGGACGCGTATCGAGATCATCGCCGGCCCCTCTACCACGACGCCGGTGATCGCCGCCGGCAAGCCGACCGAACTGCGCGCGGGCGCCACCGGCGACGGCGGTGCCAGGGTGATGGTGTTTGCCGGCAGCTCGGACGTGTCGGCCGGCGGATCAGCGGTTGCCGTCAAGCAGGGCATGGGCACGCGGGTGCCGGAAGCCGGGCCTCCGAAGACACCGGAAAAACTGCTGGTGGCGCCGGTCATCGAAGCCACCGATCAGACCTGGAACTACAGCAACGGCGTCCTGCGCTGGGGCGCGGTCGAAGGCGCTGCCGGCTACGTCGTGCGAATCTGCGTCGACTCCGCCTGCACCGATATCCGCCAGCGCGTTGCGCTTGGCGGCGCGGAGACGTCTGTGCAGGTGGCGCCGCTGCCGCAAGGCCGCAGCCACTGGAACGTCCACGCGGTCAGCGCCAGTGAGCTCGACGGCTATAGCAGCCCAGGCGCCAGCGTCGACGTGACCGACCCCCGACCCGATCTCGACGCGCCGATGCTGGCGCTGCAGCCGGCCTCTGGATTCGTGGAAGGTGCCGACGGCGCGCTACGCCTCGGACCGCTGGCAACCCTGAGGCCGCTGGCGCATGACGAGCAAAGCGGCGTGGAGCGCATCGAGATCCAGCGTGGCGCCAGCGATTGGACGCTCTGGACCGGCGACACCCTGAGCGTGACCGAGTTGCGCGCGACCGCCGTGCAGCTGCGCGCCATTGACCGGCTTGGGCAACGCTCAGTGGCCCTGCGCCTGCAGCCAACGATCGAGCAGTAGTCGATCCCATTCGAGTGCCAGGCGGCGCTGACCGCGGCCCGCGCTAGCGCAGCCGCAGCAACCGCTCGACGATGCGCTGATAGACGTGAGGCAGGCGTTCCAGATCCGCCAGCGCGATGCACTCGTCCACTTTGTGAATGCTGGCATTGATCGGACCCAGCTCGACCACCTCAGCCCCCAGCGGAGCGATAAAACGGCCGTCAGATGTGCCGCCGCCCGTGTTTTCATCCGGGCAGATTCCAAGCACCTCTTCTACCGCAGCGCGCACCGCGTGCCGCAGCGGACCCGCAGCGGTATAGAAGGGCTCGCCCGACCGATGCCAGTCAATCTGCGCCTCCACGCCGTGCTCGCCAAAGCAGCCCTCGATGGCGTCGATCAGACGATCGGCGGTCCAGTGCGGCGAGTAGCGCAGGTTGAACTGCACTGTGGCGCTGCCGGGAATGACATTGCTGACCCCGGTGCCCGCATTCAGATTGGCGATCTGGAAGCTGGTCGCTGGAAAGTCCGGATACGCCTCGACGTCCCAGCGCCTTGCCACCAGCGCCTGCAGCACCGGCAGCGCACGGTGAATCGGATTGACCGCCGCATCCGGATAGGCCACGTGGCCCTGAATGCCGCTGACGCGGGCGGTGCCGGTCAGCGAGCCGCGCCGACCAACCCGCACCACGTCACCAAGTCGCCGGTTCGATGACGGCTCGCCGACCAGACAGACGTCGATCCGCTGCCCGCGCCCGCGGAAGACCTCGACCACCCGACGCACGCCATCGACAGCGTCGCCCTCCTCGTCCGATGTCAGCAACAGGGCAAGCGTGCCCGGGTGGTCAGGGTGATCAGCCACCAGCTGCTCAAGCGTGCAGACGAACGCCGCCACGCTGCCCTTCATGTCAGCCGCGCCGCGCCCGTACAGCTGGGCTTCGCGGACTTCCGGTGTAAACGGATCGCTGCGCCAGTGTGCCGTTGGCCCGGTCGGCACTACGTCGGTGTGGCCAAGCAGGCAGAGCACCGGCGCGCCCTCGCCGTGGCAGGCCCACAGGTTTCGCACCGGGCCGAAATCAAGCCGTTCGATGCGAAACCCGGCGCGCTGCAGACGCTCGATGATCAGATCCTGGCAGCCGGCATCATCCGGCGTAACCGAGGGCCTCGCGATCAGTTCGCGAGTCAACGCAACGACTGGCGATTCCGCGCTCATGCCAGACTCAGCGCGGCGCAAAGCGCAGCGCGTACTGCTTGTCGCTGAAGCCTACGCCGACCGCGCCGTCATCGGTCACCGCCACCGGCCGTCGCACCAGCGCCGGATACTCCTTGATCAACAGGGTCCACTCCGGATCGCTGGCCGGCGATTTGCGGGTGTCCGCCAAATTGCGCCAGGTCATCGACGCGCGGTTGACCAGCTTCTCCCAGCCGCCCAACTGCGTCGCCCAGACCTTGAGCGTGGCGGCGGGAACGGGCTTCGCGCGGTAATCGACGAACTCGGCAGCGATACCATTCCGTGCCAACCAGTTGATCGCCTTGTCGCAGGTGCCGCATTGGGTCAGACCATAAAGAGTGATCACGGGCGGTTCCTTGGGGAGGTATCAGTTCGCGGGTGCCGCTGGGCGCAGCAAGCGCAGCCGGCGCTCAGCCTCTCAACAGCTCGTTGATCGAAGTTTTCGAACGCGTCTTTTCGTCGACCTGCTTGACAATCACCGCGGCATACAGCGAGTGGCTGCCATCAGCCGCAGGCAGACTGCCCGCCACCACGACGCTGCCGGCGGGGACTCTTCCGTAGCTGACTTCGCGGGTGGCGCGGCTGTAGATCCGGGTCGACTGGCCGAGAAATACGCCCATGCCGATCACGCTGCCGCGTTCAACGACCACGCCTTCGACCACCTCGGAACGCGCACCGACGAAGCAGTTGTCCTCGATGATGGTCGGCGACGCCTGCAGCGGCTCGAGCACGCCGCCGATGCCAACGCCGCCTGACAGGTGGCAGTCGGCGCCGATCTGGGCGCAGGAGCCCACCGTGGCCCAGGTGTCAATCATGGTCCGTGCGCCAACAAAAGCCCCAATGTTCACGAAGCTTGGCATCAGCACGCAGTCGCGCCCCAGGTGGGCGCCTCGGCGCACCACCGCGCCCGGCACGATGCGTGCCCCGACCGCGCGGAATGCAGCGGCGTCGGCGCCGGCAAAACGCGCCGGAACCTTGTCCCAGAACGGCGCGGGTGCGCCGTCCATCTGCCGCATCGTGCTGATCGTGAAATACAGCAGCACGGCCTTCTTGAGCCACTGGTTGACCTGCCATCCGCCGTCGGCACCCGGCTCAGCCACCCGCAGCTGGCCCTGCTCCAGGCCGTCCAGGGCCTGCTCCACAGCAGGGCGGATGGTGGCATCGATCTCGTCTGAGGTCAGCCGCTCGCGACGCTCGAAGGCGTCCTCCAGCAGAGCCCGAAGGTGTTCAGATTGCAATGGCATGGGCCTCCGTGGCGGTGGGAGTCGCATCGAGACGTTCAAGCAGCGCAGCCTTCAGTGCAGCGGCTGAGGACTCGTCGAGCGGCGCGTCAGCTTCGTCACTGATGAGAAAGAAGTCCTCGACGCGCTCACCAAAGGTGGCAATCCGGGCGTCGTGCACGCGCAGTCCCTGCTCGCGCAGCACGGCCGACACCATTGCCAGCAGTCCCGGTCGATCGGTGCAGACCAGGCTCATCTCGGTGCGAGCGCCGCTGGTGAGAGAAAACTCGACCCGCGTGGCAACCCGAAAATGCCGCAGCTGACGCGGCACCGCACGGCGCACGGTCGGCGCCCGCAGCGGCGAGCGGCTGAGCGTCTCACTGATCGCCTCAGCCACCGTTTGCGCACGGCGCTCGGGTGAGATGAACTCGCTGCCAGCGTCCAGCACCTGGAACGTGTCGAGGCTGTTGCCGCGAGTGGATGTCACGATCCGCGCCTCGACCACATTCAGGCCGAGCCGGTCCAGCGTGCCGGCCACCGCTGCAAACAGCCCGTCGTGGTCCGGCGAGTAGACAAACACCTCAAGCGCGCCGGGGCGCTGGTGCGGGCGGGCCAGGATGCGCGGCTCGCCGGGCTTGGCATCCGCGATTCCCAACGTCTGCCAGGCAATCTGCTGCGGTCGATAGCGCAGAAAGAACTCGTCCGGGAACTCCTCCCAGATCCGCGCAATTTCCTCGCCGCCCATGCCGTGAGCGTAGATCATCGCCTCGGCTTCATTGCGGGTTTCGCTGATCCGCTCAATGGCGTGGGTACGATGCTCCAGGCCGCGGCGCAGCGCAGAACGGGTCGAGCCATAGAGGTCGGCGAGCAGGCGGTCCTTCCAGGCGTTCCAGAGCTTGGGGCTGGTACCGGCGATGTCGGCCACGGTCAGCAGGTACAGATAATCAAGCCGCTCGCGCTCGCTGACGATGCCGGCGAAACGGCGGATGACGTCCGGATCGGCGATGTCCTGGCGCTGCGCGGTCATACTCATGGTCAGATGCTGGCGAACCAGCCAGGCCACCAGGTCGGCGTCACCATCAGACAGGCCGTGATCGCGGCAGAACTGCAGCGCATCCTCGGCGCCCAGCGCGGAATGATCGCCGCCGCGGCCTTTGCCAATGTCATGAAAGAGGCCAGCCAGCAGCAGCAGCTCAGGCTTGCGCAGCCGCGGCCAGACCTCGTAGGCGAGGCTGAATCGGGTCCGCGACGCGTCGTCGCGGAAGCTCGCGATGTTGCGCAGCACGGTGAGCGTGTGCTCGTCCACCGTGTAGACGTGGAAAAGGTCGTACTGCATCCGGCCGGCGACTTGGCCGAACGGCGGGATGTAACGACCCAGAACGCCCAGCCGCGCCATCCGACCCAGCGTTCCTGCGGCAGCCGGATGACGCAGCAACCGGATGAAACGCGAGCGGGCCTCAGGATCGGCGCGCAAGCTCGCATCGACCCGTGGCAGCGCCTCGCCCAGCGCGCGCGCGGTAGTCGAGTGCAGGCCACGCACGTCCGGCGTCGACTGCCAGATCGCGAACAGGTCGATGATCGCCAGTGGCCGCTCGCTGAGCAGGCGGTCGTCACGCAGTCGCAGGTAGCCGCCGTCAAGCGCGAACTGATCATCGATCACAACCCGCGCCAGCGCGCCACCCAGACTCTCCTCAAACCGCTGCAGCAGTCGCTCAGAGAGCCGCAGAACGATAGCGGCGCTGCGGAAGTAGCCCTGCATCAGCTGCTCGACGGCCAGATTTTCGCTGTGCTCGTCGCGCAGCTGAAACCGCTTCGCCAGCCCGGTCTGGTACTCGAACAGCAGGCGCTCTTCACGCCGCCCGGCGATGCTGTGCAGACCGAAGCGCAGCCGCGACAATGCCGCGTACTCGCGGTGCAGGGCGTCTTCCTCCCCCTCACCCAGCACGTCCAGCGGCCGCAGTCCGGCCAGGTCGACAACGCCAAACAGCCGCTGCGCCATCCATGCCAGCGTATGCAGATCGCGCAGACCGCCCGGCCCTTCCTTGAGATTGGGCTCCAGGTTGTAGGCGGTGTCGTTGTAGCGCGCGTGACGGGCGCGCAGCTCATCGCGCTTGCCGGCAAAGAACTCGGCCGGCGGCCAGACGCCCGGCGCGTTGGAGGCCTCGGCCAAGGCATGCAGCACGTCGTCGGTGGCCTGCAGCGCGCGCAGATCAAGCAGTGCGGTGGCAACGGTAATGTCAGCGCGCGCGACGTCCACGCATTGGCTGATGCTGCGGACAGCGTGACCCGGCTCCAGCCCGACATCCCACAGCGCAGCAAAGAACCGCTGCAAGGCCGCCTGAGCGGCCAGCTGTGCTGCGGGCTCGCCGATCACCAGAAGATCGACGTCGGAATAGGGAAGCAGTTCGCCGCGACCGTAGCCGCCAGTAGCGAACAGGAACAGGTCATCGGGTGCGCCGGCAATGCTGCGCCAGGCGCTCAGACACACCGCATCGACGGTGGCGCAGCGCCCACGCAGCAGGTCGCCCACATCGACGCCGGCATCAAACTGCTGGTCGAGCGTCTCGCGAGTGCTGGTGAGCGCCTGCCGCGCCGCGTCGCGCCACTCGCCGCTGCTTACCGCACTCAGCTGGTCAGTCAGCGCCGGCGCGGGCAGCAGGGCGGTCATAGCCAGCCGGCGTCATCGGTTCGCGGCGTCAACACCTCATAGCCAGTCTCGGTCACCGCAATGGTGTGCTCCCACTGGGCCGACAGCGAGCGATCGCGGGTTACCACCGTCCAGCCGTCCGGCAGCAGACGGGTATGTCGCTGGCCGGCATTCACCATCGGCTCGACGGTAAAGGTCATGCCCGGCTCCAGCCGCATGCCGGTGCCCGGCTGACCGTAATGCAGCACCTGCGGATCTTCGTGGTAGATGCGGCCGATTCCGTGGCCGCAGTATTCGCGGACCACTGAGAATCGCTGGCTTTCGGCGTAGATCTGGATGGCGTGGCCGACGTCCCCGAGCGTTGCACCAGGCTTCACCGCTCGGATGCCGCGATACATCGCCTCGCGCGTGGTCTCCACCAGCCGCTTGGCCAGCACCGTACCCTCGCCGACGATAAACATCCGGCTGGTGTCGCCGTGCCAACCGTTTTTGATCACGGTGACGTCGATATTCAGTATGTCGCCCGCCTTCAGCTCCTTGCTGGGGCTGGGAATACCGTGGCAGATCACGTTGTTGACCGACGCGCAGATGGTGGCCGGGAAAGGAATCCGGCCGGGCGCGCCGCCATATCCGATGTTGGCAGGAACCGCCTGCTGCACGTTGACGATAAACGCGTTGCAGCGGCGGTCCAGCTCGTCAGTGGTGACGCCGGGCTGCACGTGCTCGGCGATCATCTCGAGCACCTGCGCGGCCAGCCTTCCGGCGACGCGCATGGCTTCGATATCCGCAGCGGATTTGATGGTGATCGGCATGCCCTGGATTTTCCCATACTTGCGGCTCGACAGGCCAGCCGCTACCATTCGACGGCTTCGCGAAGCGGTTTCGGGTCTTTGACCCGACTCGCGGAGATCGCCGACACCGGGCGTCACCGGTGAATTCGCACCCGCGTCGAACCGCCATGTCGGGGTGTCCGGACTGCCTCTTGAGGCACGAAGGATTCGCCATGGAGCCGCGGGGAGGTCCAACCCGGAGCCCGTTGAACCGTCCATTGCGCCGGTCGGGTTCCCTTGTTATCCAAGGAAGTCTCATGCCTCAAGTCACCATGCGCCAGATGTTGGAAGCCGGCGTCCATTTCGGCCACCAGACCCGTTACTGGAACCCGAAAATGGGTCCATACATTTTCGGCGCCCGCGGCAAGATTCATATCATCAACCTGGAAAAGACGCTGCCGTTGTTCAATGACGCGATGAATTTCGTGTCTGGCGTGGCTCAAAAGCGCGGCAGCATCCTGTTTGTCGGCACCAAGCGCTCGGCGCGCGACGCGATGAAGGAAGAGGCGATCCGCTGCAACATGCCGTACGTGGCGCAGCGCTGGCTGGGCGGCATGCTGACCAACTTCCGTACCGTCAAGCAGTCGATCACCCGGCTGAAGGAGCTCGACGCGATGGATGCCGACGGCAACTACGGCAAGCTGGTCAAGCATGAAGTGCTGGGGCTGCAGCGCGAGCGCGAGAAGCTGGAAGCCACCTTGGGTGGTATCAAGAACATGATTCGGCTGCCGGATGCCCTGTTCGTGATCGATATCGGCCACGAGAACATCGCCGTGCAGGAAGCCAAGAAGCTCGGCATCCCGGTGATTGCCGTGGTTGACACCAACTACAATCCGGCGCTGGTTGATTACGCCATTCCGGGTAATGACGACGCCATCCGCGCGGTGCAGCTGTACGCGCGCTCCACCTCGGACGCGGTGCTGGAAGGCAAGGCCGCCGCGCCGATCGTTGGCGGTGCCGACGACGAGTTCGTCGAGCTGGATGCCGAGGGCAATCCGGTCGCAGCCAAGGACGCCGACCGCGCCAAGCCGGCGCCGCGTCGTGATCGCGATCGCGACCGCACCCCGGGCAACAAGCGTCCGGGCGCTGGCGCGCCGCGCCGCGCCGCCGCGCCGCGTCCCGCCGACGCCCAGTAAGACCTGTCGCGGCGTCGCAAGACGCCAGTCACGGACGGCGGCGAGACTACTCTCGCCGCTCGCGCCGATGCGCATCGGTGGCACGCCACACTGCGTTGCCGGGCCGCTGTGCCCGGCACCCTCCGCCACATCGATTCGAGGAACAGCATGGAAATCACTGCAAGCCTGGTCAAGGAACTGCGCGAGCGCTCTGGCTCCGGCATGATGGAGTGCAAAAAGGCACTCACCGAACATAGCGGCAACATCGACGCCGCCATGGAGCACCTGCGCAAGACCGGCCTGGCCAAGGCGGACAAGAAGGCCGGACGGGTTGCCGCCGAAGGCCGCATCATCAGCGCCCAGGACGGCGGCAGTGCCGTACTGGTCGAAATCAATTCGGAGACCGATTTCGTTGCCAAAGACGAGAACTTCCTCGACTTTGCGGCAGCGGTTGCGCCAGCTGCGCTGGCCTCAACGGCGGCTGACGCTGAGGCGCTCAAGCAGGTCGAGCTGGCCAGCGGAGAAACGGTCGAGAACGCGCGGCTGGCGCTGGTCGCCAAGGTCGGCGAGAACGTGCAGGTGCGTCGCCTGAGTCGCGTCTCGGGCAGCAACACGGTGGCGGCGTATGTCCACGGCGGCCGCATTGGCGTGCTGGTCGAGCTGGCCGGTGGCGATGGCGAGCTGGCGCGCGGCATTGCGATGCACATTGCGGCAATGAATCCACCCTACAACAAGTCGACCGATGTTCCGGCCGACTTCGTCGCCAAGGAAAAGGAAATCGAACTGGCCAAGATGTCCGACAAGGACAGGTCCAAGCCAGCCGGGATTCTTGAGAAGATCATCAGCGGCAAGATGAACAAGATCATCAACGAAGTGACGCTGTACGGTCAGCCGTATGTTCTGAACACTGATCTGACGGTTGAAGCCGCGCTCAAGGCAGCCGGCGCCGACGTCATCGGCTTTCAGCGTCTGGCGGTTGGCGAAGGCATCGAAAAGGTGGTGGAAGACTACGCCGCGGAAGTGATGAAGCAGGCCGGTCTGGCCTGAGGCTTACCCGCCTGTCGTTCGCCGCACTCCGAGGCCGCGGAAATCCGCGGCCTCGTTGTTTCTGGCTTGCCGGCCCGGCATGGCGCCAAATGCGTTCGGCTGGCGAGACGGCGGTCGCATTCGTGCCGGCTCAGACGCTGGCGGGCTGGGCCAGTCTCTGCGCGTGGATGGGTTGTCCGCGACCGCGCTGGGGGCGCGCTTCTTTGGCCGCCCGCTCCGGCTCGGCTATAATGCCGCTGTTTTGCCTGCCGGATCGCCCCTTTGAACTCGCCTACGCCCCTCAGCACCCACGCCAGCGTCGCCGACGCGGTCGCCGCGCAGCCGGTTCCGCCCACCAGCGCACCCGTGCCAACGTTCAAGCGCATCCTGCTGAAGCTGAGCGGCGAGGCGTTGTTGGGCAACAGCGACTACGGTATCGATCCCGACGTGCTGTTCCGCCTGGCTCGCGAAGTGCTGGACGTGAGCCGCGCCGGTGTGCAGGTCGGCGTGGTGATCGGTGGTGGCAACATCTTCCGCGGCGCCGGGTTGGCCGCCGCTGGCATGGATCGGGTCACCGGCGACCACATGGGGATGCTGGCTACGGTCATGAACGCACTGGCGCTGCAGGACGCCGTCGAACAGCTGGGCGGCGTTGCGCGGACCATGAGCGCACTGAAGATCAACGAAGTATGCGAGGACTTCATCCGTCGCCGGGCCATCCGCCACCTGGAGAAGAACCGCATCGTCATTTTCGCCGCCGGCACCGGCAACCCGTTTTTCACGACGGACTCCGCCGCTGCCCTGCGCGCCATCGAGATTGGCGCCGGCCTGTTGCTCAAAGCCACCAAGGTCGACGGCATCTACGATCGCGATCCCAAGCACCACCCCGACGCCAAACGGTTCGATTCGCTCAGCTATAGCGATGTCATCACTCGCGACCTCAAGGTGATGGACACCGCCGCCTTCGCGTTGTGCCGCGACTACAGCATTCCGCTCCGGATCTACGACATGAGCCGCGCCGGCGACCTGATGCGGATCGTCTGCGGCGAGCCGATCGGCACGCTGGTCAGCTGATTGTGTTTGGCAAACTGCAGATCGCCGCTGGTGCATAGCGACGTGCCGCTGGCGACCGCGCGCCTATAATTCCCGATTGCCTCACGCTGCAGGAAAAAAGCCATGCTCGACAAGATCAAACAAGACGCCCAGACCCGCATGCAGAAGAGTGTCGATGCACTGCGCCAGGACCTGACCAAGCTACGCACGGGTCGCGCCAGCACGGCGCTGGTGGATCACCTGAAGGTGAACTACTACGGCTCCGACGTGCCGCTCTCGCAGGTTGCCAGCGTGACCATCGCCGACGCCCGGACCTTGACCATCAGCCCGTGGGAGAAGCAGATGGTGGGACCGGTCGAAAAGGCGATCCTTGCCTCCGACCTTGGCCTGACGCCAAACACCTCCGGTCTGGTCATCCGCATCAACCTGCCAGCGCTCACCGAGGAGCGCCGCCGCGAACTCTCCAAGCACGTGTCGCATGAGGGCGAAAACGCCAAGGTCGCGGTGCGCAACATCCGCCGCGATGCCCTGCACCACGTCAAGGAGCTGCTGAAGTCCAAGCAGATCACCGAGGATGAGGAGCGCCGGGCCGAGGACGACGTGCAGAAGCTCACTGATCGCTTCGTCAAGGACGTCGACGGCGTGGTCAAGCACAAGGAAGACGAGCTGATGGCGGTCTGAGGACAACTAGCCCGCGTGTTTCATGAATCTCCCACGGCCTCGCACGTCTCTTGTCCGCATACGGAACTGCCTCAGCCGATCGTTTGGCCCGATACGCCGCGCCTTCGGAAAATCCCGCGTGCGGGCGCAATCCTGCGCGATCATCGCGTGAATTCGTGAAAAATGCGGGCCAGCACCTCTTTGTGAGCACGTCCACCGCCAGTCAGCCGCCGCAGCCGATGCTTCGCCCGCGGCATATCGCCATTGTCATGGATGGCAACGGCCGTTGGGCCAAGGCGCGCATGCGACCGCGCACCATCGGTCATCGCGCGGGCGCCCGCGCGGTCAATCGCTGTATCGACTGGTGCCTGCTGAACGGCATTGATGCACTGACCCTGTTTGCCTTTTCGAGCGAGAACTGGCGGCGTCCGGCGGACGAGGTTGGCGCGCTGATGCAGCTGTTCATGCGTGCGCTGGACCGTGAAGTCGACGAGTTGGCGCGGCGCGGCGTGCGCCTGCGATTTATCGGCGAGCGCAGCGGTTTCAGCCCGGACATGCAGCAGCGCATGGCGCGCGGCGAGCAGGTCACCCAGGCGGGCACCCGGCTGACGCTCACCATTGCGGCCAACTATGGCGGCCGCTGGGACATCGCTCAGGCCTGCCGCCGGGCGCTGGTCGCGGCGATGGCGGGGCAGCTCGACGCCAGCAGCATCGACGAGCACGCCCTGACGCCCTATCTTGCGATGGCCGACCTGCCTCCACCGGACCTGTTCATCCGCACCGGTGGCGAGCATCGGATCAGCAATTTTCTGCTTTGGCAGCTGGCCTACTGTGAGCTGTACTTCACCGAGACCCTGTGGCCGGACGTAAGCGACGCCACGCTGGATGCGGCGCTGGCCGATTTCAGCCGCCGTGAACGGCGCTACGGCATGACCGGCGATCAGGTGAGCGGAGCTCCTGCCGCATGAAGCAGCGCGTGATTACCGCCCTGCTTCTGGCGCCGCTGGCAATTGCACTAGTGCTGCTGGCGCCGACGCATTGGGTGCTGCTGCTGATGGCCGCCGCGCTACTGCTCGGCCTGTGGGAATGGACTCGTCTAATCGGTATCAGAAGCCGCGCAGCGCGGGCCGCTGCGCTACTCGTCAACGCAGGCGCACTTGCGGCGCTGGCGTTGTTGGGAACCCCATCCATCCTGTTCATCGTTGCCTTGGCGGGGGCCGCCTGGTGGCTGCTGGTCTGCCTGTGGCTGCTGCGGCCAGGTTTCGCCAGCGGCCCGCGCGGCCAACCGCTCAAGCTACTGGCCGGCAGCCTGATGGTGCTGCCGACCTGGTGCGCGGTTGCGCTGCTGCACGCCGACGGCGCGCTGGGTCCGGCCTGGACGCTGTTCGGGCTGCTGCTGGTCTGGGCGGCCGACACCTTTGCCTATTTTGCCGGCAGCCGCATTGGCGGCCCCAAGCTGGCGCCGCGCATCAGTCCGGGCAAGACCTGGGCTGGGTTTGGAGGCGGTCTGACCGGCGCCTGCCTGATTTGCGTGCCCGCGGTGCCGCTGCTGGGACTGCACTGGCCACAGCTGCCGACGCTCATTGGGCTCGCGCTGGTGGTGGGACTGCTATCGGTGGTCGGTGATCTGTTCGAAAGCCTGATCAAGCGGCAGGCCGGCGCGAAGGACTCGGGCACGCTGATTCCAGGCCATGGCGGCGTGCTGGATCGCATCGACAGCGTGGTCGCTGCGCTGCCGGTGTTTGTGGTCGGCAAGGTCTGGCTCGGCCTGTGACACTCCGACCACGATGAGAACCGTCGCTGTGCTCGGAGCAACCGGCTCGATCGGTGCCAGTACGCTGGACGTCATCAGCCGTCATCCGGAGCGCTTCCGGGTCGGCGCGCTCAGCGCCCATTCACACGTCGAACCGCTTATCGCACTGTGCCGGCAACACAAGCCGGACGACGCGGTGATCGCCGATGCCGCCGGCTATCGTGCCCTGGCTGAGGGTCTGCGCGCTGCCGGCCTGCGCACGCGCGCTCATGGCGGACCGCAGGCGCTGGTCGATCTGGCGGCCAGCGGCAACTGCGACACGGTGGTAGCGGCGATAGTCGGGGCGGCTGGTGTGCCGGCGGTGATGGCGGCGGCGGAAGCCGGCAAGCGCCTGCTGCTGGCAAACAAGGAGGCCGTGGTGGTGGCTGGCGACCTGCTGATGCAGGCGGTGGCGGCCAATGGCGCCGAGCTGATGCCAATTGACAGCGAACACAACGCGATCTTCCAGTGCCTGCCGACACCGGCGCTGGGCGCCGCGTCCCGACCCGGCGTACGAAGGCTGCAGCTCACTGCATCCGGCGGCCCGTTCCGGGGCTGGTCACGGGAGGCCCTCGCCACGGTCACCCCAGCCCAGGCCTGCCGGCATCCACGCTGGTCGATGGGGCAGAAGATCTCGGTTGACTCCGCCACGCTGATGAACAAAGGCCTGGAAGTGATCGAGGCGCACTGGCTGTTCGCCGCGCCGGCCGAGCGCATCGAGGTGGTGGTACACCCGCAAAGCATCGTCCACTCGCTGGTCGACTACGAGGACGGCTCGTCGCTGGCGCAGCTTGGACTGCCCGACATGCGTACCGCCTTGGCCTGTGGCCTGGCCTGGCCGGAGCGCATCGATGCCGGCGTGGCGTCGCTGTCTCTGACCGACCTCGGCCGGCTGGATTTTGAACCGCCTGATCGGGTGGCGTTTCCCTGCCTCGACCTGGCCTTCCGCGCGCTGCGTGCGGGCGTCGCTGCATGCACCGTATTGAACGCCGCCAACGAAGCGGCCGTTTCAGCCTTCCTTCAGGGCAGAATCGCTTTCCTGAGCATCCCCGACGTCGTGGCAGAGTGTCTCGACGCGCTGGCGGGTGCCCCGGTTGCTGGCCTGGCTGAGCGCCTGCTGCTTGATGCCCAGGCACGCGAACTGGCGGCCCGGCGGATTGCGCTCAATCGCAGCTGGCAGCCTTGATCGGATCGCATCGATGACATCACAAGTTGAACCCAGGACCCAAGGCAATGGCTGACTTCGTCGGATCGGTTTGGTGGCTGATTGTCAGCCTTGGCGTCCTCGTGACGTTTCATGAGTTCGGCCATTATTGGGTCGCGCGCCGCTTTGGCGTGCGCGTGCTGCGCTTCTCGGTGGGCTTCGGGCGACCGCTCTGGAAGCGCGTCGGGCGCGACGGCACCGAGTACGTGGTGGCCGCGATTCCGCTCGGCGGCTACGTCAAGATGCTGGATGAGCGCGAGGCGGACGTCGCCCCGCAGGATCGCCACATGGCGTTCAATCTGAAGCCGGTCTCGCAGCGGTTTGCCATCGTTGCCGCCGGCCCGGCGTTCAACCTGCTGCTGACGGTGCTGCTGCTGTGGGGCATGTTCATCATCGGCAAGGCCGACTTCGCCCCGGTCGTTGGGCGCGCCACCGGGGTTGCGCTCGAGGCCGGGCTGCGCACCGATGATCGCCTGCTCAGCATCGACGGCGAAAGCATGGACACCTGGACCCACGCCGGCATGAGCCTGACCGCCGCGGCGCTGGACAAGCGCAGGGTCAACATCGAAGTGAGCGACGCCAGCCTGGTCGTGCGTCAGGTCCAGCTGGATCTCGCGGCGCTCGGCGATGACTTCAACGAGACGTCGGCGCTGCGCGACATCGGCCTGCTGCCGCGGCAGATCCTGATCGAACCGGTGATTGGCGGACTCAGCGCGGACGGGGCAGCCGCCGCGTCCGGCCTGCAGGTCGGAGATCGCATCCTGGCGCTGGACGACACCCCGATCGACTTCTGGGATGCCGTACCGCGCCATCTGCAAAACCGTAGCGAACCCGCTCAGCCGGTCGTTGTGCGGGTGGCACGTGGCGCAGACCGCCTGACCTTTGAAGTGACGCCGAAGTCGAGTCAGGCGGAAGGCCAGACGCGCTGGCTGCTTGGCATCGAATCCAGCCGGGCACCGGCCACCTACGATGCGGTGCTGAAGTACGGCCCGATCGATGCAGTGGGCGCGTCGCTGCGCGAAACCTGGCGGCTGACCGAGGCCACCTTCGGCATGCTCTGGCGGATGGTCAAAGGTGCGGCGTCGCTGCAGAACATTTCCGGCCCGATTTCCATTGCCCAGTACGCCAATGCGTCGGCCCAGATGGGCACCGCCTGGTTCCTGTTCTTCCTCGCCGTGCTGAGCTTGAGCCTGTGCATCATGAACCTGCTGCCGATCCCGATCTTGGACGGCGGACACCTGCTGTATTACCTTATCGAGATAATCAAGGGCAGCCCGGTGAGCGATCGCTCGCTCGCCACCGGTCAGTTCGTCGGCTTGGCCATGCTGGCCGGGCTGATGGGGCTGGCCTTCTACAACGACATTGTGCGCTTGGTGAACTGATTCGATCATGCCGTCACGCACGCCAGCACTTTGCGGCAGGGCGTGCCTTGCGCTTCTTTTTCCTCTTTCGGACGTGACGATGAACCGTATCGCCGCCTTGTTCCTGCTTGTACTGCTCTGCGCCTCCACCCTGGTGACGGCACAGAGCAACGACTTCGACGCCTTCACCGTCTCCGACATCCGGGTTGACGGCCTGCAGCGGATTGCCACCGGCACGGTGTTCACCTATCTGCCGATCGAACGCGGCGACCGGGTCGACCGCAGCCGCGCACAGCAGGCCATCCGCGCGCTGTTCCGGACCGGCTTCTTCAGCGACGTGGCGCTGTCCCGTCAGGGCGACATCCTGGTCGTGACGGTGCTGGAGCGGCCGGCGATCAATACGCTGACGCTGGTCGGCAACAAGGATCTGAAGACCGAGGATCTGACCAAAGGTCTGGCCGAAATCGGTTTGGCCGAAGGCGAGACCTTCGACCGTCTGAACCTGCAGCGGGTCACCCAGGAACTCACCCGTCAGTACAACAACCGCGGCAAGTACAACGTCAAGATCACACCGCAGGTGACCGACCTTGACCGCAATCGCGTTGATCTCACGATCACCGTCGCCGAGGGCAAGGCGGCCAAGATCAAGCACATCAACATCGTTGGCAACGAGCGCTTCGCGGACGAGGAAATCCTCGAGGGCTGGGAGTCGTCAGAATCCAACTGGTTGTCCTGGTACAAGCGCGATGACCAGTACTCGCGAGAGAAGCTGTCCGGCGATCTGGAGCGCCTCGGCTCCTACTACCTTGACCGCGGCTACGTCGATTTCAACGTTGAGAGCACCCAGGTATCGATCACCCCTGACCGGCGCGACATGTTCCTGACCGCCAACGTGGTCGAGGGCGAGATCTACACCATTTCCGGCGTCAAGGTCACCGGCGACACCATCGTTCCGGTCGACCAGATCGAGGCGCTGGTGCTGGCACGTGAAGGTCAGACCTTCTCCCGTCGCCTGCTGGAGCTCACGTCTGAAACCATCATGTCGGTGCTCAGCAACGTTGGCTATGCGTTCGCCAACGTCACGCCAATTCCCACGATTGATCGCGCGAATCGCAAGGTCGATCTGAATTTCTTCGTCGAACCGGGCAATCGGGTCTACGTACGGCGCATTCTCTACAAGGGCAATACCCGCACCTCCGACGAAGTGATCCGTCGTGAGATGCGCCAGTTCGAGGGCAGCTGGTACTCGCAGGCCGCCATCGACCGTTCCAAGGTCCGCCTGCAGCGGCTGGGGTTCTTCGAGGACATCGAGATCGAGACGCCGCCGGTGCCCGGCACCGAGGACCAGGTCGACGTCGTGATCAACATGAAGGAGCGGTCTTCGGGCAGCTTCATTTTCGGCCTCGGCTACTCGCAGCTGTCCGGGCTGATCACCTCCGTGTCGGTGGTGCAGAACAACTTCTTCGGCACCGGCAACCGGATCGGTTTCACGGTCCAGAACAACAGCTTCGTCAAGCGGATCGACGTCTCCTACCTCGACCCCTATTTCACCGATGACGGCATTTCGCTCGGCTATAACCTGATCTATCGCGAGCTGGACCAGGGCCAGGCCAACGTCGCCAGCTTCACCACCGACAATGGCGCGATACAGGCCGTGTTTGGCCTGCCGCTGACCGAGACGGATACAATCGGACTGGTGCTGGGCCTCGACCGCAACCAGATCGATACGTTTGTCGGTTCGACGCCGGATCCGTTCATCAACTACATCGACGCATTGGGCAAGCGCACCTTCAACGCCTGGCGCACCGAGGTTTCCTGGGCGCGCGACACGCGCAACGCGTTCTTCAATCCGACCCGCGGCAGTTTTCAGCGTATCGGCGCAGAGATCACCTTGCCCGGCTCAACCGTCGAGTACTACAAGCTGAGCTACCAGTTTGCCCGCTACTGGCCGCTGCACCGTCACGTCGTGCTGTTGAGCGCGGCGGAGCTTGGCTATGGTGATTCCTACAGTGACTCGGTCAGCCGCGACCTGCCGGTGCTGGTGCCCAATCCGGCCGATCCCAACGGCGACCTGATCCAGGACACCGACGACAATGGCAATCCGCTGTTCCGCACGGTCACGGCGGATGGCCTGCCGTTCTTCGAGAACTTCTACGCCGGCGGCGTACGCTCCATCCGCGGATTCGAGGACAACACGCTCGGACCGGTATTCTTTTCCCAGTTCAACCCGACCTTCCGGCAGCCGCTGGGCGGCGCGTTGAAGACCACGGCGACGCTGGAGCTGATCTTTCCGAATCTGCTCGACTCCAGCGCCGCGCGGGTCTCGGCGTTCCTCGACGTCGGCAACGTATTCGAGAACTTCGATACGTTCGCCGCGAGCGAGCTGCGCGCCTCGGTTGGCGTGGCGCTGCAATGGCAGGCGCCAATCGGACCGATCATCCTCAATCTCTCCACGCCGGTGCGGAAGCAGGATGACGACGAGATCGAGCGCCTGCAGTTCACCTTCGGCACCCAGTTCTGATCCGAAGGCGCCTGCAGCGCGACGCCACGGCCAGCACCCGGAATGACAGGCAGCCTCGCCCGCGCAAGCTGCTGGCTGCTGCTCGCAGTCACCGCATGGATGGTGGCGAGCATGCCGGCCGCCGCCCAGGATGCAGCGCGCATCGCCTATGTCGACATGCAGCGGCTGATCGACAGCGCGCCGCAGGTGGTCCAGGGAAGGGCCCGGCTGGCGCGTGAGTTCGCCGAAGCGGATGCCCGTCTGAAGCTCGACCAGCAGCGCCTGGATCAGATGGAAACCGCTCTGCGCGCGGCACCCGCGCCCGACCCGCAGGACGCGCCCAGCGCAGCGGCCGCTGCGGCCAGCGCATTGCGCCGCTCGATTGAGAGGAGCCAGCAGAGCCTGCGGGACGAACTGACCGCGCGGGTGCAGCAGGAGACCGACAGCGCCTGGCCCCGTATCGAGGAAGCGGTGGCGACGTACGCGCGCGAGCAAGGCTACGACCTGGTGCTGCAGGGTCCGGTGCTGTACGCGTCAGGCCGAATCGACATCACCGACCGGGTGCTCGACCGCCTGCGCGGCGCGCGCGGCGGTGACCCGCCGTGAGCTCAGTATCGTTCACTCTGGGCGAACTGGCTGATCGGTTTGCGCTGACCCTGGAGGGAGACGCGGACAGCCGCATCCGCGGCGTTGGCACGCTGGCAGCCGGCAACGTCGACCAACTGGGCTTTCTCGCCAACCGCAGCTACCGCAGCGGCCTTGCGACAACCCGACTTGCAGCGGTCGTGCTGGCTGCCGACGACGCAGCCGCCTGCCCCGTCGCGGCGCTGGTTTCGCGCAATCCTTACGCCGATTACGCGCGTATTGCCGCGCTGTTCGACGTCCCCGTGCCGGTGTCTCCGGGTATCCACCCGAGCGCCGTGGTTGATCCCACCGCGACCATCGACCCGACCGCCAGCATTGGTCCGCTGTGTGCGATCGGAGCGCGCACCCGGATCGACGCCGGCGTGCAACTGGGGCCGGGTTGCGTGGTCGGACCGGACTGCAGCATCGGGGCCTGCACCACCTTGGTCGCGCGGGTTACCCTGGTGACTCGGGTCCGACTGGGGCAGCGCGTGCTGATTCACCCGGGCGCGGTGCTCGGCGCCGATGGATTCGGCCTGGCGTTCGACCGCGGCCGCTGGCTGAAGGTGCCGCAGCTGGGTGGCGTGGTCATCGGTGACGACTGTGAGATCGGCGCCAACACCACGATTGATCGCGGCGCGCTGGAAGACACCGTGCTGGAGGACGATGTCCGGCTGGACAACCAGATCCAGATCGGTCACAACGTGTGGATCGGCGCGCATACCGCGATGGCTGGCTGTTGTGCGGTGGCAGGCTCGGCGCGCATCGGTCGCAATTGCCTGATCGCCGGCGGCGTCGGTATCGCCGGCCATCTTGAGATCGCCGACCGGGTCACCGTGCAGGCGATGAGTCTGGTCAGTCACTCGCTGCGCGGGCCTGCCGAGTATTCATCTGGGCTGCCGGTGCAGGAAAGCCGACAATGGCGGCGGACCGTAGCGCGTTTGCGTCGTCTTGACGCTGTTGCGAGCCGCTCAAACCCACCACTCGAGGATGGCGAAAAAGAATGAGCACGGATACCCAGGTCAAGCTGCCGGTCGACATCGTCCGTATCCAGGGCATGCTGCCGCACCGCTTTCCGTTCCTGCTGGTTGACCGCGTGGTCGAGCTGGAGCCGCACGTGCGGATCCGCGCCCTGAAAAATGTCACCTTCAATGAGCCGTTCTTCCAGGGCCACTTCCCCGGTCATCCGGTGATGCCCGGCGTGCTTGTGATCGAGGCCATGGCGCAGGCGGCTGGCCTGCTTACCCAGCTGTCCGAGGGCGAATACCGCGAAGGTGAGCGGCCGATGTACTACCTGGTGAAGGTCGACAACGCGCGTTTCTCGCGCACCGTTGGGCCGGGCGACCAGCTCAGCCTTGAGGTCACGCTGAAGCGGATGCGTCGGCGCATGGGCCAGTACGATTGCGTTGCCCGGGTCGATGGCGCGGAAGTCGCCTCGGCCGAAATTCTCTGCGCCGAGCGGAGCGCTTCATGATCGGCGCAGGCGCAGGAGTGCACCCCAGCGCCGCAGTCGACCGGCAGGCCCGACTGGGCCAGAACGTCAGCATCGGCCCGTTCAGCGTGATTGGCGCCGACGTCGAAGTGGGTGACGGCTGCCAGATCGGGCCACATGTGGTGATCGAGGGGCCGACCACGCTGGGCCGCAACAACCGGATTCACGCGTTTGCGGCGCTGGGCGGCGAGCCACAGGACAAGAAGTACAGCGATCAGCCCACCCGTCTGGTGATTGGCAACGGCAACACCATCCGCGAATTTGTCAGCATCAACCGCGGCACGGTGGAGGACAACAGCATCACCGTGATCGGCGATGACAACTGGATCATGGCCTACGTCCACATTGCGCATGACTGCGTGGTCGGCAACCACACGATATTCGCCAACGCCGCATCATTGGCCGGACATTGCCGGGTGGAGGACTACGCCATCCTCGGCGGCTTCTCGCTGATCCATCAGTTCTGCCGGGTCGGCGCCCACGCGTTCACCGCCATGGGCAGCGTGATCAATCGCGATGTGCCGCCGTTTGTGACCGTTGCCGGCAGCTACGCCGAACCGCACGGGATCAATTCCGAGGGTCTCAAGCGGCGCGGCTACGAGAGCAAGCGGATCATGGCCATCAAACGTGCCTACAAGACGCTGTACAAGTCCGGCCTGTCGCTGGCCGAAGCGCGCACTGAGCTGGTCGCCGCAGCGCAGGAGACACCCGACATCCAGCAGATGATCGACTTCATCGACCGCAGCCAGCGGTCGCTGATCCGCTGAGCAGCGCGGTGACGCAGGCGCCCGCCGGCCGACCGCGCATCGCCCTGATCGCCGGTGAAGCCTCCGGCGATCTGCTCGGCGCCGATCTGGCGCAAAGCCTGAGGCGGCGCTTTCCGAACGCCGAGATGGTCGGCGTAGGCGGACCGGCGATGCGCGCAGCGGGTGTAGATGCCTGGCACGACTGCGCCGAACTGGCGGTGATGGGGCTGACCGAAGTCCTGCGTCATCTGCCGCGCCTGCTCAAGCTGCGCGCTTCGCTGACCGCCCGCCTGCAGGAGTGGCGGCCGGATGTGCTGATCGGCATCGACGCGCCGGACTTCAACCTCGGCCTCGAAAAGCGCCTCAAGCGCAGCGGCACGCCCACCGTTCACTACGTCAGCCCGTCGGTGTGGGCGTGGCGACAAGGTCGCGCGGCGCGCATCGGCGCAAGCGCTGACCGGGTGCTGTGCCTGTTTCCGATGGAGCCGGCGATCTACGCAACGCACGGCGTTGATGCGCGCTTCGTCGGGCATCCGCTGGCGGATCATTTCGCGCTGCAGCCTGATCAACCCCAGGCTCGCGCTGAGCTCGGCCTCGCGAGCAGTGGGCCCATCCTGGCGGTGCTGCCGGGGTCGCGGCTGGGCGAGATCCGGCGCATTGGCCCAGCCTTCGTCGGCGCAGTGCAGAAACTCCGCAGGGCCTTGCCGGGGCTTCAGGTGATCGCACCGATGGCGAGCCCCGCCTGCCGCGACGCCTACACCCTGCTCGGAGGCGCCGACGGCGCCCGGCTGATCGACGGACACGCGCGGCAGTGCATGATCGCAGCAGACGTGATCCTGCTGGCGTCCGGCACTGCGGCCCTGGAGGGCATGTTCGCCAAGCGGCCGATGGTAGTGGGTTATCGGGTTGCCGCGCTCACCTATTGGCTGGTGCGCGGCCTGCGCCTGCTCAAGACCGACCGTCTGAGTCTGCCGAACGCGTTGGCGGGCGAAACCCTGGTGCCCGAACTCCTGCAGCGGGACTGCACGCCTGACCGGCTGGCCGCCGCGGTGCTGCACTGGTTCGAGCATCCAGAGGCGGCCGCCGCGCTGCGCCCACGCTTCCTGGCGATTCACCAGTCCCTGCGCGGCGACGCCTCCGAGCGCGCCGCCGACGCCATCGCCGAGCTGCTGGTTCGATGACCCTTCCGTACGTGCCAATGACCCCCGCTCACGGCTTTGCCGGTGTCGACGAGGCCGGACGCGGGCCGCTGGCCGGGCCGCTGCTGGTGGCCGCCGTCGTGCTCGATCCGGAGCACCCGATTGCCGGCATCGACGACTCCAAGCGACTCACCGCCACGCGCCGCGACCAGCTGTTCGAACAGATCGTCAGAGCGGCGCTGGACTGGCGCATCGAGGCAATTTCGGCCGCCGAGATTGACCAGCTCAACATTCTGCAGGCGACGCTTCTGGGCATGCGCCGCTGCCTGCAGGGACTGCGTGAAGCGCCGCGCCTGGCGTTGATCGACGGCAACCGGCTGCCGCTCGACCTGCCCTGCCCGGCCCGCGCCGTGGTCGGCGGTGATGCGCTGGAGCCGGCCATCAGCGCCGCGTCGATCCTGGCCAAGGTCAGCCGCGACCGGCTGCTGGTCGCGCTGGGTCAGCGCTATCCGGAGTATGGCTTTGCGCTGCATAAAGGCTACCCCACCGCCGCCCATCTGGCGGCGCTGCGCCGGCACGGGCCCTGCCCTGAGCACCGCCGCAGCTACGCGCCGGTCCGGCAGCAGCTTGCCCTCGACTTCAACTGCCTGCCGCCGGCGCAAAGCGGCCTGCTGCCGGTCTGAACGCGGCGATGACTGTGTGTGCCACATCGCACAGACCCTCCCTCACAGCCGGCGCAGCCTGAGCAACAAGCGTCCGTCGGGCGCCTGAACGCGGATGGCTGCGCAGCGCGCCCATCCGGCTGCCACTCAGAGAAGGGAGAACCGCATGAATTTGCTCGCAAAATCGCTGTTGGGCGCCAGTGCTCTGCTGCTGCCGGCTCAGTCCATGGCACAGATCACCTTCTATGAAGGCGAAGGGTTCAGAGGCCGTGCGTTCACCGCGCAGCGCGCTCTGCCCGACTTCACGCGCGGCGGCATCAACGACTTCGCTTCATCGGTGGTCGTCGAGCGCGGCCACTGGGAGGTCTGCGAGGACAGCCGCTTCCGCGGCAACTGCATGGTGCTGAGCAAGGGCAGCTACGACTCGCTGCGCGGCATGGGCATGAATAACCGCATCTCGTCGATGCGGCCAGTCAATAGCCGCGCACGCTTCAGCAATGCCGCTCCGGCGCCCTTGCCGCAGCCCACCTACGAGTATCGCCGGCGTCCCAACGAACGGGTCTACCAGGCCCAGGTCACGTCGGTTCGCGCCGTGTTGGGAGACGGCGGCCAACGCTGCTGGATCGAGCGTGAGCAGCTTGGCGACCGCGGCAAGGATCGCCGTAATGTCGGCGGCGCAGTGGCCGGCGCCATCATCGGAGGCATCCTCGGCCATCAGGTCGGCGGCGGCAGCGGCAGAACTGCCGCAACGGCAGGAGGCGCGGCGATCGGCGCCGTCATCGGCAGCAATGCGGGAGGTCGCGATAATCGCGACTACGACGGTGGCTATGAGCGCGACGTCCGTCGCTGCGAGACCGACGGCCGCGGCTCGCCGCAGTACTGGGATGTCAGCTACAGCTACCGCGGCGTCGAGCACTGGGTGCGGATGAGCGATCCGCCGGGTCGCACCATCGCCGTCAATCGAAACGGTGAGCCGCGCCAGTAGCCCGCGCCAGGAGCGCGGAATGGAGGCAGCATTTCATCCCACGCTCCCGCGCTGGGCTTCTGCAAAGGCCTGGGCGTGGATCCCACGAGCAACGATCCGGAAAGCGGCGACCACCTGGCGCCGGGCTCATGGTGGTCGGAGCTTCACCTGGCATAGCCCTCCGCGTCGCCTTTTGGCGCATGCGCTGACCGCGACTTTCTGCATCACTGCCATCGCGTTGCCGTGCAGCCATGACGTAAGATTCGACATCTCAATCCGACGCTTCTGGACGTGCAGACGGCGGATCACGAGATCTTCATTGCGTGCCCCGGCGCCACCAGGGCGCTGCCGACAAGGGA
>JBBRBN010000033.1:0-41413 GCA_038205755.1 Lysobacterales bacterium | reverse complement strand
CCGATTTTCTTCGAGATCATCCAGCGCAAGGGCAATGAAGGCTTCGGCGAAGGCAACTTCCAGGCCCTGTTCGAGAGCATCGAGCGCGATCAGATGCGGCGTGGAGTGCTGTAGGCTGCCAGAGATCGTCCGCAACGTCGGGTGTGCCATGAACGAGCAGGTCAAGATCGAGCGCCACGTGGCAGCAATGCATCAGCTCATTGCGGCGCGACTACGGAGTGGCGACCTGCTGCCGCTGACGCGCGCGCGCTCCAACGTGGTGCGCTGGCGGAGCAGGTTTGGCGGAGTCTTGCCAGCTGCGTATTGCGAATGGGAGGCGCTGCTGGATGCGGGTCCTGATGCTGTCCTCTTCACCTTGGAAGACGACAGCGGGAACGCTGTCCGCAAGCGCAGCAGCTCGCCATTTGCCGGTGCGCTGATCACGCAGGAGCGCGGGCAGATTCTTCGTCATGCAGCGTGAGCACGTGGAGCATCTGATCCGCGCCGCGGGAGCGATTTCCGGGTCGAAACACAGCATCGTCATTGGCAGCCAGTCGATGCTCGGGCAGTTTTACTTTGCCGGGCGCGAAAAGGGTCGCGAGTTCTGCAGGGCGGTGGCCGAGGCCAGACTGGTTTCAGGCGCGACGGTGATCGAGCGACTGCAGGCCACCGAGGTCGATGAGGAAGCGCGAGCGCGCATGGCGCGCGCCACTGATACCGATTTTCTCTCTTGAACCTGCACCAGGCTGGTCATGGCAACGCTTGATTACCAATCCGGCTTCGGCAACGAGTTCGCCACCGAAGCCCTCCCTGGCGCGCTGCCAGTCGGCCGCAATTCGCCGCAACGAGCGCCGCTGGGCCTGTACGCCGAGCAGCTCTCGGGCACCGCGTTTACCGCGCCGAGGCATCGCAACCGACGCAGCTGGCTTTATCGAATTCGCCCGGCCGCGCTACACGGCATCTTCTCGGAGCTGCCGCACCCGACCTGGCTCAGCGAGCCGGCGTCCGGCCCGGTTACTCCCGAGCAGCTACGCTGGAATCCGCGACCGCTGCCGGAGGCGCCGACCGACTTCATCGACAGTCTGTTCACCGTCGCCGGCAACGGTTCGCCGGCCGCGCAGAGCGGCGTGGCGATCCATTGGTACGCCGCCAACCGCTCGATGCAGGGTCGCTACTTCTACAACGCCGATGGCGAACTGTTGCTCGTGCCGCAGCACGGCCGCCTGCGCTTGGCGACCGAGTTCGGCCTGCTCGAGATTGAGCCGCAGGAGATCGCGGTGATCCCGCGCGGCGTGCGTTTCCGCGTCGAGCTTCCCGACGGCGTCGCCCGCGGCTATGTGTGCGAGAACTTCGGCGCTCTGCTGCAACTTCCCGATCTGGGGCCAATCGGCAGCAACGGGCTGGCCAACCCGCGCGACTTCCTGACCCCGGCGGCGGCGTTCGAGGACATCGAGGGCGAATTCGAGCTGGTGGCACGCTTCCAGGGCCATCTGTGGCGCGCCGACATCGGTCATTCGCCGCTCGACGTGGTCGCATGGCACGGCAACTACGCGCCCTACAAGTACGATCTGCGCCGCTTCAACACCATTGGCTCGATCAGCTACGATCATCCCGATCCGTCGATCTTCCTCGTGCTGCACTCGGCGAGCGACACGCCGGGCACCAGCAACCTGGACTTCGTGATCTTTCCGCCGCGCTGGCTGGTGGCGCAGGACACCTTCCGTCCGCCGTGGTTCCATCGCAACGTGGCCAGCGAGTTCATGGGTCTGGTGCACGGTGCCTATGACGCCAAGGCGGCCGGCTTCGTGCCCGGCGGCAGCTCGCTGCACAACAGCTTCAGTGGCCATGGGCCGGATGCCGCGACCTTTGAGAAGGCCTCCGCCGCCGAGCTCTCGCGGCCCGACGTGATTGCCGAAAGCATGGCCTTCATGTTCGAGACCCGCGCCGTGCTGCGGCCCACTTCCCAGGCGCTGGCCTCGCCGCAGCGCCAGCCCGACTACGCGCAGTGCTGGGCCGGGCTGCGCAGACACTTCACGCAGCCGGACAACGCCCAATGAAACTCGCATCGCTCAAGGAAGGTGGCCGCGACGGCACCTTGATCGTGGTCTCCACCGACCTGTCGCGCGCGGTCAAAGCCAGCGGCATCGCCGCCACCCTGCAGCAGGCGCTGGAGGATTGGCAGACCAGCGCACCGCGCCTCAATGGCGTCTACGAGGTGCTCAACAGCAGCCCGGCCGAAACCATCAACGGCGAGCCGGTGTTCGCACTCGACACCGGCGCACTGGCCGCACCGCTGCCGCGCGCCTACGAGTTCGTCGACGGCTCGGCGTATCTGCCGCACGTCGCGCGGGTGCGCCGCGCGCGCGGCGCCGAGGTGCCGGAGAGCTTTTACACCGACCCGCTGATGTACCAGGCGGTAAGCGCCGGTTTCTACGGCCCGACCGACCCGATTCGGGTCGCCAGCGAGGACCTTGGCATCGATCTGGAGGCCGAGGTGCTGGTGGTCACCGACGACGTGCCGATGGGCGTGACGGCAGCGCAGGCGGCGGTCCACATCCAGCTGGTCGGGCTGGTCAACGATGTCTCGCTGCGCGCGCTGATTCCGGGAGAGCTGGCCAAGGGCTTCGGCTTCCTGCAGAGCAAGCCGCGTTCGGCGCTGTCGCCGGTGTTTGTCACCCCCGACGAACTCGGCGCTGCCTGGCGCGACAGCAAACTGCACCTGCCGCTGCTCACCCACATCAACGGCGAATGGTTTGGTGCCCCCGAGGCCGGCGTCGACATGCAGTTCGACTTCGCTCAGCTGATTGCCCACGCCGCGCGCACCCGTCCGCTGTCCGCCGGCACCCTGGTCGGCTCCGGCACGGTGGCCAACGAGGACACCTCGCTGGGCGCCTCCTGTTTCGCCGAGAAGCGCACGGTGGAGACGCTCGAACACGGTGCGCCAAAGACCCCGTTCATGAAGTTCGGTGACCGCGTGAGGATCGAGATGCAGGACCGTTCAGGGCAATCGATCTTCGGCGCCATCGAGCAGACCGTGGCAAGGCCGGAGGCCTGAGCCGGGCTTGGCTTCCCAGCAGAGCCGCGTCGCGCTAGTCTGGGGCTTGGCATCGGCGGGAGGCGTCGCGTGACCGGCAATCTGAAGCTCTACAGCTACTGGCGTTCGAGTGCGTCCTACCGCGTGCGCATTGCGCTCAATCTGAAGCGCCTGCCCTACGAGGTGGTTCCGGTTTCGCTGATCGATGATGGCGGTGCCCAGCACTCGGCGGCGTTCCGGGAGATCAATCCACAGGAGCTGATCCCGGTGCTTCGCGATGGGCAGCGCACCATTCGCCAGTCGATGGCGATCATCGAGTACATCGATGAAACCTGGGAGGCCCCGCCGCTGATGCCGCCAACGCCGCGCGAGCGGGCGCGGGTCCGCGGTCTGGCGCAGTTGATCGCCTGCGACATCCACCCGCTGACCAACCTTCGCGTGCTGCAGTATCTGGAGCGTGAGTTGAACGTCCCGGCGACCGAGCGCGACGGATGGGTGCGGCACTGGATTCGGCTTGGCTTGCACGCGTTCGAGCAGATGCTCGATGAGACGCCATCAACCGGCACCTTTTGCGAAGGCGATACGCCGGGACTGGCAGATTGCCTGCTGGTCCCGCAGGTCTACAATGCGCAGCGCTTCGGTGTTGAGCTGGCGCCGTTTCCCACCATTCGCCGGATCACCGCCGAGTGCCTCGCGCTTGACGCGTTCGACGCGGCGCGACCGGAGAAGCAGCCGGATGCCCCGGCGCACTAGCAGCCTGTCGGACGTAGGTCGGCCGGGCTGCACATCCGTCAGCGCGGCCCGAGTGTTCAAAAAAAGCGCACGCCGCCGACTCTTGGCCCATAGCGCTGTTATGGGCCAAGAATCGTCGCTGTCTGTCCTCACGCAGCCAGCAATCGCCTCGACCACCTAACCCGCATGTTTCATGAATTCGCGCGAGGGCGCGCGAGATTCATGAAACATGCGGGCTGAGTCCGACAGGCTGCTAGCACTGAAATTCCGTGGGCTCGGCCATTGACTGAGTGCGCCGGCTTCCGCGACCCGTTGCCTCCCGGGGATTTGGTCGATCAGGCTCCCACGGGCCTGCTTAGAACGTAGCTTGGCATCAAGACGACTGGCGGCGAAGCGTAGAATGCGAGGACGGGGTCCACCGCAGGACTGGAACTGTGGGCTTGCGATTGCTGGGGTGAAGTTGCTATTGTAATCAGCTTTTCCTTCTCTACTGGCGCAACTTTTCCTACGATGCTCAAGAGCCTGCGCGGACTGTTCTCCAACGACCTTTCAATCGATCTGGGTACGGCAAACACCCTCATTTACGTGCGTGGACAAGGCATTGTGCTGAACGAGCCTTCGGTGGTCGCGATTCGCCAGGATCGCCGCTCCGGGTCTACCAAGTCGGTGGCGGCAGTGGGTGCGGAGGCCAAGCGCATGCTTGGTCGGACGCCCGGCAACATCACGACGATCCGGCCGATGAAGGATGGCGTCATCGCCGACTTCACTACGACCGAGGAGATGCTCAAGCATTTTATCCGCAAGGTGCATCGGGCCAGGTTTCTGCGACCCAGCCCGCGCGTACTCATTTGCGTCCCTTGCGGCAGCACCTCGGTGGAGCGCCGTGCGATCAAGGAGTCGGCTGAGGAGGCCGGTGCGCGTGAAGTGTTCCTGATTGAAGAGCCAATGGCGGCCGCAATTGGCGCCGGCATCCCGATTCACGAGGCGCGAGGCTCAATGGTGCTCGACGTCGGCGGCGGCACTTCAGAGGTGGCGGTAATCTCGCTCAATGGCATTGTCTACTCGCAATCTGTTCGCATCGGCGGTGACCGCTTTGATGAGGCGATCATCAACTATGTGCGGCGCAACCATGGAACGCTGATTGGCGAGACTACCGCGGAGCGCATCAAGATCGAAGCGGGCTGCGCGTTTCCGCAGGCCGAGGTCAAGGAGATCGAGGTTTCCGGGCGCAATCTTGCTGAAGGTGTGCCACGCACCTTCACGATCAACTCGAATGAGGTGCTTGAGGCGCTGCACGAGCCGCTCTCCGGGATTGTCAGCGCGGTGCGTGGCGCTCTTGAGCAAACCCCGCCCGAGCTGTGCGCCGATGTGTATGAGCGCGGCATCGTGCTGACCGGCGGTGGCGCGCTACTGCGCGATCTCGACAAGCTGATTTCCGAGGAAACCGGCCTGCATGTGCATGTCGCCGACGACCCGTTGACCTGCGTCGCCCGCGGCGGCGGTCGCGCACTTGAACTGATCGACATGCACGGCAACGACTTCTTCGCGCCGGAGTAACAACGGGAGCAAGACCGGGAGCGTACGCGGTGGCCTACTCCGGCAATGCCAGCGGCCCGCTCTTTGCTGAGGGCGGCGCGGGGGCACTGCGACTGCTTGCCTACCTCACGGTGGCGGTAATGCTGATGGTGGCCGACCATCGAGGCGGACACTTGCAGCAGGTGCGCGCCTGGCTTGGGTTGCTCAACGAGCCGCTGTATCGCGCGGCCGCTGCGCCCGCGCAGGCGGCCGCTGCATTGCGTGACGTCCTGATTGGTCATCACGCGCTTTCCGAACAGCGCGATCTTCTCCAGGCGGAGCTGTTAGTGGCGCGTGCACAGCTGGGAAGACTCGATTCTGTCCAACGTGAAAATGAGCGGCTGCGCAGGCTGATGGGTGGAACCCGTGGACTGCAGCTGCAGGTGCAGTTGGCCGGTTTGGCTGACATCGACCTCGATCCGTTCAGGCATCGGATCGTGCTGGATCGCGGCAGTCGGGCCGGCGTCCGCGCTGGGCTTGCGATCATTGATGCCGCTGGTCTGGTGGGCCAGGTCACTGAAGTGACGCCGCTGCGCTCCACGGCCATTCTGATTTCCGACCCCAGTCATGCGGTTCCGGTCCAGGTGCAGCGTTCAGGGTTGCGGACCATTGCGTTCGGTAGCGGAGACCCAGACAGGTTGATCATTCCAAACATTCCGCAGAGCGCGGATATCCGGGTCGGCGACCTGCTGATTACGTCCGGCATGGGGGGTGGCTTTCCCGCCGGTCTTCAGGTCGCGCACATCACCCGACTGCAGCTGGATGAAACGCGCTTGTTTGGTCTTGCGGAGGCCGCGCCGGTTGCCGCCCTTGATCGCAGCGGAGAGGTCTTGCTGGTATGGGACGTCGCCTCGGTGTCCAATTTCGAGATGGGCCCACCCGAGCAGCTGGATGGTGAGCCGACGAAGGCTGCCCGGCCGTGAGCAGGGCGCGCCATGGCGCGACGCTTTTTTTCGTCAGCCTGGGCGTCGCGCTGCTGTTGGGGATGATGCCGTTGCCGGGCGAACTGGTTGCGCTGAGGCCCTACTGGATCGCCCTGGTGCTCATTTACTGGCTGCTTGAGACGCCCGAGCGGGCCGGTCTCGGAACCGCGTTTCTGGTCGGCCTGGTCGCCGATCTGGCCTTCGGAACCCTGTTTGGTGAGCAGCCGCTGCGGCTGACGATCATTGCCTTCCTCATTCTCAGGTTTCGCGCCCGACTGCGATTCTTCCCGCTCTCCCAGCAGGCTCTGGCTGTGTTGGCATTGCTGCTGAACGACCGGGTCGTGACCGCGGCAATTCGTGCCTTCAGCGGTGAAGGTCTGCCGCCCGCCAGTTTCTGGCTGGCCCCGATCGTCGGCATGCTGCTTTGGCCGTGGCTGTTTTTGCTGCTGGACAGCTTGCGGCTTCGGCAGCGTGGACGCGAAGGCTGACAACGGCCGACCATGCCACGCTTTCGCCGGCCACTGCGCGACGCCCAAGCTGAACTCGCACTGTTCCGACGGCGGGCGCTGGTGGCCTTTGTCTTGGCGAGCTTGGCGATCCTGGTGCTGGGAGCACGCTTTGCCTGGCTGCAGGTGGTTCGGCACGAGGAGTTCCTCACCCGCTCCGAAGCCAACCGGATCAAGTTGCGGCCGATCGTGCCGGCGCGCGGCTTGATCTATGACCGCAATGGCCGACTGCTCGCCGACAATGTGCCGGCCTACCGGCTTGAACTGATCCGCGAGCAAGTGGCGGATATCGAGCAGACCGTGAAAGATCTCGCGGAGATTCTGCCAATCAGTGATGAGGAGCGGCAGCGCTTCGATGCGAGCTGGCGCAGCCAGCGGCGCTTCCAGCCCGTTCCCCTCAAGTTTCGGCTGAGCGAAGCTGAGGTGGCTCGGTTTGCCGTCAACCGTCACCGGTTTCGCGGCGTTGACGTTGTCCCCTATCTGACTCGTCGCTACCCGTACGGCGATCTGTTCAGTCACGTGATCGGCTATGTTTCTCGCATTGATGCGCAGGACGCGGCTTCGCTCGACCCGGCTCGCTACAGCGGCACCACCCATATTGGCAAATCGGGCATCGAACGCCACTACGAGAGCCGCCTGCACGGGGAGGTAGGCTTTGAGCATGTCGAGGTGAACGCCGAGGGTCGCACGCTACGCGTGCTGGAACGGACGCCGGCATCGTCGGGAGAGCACCTCTATTTGGCCGTTGACGCTGAGCTGCAGCAGATAGCCGTGTCCGCTTTCGAAGGTCAACACGGCTCGGTGGTCGCGATTGATCCGCGCAACGGCGATGTGCTGGCAATGGTCAGCTTGCCCGGCTATGACCCGAACCCATTCGTCAATGGAATCGGCAGGGCCGATTACGCCGCGCTGTTGCGATCCGAGTCGCGACCTCTTTTCAACCGTGCCGTCAATGGCGGCTACGAACCGGGTTCAACCATCAAGCCATTCGTCGGGCTGGCGGCGCTAGAGCTTGGCGTTCGACGGGCCGATGAGCGGGTCTACTCCAGCGGCGCGTATCGGCTGCCTGGCCATGACCGCGAATACCGTGACTGGCGCAAGGGCGGCCACGGGTCGGTGGACGTGCGCGAGGCGCTGGCTCAATCCGTCAACACGTATTTCTACGGCGCGGCAGTCGACATCGGCATAGATCGCTTGAGTGCCTACATGGCGCGCTTCGGCTTCGGAGCGCCGACCGCAATCGATATCGGTGGCGATGCTCCCGGTGTGCTGCCATCTCGCGAGTGGAAGCGGGCCGCCCGCAACCAGGTGTGGTTTCCGGGCGAAACCGTTATCGCTGGCATCGGCCAGGGCTTTTGGGTAACGACGCCGCTGCAGCTTGCGCAGGCGACGTCGCTTTTGGCCGCAGGCGGCAGGGGCTATCCACCGCGCCTGTTGCGGGCTGCCCAGCGGGGTTTCGATGCGCCTGTGGTCGACGAAGCCGAGCGCGAAGAAGTGGGCACGCCGGTCAGCAGTCAGCGCAATCTGGATGCGGTAGTGGAGGGCATGATCGCCGTCATGCATGGGCCCACCGGCACCGCGCGGGCCGCGGCTGAAGGCGCGAGCTATCTCACGGCCGGCAAGACCGGCACCGCGCAGCGCGTCGGACGCAGCGGCGATGAGGCCGTCGATCTCGACAAGCTGCCCTTCCACCTTCGCAACCGCGCCTTGTTCGTGGGCTTCGCGCCGGCCTACGCGCCGACCATCGCGGTGGCGGTGGTCGTGGAGTCGGGCGGTTCGGGCTCCCGCGCAGCCGCGCCGGTAGCGCGCCGCATCATCGACGCCTGGCTGCTGCGGGGAGGCGCGCCGTGACCGTTGCGCAGCAGGCGATCAACGTCGCCAGGCGCCTGCTGAAGCCGCGCGTCGACGTACCGCTGCTGCTGGCCTTGCTGCTGCTGCTCGCTGCAGGTCTGACCGTTCTCTACAGCGCCGCAGGGGAGCCCGCTCTGGTCATTTCGCAGGGCGCCCGAGTCGCGGCCGGACTGGTCGCACTGTGGCTCACTTCCCGAGTGCCGCCATTGCAGCTGCGGATCTGGACGCCCTGGCTGTACGCCATCAGCTTGTTTTTGCTGCTGCTGGTGCCGGTGTTCGGGACCGGTCGCAGCGGTCGCCACTGGCTGGATCTTGGCGTCTTCTATCTGCAGCCAGGCGAACTGCTGAAGTTGACCGTGCCCATGATGTTGGCGGCTTACCTGCATCGGGAGACACGGTCGCCAGGCTGGATGGTCCTGCTGGTCTGCGGCGTGTTTGCCGGACTTCCGGTTGCCCTGATCGCGCTGCAGCCGGATCTGGGCACAGCCCTGCTGGTCGGTGCCAGCGGCGCCTTCGTGATCTTCCTGGCCGGCATCGCCTGGTGGCGCATTGTCCTGTTCGGCGGGGTTGCGATGCTGCTGGCGCCCATTGTCTGGACCTACGGACTGCGCGACTTCCATCGCGCACGGCTGGTCACCTTCCTGAATCCCGAGGCGGATCGACTGGGTACCGGATGGAACATCATCCAGTCAAAGATCGCGGTGGGTTCTGGTGGCGTGTTCGGCAAGGGTTGGGGCGAGGGAACCCAGTCGCGACTGGACTTTTTGCCCGAGCACACCACTGACTTCATCGTTGCCGTGTTCGCCGAGGAGTTTGGCCTGGTCGGGATACTGGCATTGCTCAGCCTGTGCCTGTTCATTGTCGGTCGAGGCCTGTGGATCGCGGCGGAGGCGCGAGACGTGTTTGCACGTCTGCTCGCGGGCGCATTCGCGCTGACCTTCTTCGCCTATGTGGTGGTCAATGTCGGGATGGTCAGCGGGCTGATGCCGGTCATCGGTGTGCCGATGCCGCTGCTTAGCTTTGGTGGCACATCGGCGGTCACGCTGCTGGCGAGCTTTGGCATCGTCATGTCGGTGCACTCGCATCGAAAGCTGCTGAAGTAGCATCTGGGCCATCGATGCCGCCGCAGCGGCGACACATTCAGCAAGCCAACGGAGTCCGCAATGGCCAAGGGTACTCACGACTACCTGCCCGACCCGCGCAACGCTTCGATTCTGATCAATGTGAATGGTGAGCTCTGCCGCGCGCGCGCGCGGTGGTGTCTGGCTTCGATTCCGGCTTCATGCTTGGTGACGGGATCTGGGAGGGGCTGCGCGTGCATGCTGGGCCCGACACCGTTGTCAGCGACGAGCCGTTCTACGGTGCTTATCTCAGGCACAGCGGTGCGCCACAGCCCATGGCAGACGAGGTTATCGCCTCCATGGACTGCAGCTGGCGCAGCGTGCTCGGCCAACTGACCGGTCCAAACCCGCAGGGGCGGGCAGTGTGGTATCAGCCCGCATGTTTCATGAATCTCGCGCGCCCTCGCTTGTCTCTTGTCCGCACAGGAGACTACCTCAGTCGGTCGTATGGCCCGCTACGCCGCTCCTTCGGTAGTCTCCTGTGCGAACAACATCCTGCGCGACCATCGCGCGAATTCATGAAACATGCGGGCTAAGTCCAACAGGCTGCCAGGCGGGGTTTGATCGTTCGGCGAATACCGACCTGTTATGCACTCACTGCGCGGCGCCGTGCCGACCCTGGCGCGTCGCTCTGACGGGGGCGCTCTTACAAAGCTCGTCCCGAGGTCACTGAACTCAAGCGCCACACGCCCGCCGAGGCAAGCAGAAGCACCAACCCCAACCAGGACCACGACGAGCCCGTGTTCACGAGTAATGGTGTTGGGTGAATCACGGCCGGCAGGCTGCTCAGATACAGGCAGGCTTTGCCGCGTAGTCCATCGCCGATGCGCGCGGTCGGTGCGCCGACCAGCCATTCGGGTTTTCCGTCGCCGGTAAAGTCGGGCAACGATGTTAGTGCCGCGCCAAATCGTTCGCTGCTGCTTGGGCCTGGGCCGAAGCGATAGCCCAATCCACCTGACAAACTGGCCTCAGTGACACGCGTCAGGGCACATCGTTACCCGCATCCCAACCCCCTTGCCGCCGCCTGCGCCTCCAGCGCCAGGACAAAATCCTTGCATCGCTGCAGCCCGATCCAGATCGTCTGCGGCCCGGGCATGCCGTCGGCCTTGCGGTTGAGAAAGCCACCGACGCAGTGGGCGCAATCATCCTTGGTTCGCCGCCCGTCGCCAGCTCAAGTAGAGCCTCGGCCGCTTCGGCCGGGAGATGGTCGACCAGGTCGAGCAACGTGTCCTCCGTTGCCTGCTGCACGTCCCCGATCCACTCCTGCGGAACGCCGTAGCCGAGCAATAAACTTCGTTCGCACGGTGGACGATTAGCCGAATGTCCGCGTTGACGCGCACCAACCAGAAATTGCTGTCCCGTGCGTTGTCGAGCTTGTGGAGGCTCATCCCGGGGTTGGCTGGGTTGAGCTGAAGATCGAAAGCGGTGGTCTTGACGGCCTTCTGTTCATCGCCGGAAAGGCGAGCCAGTCTATCGGTGAAGGTGTCGGCGATGCGGAAGTCCATGAGTCAACTTTCACCGATGTCTACAACATTCGCTTGCCATTCCTTGCAGAGTTTGCGGAACGAACGACTGTTGTCGAAGGCCTGCTGCAAATCGATACTGGCGGCGAACGCTGGCTGGTCAAGTATTTCGCTGTAGGAGGCGCCCGCCATATTTTGTCGAATCCAGCCCTTTGCATCGCGCGGAACTTCCGCATCCGCCATGTCACCTTGCGGGCAGCGAAATCCTCGGCGGCCATCAAGCGAGCGGGCAGCTGCAATGAACCAGGCCTCGAATTCGCGATTCGCAATCACCACGGAGAATCGTCGGTGAGGCAAGTGCAGTGCGGCGCGTCGGCTCACGTCTGCCGCCAGCGTCGCCGGGCAGTCGTCGTCGGCATCGAGCACAATCAGGATCCACCCTTGATCACCACACTTCGCCGCCGCGAGCAGCAACTGTTTGCGAAACTCATCTTCGCGATTGAGAAATCGATCCCGATGGACGCGGATCGGTCGCATAGGTTGCGGGAATTGGTTGGCTGGTCGCCAATCGTGCAAGCGGCGCAGCAACTCGGGCAAGGCGGCCACCTCGCCATCACCCTCAACAATGCTTGAAATGCGGATCATGCGGACGCCATTTCGTCGAAGAGGTCATGCGTCGCAGCCTTCTCCTGCCGCTCGATGCTCTCTCGATCCGGCGCGAGTTGGTCCATGCGCAGCAATTCACCTGCCGAGAACAGGTGGTCGCGCATGACTTGGCGTGATGCGTCGTCGAGGAGCGCGATTTTAGTTTCGCCTGCGTCGGACACCACCGCCAGGACGGCATCCGCATCGATGCTTCGATCATCCAGCAGATCCGGGCTGTGGCTGGTCACCAATACTTGAGTCTTATCCGAGGCGCGAACCAATGCTTCCCGAAGAGCCGAGCTCGCTGCGGGATGCAGCGCGGTTTCGGGTTCCTCAATGCCGATCAGTGTCGGCGAGTAGTCGATGTTGCCCTGAAGCAGGGCAGTCAAGACACCTAGTGCTCGCAGGGTGCCATCGGACATGTTCTGTGCGAGAAATCTCCATGGGTGTTTGGCGCCCGCCATGTCTTGCCGGAACTCCAGCGTTTCCATCGGCCCGATGGCCTTGCGTTCAACCCCATGAACCATGGGTGCCACGGAATGCAGGTACTCCTGAATCAGGGTCATCTGTGGGGGGGCTGCCCGCTCCAGATGTCCTATGACACTGGCAATGTTCTCCCCAGACGGACGCAGTAGTCGGCCATCCTGCGGCTTCTGCAACTCACGCATCAGCCTGGGGTTGAGGTTGTAGAAGCCCATGGCCGTGAGGGCATCGAATACGGGTCGGAAGGCGGTCAGACCAGACACGGCTACTAGCGCCAACCGATCCGCCGTCACCGAAGGAAAGGTCGCCTCACTGCTGTCACGCAGCTTGCCCTTGACTATGCGAAAGAACGGCCCCTTGCCTATTCCGGTAACGACGCACTCTTCCTTCTGGACTTCGTAAGCGCCGTTGGCCAAGGCGCCGATGGAGAAGGTGTAGTTTGCCCTTCGCCCGTCGGTCAAGGTGAACTCGATACGGATGGCGAAGTGGTTTGGATGTCCTCCGGAGCGGCGCCTCACTTCATTCAGCCCACCACGCTCGTTCAATGCGCTATCGAGCGAGTTGCTCAAGGCATCGCGCACGAAGTGGAGGGCGTCCATGAAGTTGCTTTTGCCTGCGCCGTTGTGGCCAACCAGGTAGGTCAGCGGCCGCAGCGGGACATCGCAATAGCCGATGCTCTTGTAGTTGCGCAGGACAACCCGACTGATGAAAGACTTTTGAGACATGACGAGGTTTCCTGGTCAGACCTTGAACACCTTCATCACCTCATCCCCCAGCGGAGCCTGTCAAGCTACTTGTCGCCTGAACGTCGTGTCCTTTGTTCTTGTTTAGTGCTTTGGTGATTGCAGCTGTTCGACCCGATGCGGGTTGAGGGTGACCTGTTCGATTCGGGACCAGTTGCGGGTGCCGGCTGACCAGCGTTGTGGGTGCCGTTGGCGGGCGTCGGCGTAGACCTGCTGGCGCTGCGCCAGGATCGCCACATCGCGGCCTTCGTGGCGCTCTTGCGGAGTCACGTAGCGAATTTGGCTGTGGCGATGGTCGGTGTTGTACCAAGTCAGCAGGAGGTCGGCGAACGCGCGGGCTTCCTCGATGCTGGCAAACGGCTTGAGCGGGTGCTGCAGAGCGACGCGGTCAGGTCCTGATTTGATGCGTCAAGTTCCGCGTACTGACCCGTACATGCAGAGAGGAGCGGCGAGGGTGCGGCGTTAAGGCTATGAGCGTAGGACCTCGAACCACAGCAGCGCTGCAATACTCCAGCAGCTGCCTTCTGGCGACTCCCACTCGACCATCGCGAAAGGCCGCAGGTGGCCGCCTGCAGTCCTTCGCGGTCAGCCTGTGTCGTCGGAGGACTTCTGACCGCCACAGCTAACGTCACTTGCACGCCGGCGGCCGAGTTCAATCGGGTCTCACATCACGTAATCTGTGCGGGCCGCAGCGTGCGGCACTTCCAACAACGCTCAGCGAGAAACCCACCGGTGAACAAGCTGCTCCGCACTGTCGTGATCCTGTCCGCCTGCCTCGTTGGCGGCTCCGCATTGGCCCAGTCGGTGAGCATGCTGCGCAGCGTGCCGTACTCGGAGGACGCCTAAGTCGCCCGCAAGGTGCGCGAAGAATGCGTCCAGCTGCAGAGCCAGCTGGCCGAGTTCACTCAGCAGTTTGGCGGCGAGTTCGGCGTCCAGGTCAAGCTGGTTGACGCGGTCAGCGCGGATGATCCGGGCAGCGTGCTGCTGGTGGAAATCGCCGACGCGGTCAGTGCCGGCAATGCTTTCATTGGTCATCAGAAATACACCCGCATCCGCGGCGAGCTGTTCCGTGACGGCGCGCGGGTTGCTGGCTTCAAGGGTCGGCGCGACTCGATGGGCGGCGCCTTCGGCGGCTACAAGGGCTCCTGCTCGGTGCTTGGCCGCACGGTCAAGGCGCTCGGCAAGGATGTCGCGCTGTGGCTGAAGAACCCGCAAGACGGCGCCGAACTGGGCGACTACTGAGGGCGGGTTGGGTCCGCTCAGGCGGCCGCTCGCCACGCTGCGGGCAGCAGCGTTGGCGGGTGCCTGTTGGCGGCCGCATCGCCGCATAGCGCCGTGACGGCAGCGCAGTCGATTTCACGGTGAGCATGCGCAGCGGCGCTTGCCAGTTCGGCCGCCAGCGTCCGCAGGCGCTGCACGTTGTCGCGCAAACGCTGGCGGAAGGCGGCGCTGTCGAGCGGGTCCTGCAGGGCCCGGTTGAGTTCGGCAAACCAGCTGACGCTGGCCTGGTCCATGAAGGCCGGCGCCGCGTCTGGCGCGGTGGTGCTGGCGTTGCGCTGTCCCCAGCGACCAAGCAATTCCTGCACGGCGATGTTCAGCGCCTGCGCTTCGGCCAGCTCCGGCCGCAGCCGCGACAGCGTCGGCAGATCGGCGATGCGGCCGGCGAAAAACAGCGCGGCCAGCACGCCCCAGTAGTAGGTGTAGTCCCACAGCACCTTCAGCGGCAGCACGGTGGCGTCGCCAAACAGGTGGTACTGATCGCGATACATCGCCAGCGTGCTTTCATAGAAGCTGAAGTAAAGCTGCTGGTAGACCGCGGCGTACGGCTGCCAGACTTCGCCGGCGCGGTCCTTGCTGATCAGCTGGGTGATGTAGGTGTTGGAGATGGCGATGAAGTCGGTGCCCGGTGAGTAGAACGGGTCGAGGAACACACCGGCCTCACCGGTCAGCGCCCAGCGCTGGTCGGAGAACACCTGCCGGCAGCCATAGCTGAAGTGGCGGAAGAAGGCGAAGTCCTGCAGCTGATCACGCATCGGCTCCAGCGCCTGCGCCAGCTGCGGCTGATGGCGGTGCAGCCACTGCATGCTGCGCTCGAAGCTGTTCATGGTTTCCAGCGGGTGGCTGCTGGCGTCGCAAACGATGCCGACCGAGTGTGAGCCCGACGACAGCGGAATCAGCCACACCCAGTAGCCCGGTCCGACCAGGTGATTGGTTGATCGCCAGCGCTCCGGCGGCGTGCAGCGGGCGAGCCAGTCCGGGTTATTTGACCAGTCGTGCAGGTCGATGCGGCCCTTGACCCGGAACCACACGGCGTTGGCCCGATGGCCGTTGTCCTGCGCGAGGCCGAGCTGGCGCTTGAGCAGGCCGGCGCGGCCGCTGGCGTCGACCACCCAGCGGGCCTGCGTCACTGTGTCCTGGCCAGCACGCTGCCAGTGCACCCGATGTGGCGCCTCGCCCTCGGACAGCTCGACCCGCCGCACCTTGGCCTCGGTGAGCAGTTCGACCCCGGCCGACAGCGCGCGCTCGGCGAGAAAGTTCTCGAAGCGGCCGCGATCAAGCTGCCAGGCGCCGGTTGGCAGCGCGTGGCTGGCGCCCAGTTCGGCGCAGCGATCCAGATCCTCGCGGCCGTCGGAGAAGAAGAAGCGAAAGCCGAACTTCACGATCTGCTGCTGATCCAGGTGCTCGCGCAGGCCCAGCACGCTGGCGAAGTAGTGGGCGCCGATCTCGACCGTCGACTCGCCGATCTTGAACGCCGCCTCGGGTGCCGGATGAGCGCGCCGCTCAAGCACGCCAATGCGCAGGTCCGGGTGCGCCGCACGCAGCTGCAGGGCCAGCGTCAGGCCGGCCAGTCCGCCGCCCAGGATCAGCACGTCCTGGCTGGTTTCGAGCGGGTCGAATTGCGGCGGATTGGATTCCAGTGGGGCGGGGCCGGTCATGCGGCGCTCACGCGGCTGTCGGTGTCACCCGCTTGCACTGCTGCAGGATCGAAAATCAACGGCACGCTGCGGCGCGCTTGGAGATAGCGCGGGATGATCCGTCCATAGCTCCACACCCGGCCGACCACGTGCGAGGTGATCCGGTACAGGTCGGCCAAGGGGCGGAAGTGGCTGCGGCGAAACTGGCCGGCGATGCCGTCACATGCATAGCGCGACTCGATCGGTACAGCGACGCAGCGGGTGCCGAGCCGGCGCGCCGCCTGAATCAGTATGTCGGCTTCGAACACGAAGCCCTGACTGGCGATGTCGGCCAGCTCGCAGACGGCGCGCGGATAGTAGCGCTGTCCGCTCTGGGTGTCGGCGATGCGGTAGCCGGTGGCCCAGGCAATGCCCCAGTCGCCGAATTCGTTGGCTAGCCGCCGGTGGATCGGCTGCTGCGCGCGATTTTTCAGCCGTGCGCCAACCACCACGTGCTGCGGATAGACGCTGGCGGCGGCCAGCAGGCGCGGGATATCGGCGGCCACATGCTGGCCGTCGCCGTCCATCGTCAGCACGCCATCGACGCCCAGCGCCAGCGCCGCGCGAAAGCCGCGGCGCAACCCTTCGCCCTTGCCCATGCGCTGCGCGTGCTGGATGCGCTGGATCGGCAGATCGGCAACCTGCGCCAGGGTGGCGTCGGTGGAGCCGTCATCGACCAAAATCACGCTGCCGGCATGGCGCAGCGCGCCCTCGACCACTTCGCGGATGCGCAGCTCCTCGTTCAGCGCCGGAATCAGCACCGCAATGCGGCGGGCGTCGATCATGCCGGCGTGGGCATGCGGTGATCGAAGCTCAGCCACAGGGACAGCTCAGGACCGGCATCCAGAACACACTCCGGCTGACCAAGCGCGAGCGCCTCGGCCAGTACCAGCGCCGGCGCCATGGCGTTGTTGCCAAGATGCGCGAACAGGCGGCCGGTCGGTGGCTCCGCTGCGTCCTGTGCGCGCAGGCTGGCGCGCATGCGCAGGCCGCCAGCGGCGCCGTCGGCGCCCAGCACCAGCGCCAGCCCGAGCAGGCCGCTGCTGCCGCTGACCGCCACCAGCGGCCCGGCGGCGTGGTTGTCGTAGGCCACCAGCAGCACCGCCTCGGCGCCGTCGGCGATCTGCAGGGCCGCTTCCAGCAGACCTTGGGCGAAACTTGCGCGGTAGGCGGAAATTGCGGTGGCCGCCGCATGGCAGCCGCAGCCAATGGTCCAGTAGCCGGCGGCGGCGTTGTGCACCGAATTGTGGAAGCGCGTCGGCGACAGCTCGCGCGGCGACTCGGCCAGGGTCTGGCAGATCGCGTCGGTGATGGTCAGGTCGCCGTGGGTGGAGGTGAACACCGAGGGCAGTGTGGCCGGATCGGCAGCGGCGTCGGCGCAGGCTGCCTTGGCCACCTGCAGCGCCAGCAGCACCGAGTCCGGCGCGCGGCGGCGCTCGTTGGGCGGCAGCAGATCCGGTGACGGGCGCCGCGGTGCATCCGCCAGCGGCTCGGCGCTGCCGCGCGCGACCGCCTGCATGTGCGCCCAGTCCGGCACGCCGCTGGCCCAGGCGCCGATGCCGCGCAGGTACAGGTCGGGCAGCTGGTGCGCGCTCATTGCACGAGGTCCGCAGCGCCAAACAGCAGCGAGCAGTTGTTGCCGCCGAAGCCGAACGAGTTGTTCATGCTGGTGCGCACCGGCCTGCGGCAGCTCTCGCGCAGCAGCTGCGGCCCGCAGGCCGGGTCCGGCGTCTCGCAGCCCAGCGTGCCCGGCAGCAGCCCGGTGACCAGGGCGTCCATCGCGATCACCGACTCGACAATGCCGGCCGCGCCCAGCGTGTGACCGGTCCAGCCCTTGGTCGAACTGGCGCGGGTAGTGGCCGGAAACAGCGCGGCGACTGCGGCGGCTTCGATCTCATCGTTTTTTGGCGTCGCCGTGCCGTGCAGGTTGATGTAGTCGACCGCTGCGGCGGTGAGCCCGGCGCGCTGGAGAGCCGCCTGCATCGACTGCCGCGCGCCGAGCCCGTCGGGGTGCGGACTGGACATGTGGTGGGCATCGCTGGATTCGCCATAGCCCAGCAGCCGCGGTCCGGCGCCCTCACGTTCGAGGATGGCGTAGCCGCCAGCCTCGCCCAGCGACAGACCGCAGCGGCGGATGTCGAACGGCCGGCAGCGCTGCGCCGACACCAGGCCCAGTGCATTGAATCCGAACAGCACGCTGCCGCACAGGGTGTCGATGCCGCCGACCAGGGCGGCATCGACGATGCCGGCGTGGATCATGCGCGCCGCCTGGGCAAACACCTTGGCGCTCGACGAGCAGGCCGTGGCCACCGTCACGCCAGGCCCGCGCAGACCGGTCGCCGCCTGCAGAAAGCCGCCCAGCGAGTGCGGCGTGTGCACATTGGAGCGGCACAGGTCGGCCGGAAAGGCGCCGTCGGGCGTCAGCCGCGCATAGGCCTCTTCGGTGGCCCCGATGCTGGAGGTCGAGGTGCCGATCACCAGCGCTACCCGCGACGCACCGTAGCGTTGCCGCAGGGCGTCTACCCGAATGGCCATGCCGTCGGTCTGCAGCGCCAGCCAGGCGAGCCGGTTGTTGCGGCATTCCCAGACCGCGAGTTCGGCCGGCAGCGGCAGCTCTTCGAGGCCATCGACGCGCCCGATCCAGGTCTCCAGCGGCGCCGTCGAGAAATCATTCGGACGCAGCCCGGAGCGATCATCGGCCAGTGCTGTCCGAAGTGCGGCCAGCCCACGACCGCAGGCGCTGGTGACGGTATAGGCGGTGACGGCCAAGGGTTGCATCGTAGTTTTGAGCAGCTGTCCGGGTCGAGCGGGCGCGCAGTATAGGCCAGCGCCCGGTGCGGTCAGCGTACACGGGCGCTCCGCAGCGACTGCGACAGCGGTCGCCCGCAGCCTGCGGCGCGTGTGCATCGTCACTTGGCCTACCCCGGTGCATCGCGCAGACTCATGAGATGACCTCGCGCCGCGCCCACCAGCTGGCCATCCTCCGCGATACCGACGCCCTGCACGCGCTGGCGATTGCCGGCGGCGCGCTGCTGATCAGCGGCGGACTGCTGTATGTGGCCTATCTGCTGCACGTTTGGCGGGTGGCGCGCAGCACGCCTGCGACGCCGCCGGCCGACAGCCCGGGCGGCACCGTGCTGCTGTTTGGCAAGCGCTGCCGTGACGGTCGGGCGGATCGCGACTTCATGTGCCGCATCCTGCGGGCGCACGCGCTGGCCACGGCCGGACAGGCGCGAACGCTGCTGCTGTTGGGCGGCGGCCCGTCACCAACCGAAGCCGAGGTCGCCCAGCGCGCGCTGCAGGCGGCCGGATTGCCGGCCAGCGTGCAGCTGATTCTGGAGCACAACTCGCGCGACACCCTGCAGAACCTGCGCAACGCCCGTCGCCTGCTCTCGCTGCAGCCGGCGCAGGCAGACCGCGCCGACGCCAGCGCGGGCCCGCCGGCCGTGCTGCTGAGCAGCCGCTATCACCTGGCGCGCTGCGCGCTGTTTGCCCGCAACCTCGGCATCCCGCACCACCTGTGTGCGGCCGAGCCGCACTGGTCGCTGACGCTGCCCACGCTCGGCCGCCTGCTCAGCGAGGCCGGCTATCTGATGTGGATCGATGTGGGCGCGCGCTGGGCGCGGCTGATCGGCCACCAGCGGATGCTGGCGAAAGTGAGCTGAGGCGGCCGCACGGCTGATTCAGACCGCGGTCGAAGGCCATGGCTCAGTTGATCTCGCGCAGCGCGTCCAGCAGCGCTTGCCGAGGCAGCTTGCCGGTGTCGTTGCGCGGCAGCCGCGGCACGATGCGCAGGGGGCGCGGCAGGAACGCCGGGTCGATCGATTCACGCAGCGCTGCCAGCAGCTGGGCCTCGGCAAGCTCAGGCGCCACCACCAGGGCGGCTACGCGTTGCACCGGGCCGGCGGCGTCAGGCTGAAAAACCACGGCGTCCTGCACGCCATCGATCTCCAGCAGCCGGCGGGTCAGCTCGCCCAGCGAGGCCCGCTTGCCGGCGATCTCCAGATGGTCGCTGGCCCGTCCGGCCAGCCGGAAGCGGCCGCAGGGCAGGGTCTCGATCAGGTCCTGCAGCAGCACCGGCTGGACCAGCCAATCGGCGCTGACCAGCGCGCCATCCGATCGAGTGTCGATGCAGACGCTTGGGTGCAGCGTCCAGGCGTCGTCGAGCGCGCTGCGGCGATAGCCGATGACGCAGGTTTCGGTGCTGCCGAAAAACTCCAGCAGGCGCGCGCCGGTGGCGGCCTCGGCCGCCCGCGCCAGCGCCTGACCCAGCGGTGCCGTGGCGCACAGGATCACCGCCAGTGGCGGCAGCGGCAGCCGGCTCTCGACCAGCGCCCGCAGGTGCACCGGCGTGGTCACCAGCACCCGCGGCGCCGGCAGCTCGCCGAGCGCAGCGGCGATGTCGGCCGGAAAGAACGGCCGCGCGCTGTGGATCGCGGCGCCACCCAACAGCGGCAGCAGCACCGAGGTCTCCATGCCGTACATGTGCTGCGCCGGCACGGTGGCCAGCAGATGGGCCGGACCCGGCTGATCCAGATGGGCGGCGATGGTCCGCGCGTTGTGCGCCGTTGACAGGCAGAAGTGATCCCAGCGCTTGAGCTGCGGCTCGGGCGCCCCGGAGCTGCCAGAGGTAAAGCCGATCGCCGCCAACAGGTCGGCGGCCAGCTGCGGCACGCCACCGGCGGCAGCGGGCAGGGGTTCTGGCAGCGAGTGGTAGCGTGGTGGCAGGCGCTCCAGACGGATGCCATCGGAGCAGCCCTCGTCACCTATCGCGATCGCATCGGGAAATCGCTCGAGCATTTCGAGAATCACTGCCGGCGCCCGCGAGGGTGGCAGCAGCGTCGGCACGCCACGTACCAGTGCCGCGCACCAGGTGACCAGGAACCGATAGCGACCCTCGCAGAGGTTAAGCACGTGACTGACCGCCGGCAGCCGCTCGGCGACGCCGTGCACGTGCGAAAGGAACTCGTGCACCGGGATGGCCCGCGCGCCGTCGAACGCGACGGGACGGTCCGGCGAGCCGTTGAGCAGGGCGATGGTCCGGGCGACCTCGGCGGTCGGTCCGATGGATGAAGCGCGTGCTGCCATGATTCCCCCTGTGGTCTGCCAAGGCTCGCGGAATTGCCGGCAGGACTCAAGCGGGTCGGTGGGATCCGCCGCAGCGTCCGGGTCGATTCTGCCGGAAACGTCTGCGCTGATGCTTCGGCGCTGCTCAGGGCGGGCTACGCCAACGGCAGATCGACCCGGCTGAATCCGTGCCTGGAAACGGCCTGCAGGAATCGGCGCTTGACCCCATGGGCAGCGGCCACCAGCATCGCCCGATGCGACCGATCCGCTTCCGCGTTTGCCCTTTGACGCCAGCGCAGTCCACCCTCGGCCGCCGCAGTCCGGCGCCTTGCCGCTCGACCGTGTGGCTGTGGCGGCAGCGGCTGTCGGGCGCCACCCGCGGATCCGACGCGGTCGGCTCCGAAGCGCGCGTTGCAGACATTCTGCAGCGCCAGTTCGGCGCGCTTGGCGGCGGCTGGCGAATGCAGCGCAGTCCGCACGGTCGGCCGCAGCTGCCGCCAGCCAGCGGCCTCGACCTGTCGATCAGCCACGCTGGCGACTGCTGGCTGCTGGCACTGGGCGCCAACCCGCGCCGTCTGGGTGTCGATATCGAGCGGCTGCAGCTGCGGCCGCGCGCGCTGGAGGTCGCCGAGCGCTACTTTCCGGCCGCCGAGGTGGCGCTGCTCAAGAGCCTTTCAACGGCGGCCCGCTCACGTGCCTTCCTGCGCCTGTGGTGCGCCCGTGAAGCCATCCTCAAGGCCCACGGTCGCGGCATTGCGTTCGGCCTGGCGCGGCTGCAGCTGACGCTCACCCCGGACCGGATCCAGCTGCTCGACTGCGATGCCGAACTCGGCGCGGCCAGCCGCTGGCGGCTGCGCGAATTTGTGCCGCGTCGAGGCATGCTCGGCGTGCTCGCCTGGCAGGGTCCGCCGGCGGTTCTGCGTGGCTGCGAGTCAGCATCCTGACCGCAGGCCAGATTTTCGTGTTTGCTGCCACCCCGATCAGGGCTTCCGCCCCCGTCGACCACACTCTCCCTGTCAGCCAACGCTGACCGGTGCTACCGTCGCGCACCCCCATCCATCGGCAACCCCATGGCCCTGCACCAGGTATCCGGCCGCTGGAAACTCGGCCTGCTGCTGGCCCTGCTGACCGCCGCGCTGTGGGCCACCCTGCCGGTGGCGCTGAAGATCGCGCTGGTTGCCGTGGACCCGTGGACGCTGACCTGGTTCCGCTTCCTGTTTGCCGCGCTCGGCCTCGGCGGCTGGCTGGCCTGGCGCGGCAAGCTGGGCCCGTTTCGTGGCCTTCAGCGCAGCCACTGGCTGTGGCTGGGCCTCGCCGCGCTGATGCTGATCAGCAACTACGTGCTGTACCTGTTCGGCCTGCACTACACGACACCGGCCAATGCACAGCTGCTGATCCAGCTCGCCCCGCTGCTGATGGCGGTGGGCGGCATCGTGGTGTTCCGCGAGCGTTTTCGCGGCGGCCAGTGGCTGGGTCTGGCGATCCTGCTGGCCGGCCTGTGCCTGTTCTTCCGCGACCAGCTGCTGCAGCTCGCCGCCAGCCCGGACTATGTCTTCGGCAGCCTGCTGATCGTGATCGCCGCGGTGGTCTGGGCGATTTACGCGCTGATCCAGAAGCAGCTGCTGCTGCGGCTTGGCTCAGCGCTGATCCTGGTCTTCATCTATGCCGTCGCCACGCTGGCGCTGTGGCCGCTGGCCAGCCCCGGCCGGCTGGCCGAGCTGAACCTCACCCAGTGGTTCGCACTGGTCTACTGCGCGCTCAACACGCTGGGCGCTTACGGCGCGTTCGCCGAGGCGCTGGCCCACTGGGAAGCCTCACGCGTGTCGCTGGTGCTGGCCGTCACCCCGCTGCTGACCCTGATCGCCGTCGAGGCAGCGCACGCCATGGCGCCAGAGCTGGTGCAGCCGGAGATAGTCGGCACGCTCGGCATCGTTGGCGCGGCGCTGGTGGTGGGCGGCTCGGCGCTGAGCAGCCTGCTGGGACGGCGGTGAGGGGCAGTGTCCCGGATTGGCTGCGCACCAGCTTAAGGCCTCAGCACCGGCGATCACCCTGCCACCTGATCAGAAGCCGGATTTGGCCCGCACGATCAAAGCACGGATGCCGTAGGGCGGGTCTTGACCCGCCGGACAGCCATGCCGCGACAACTCAGGCGAGCGGCGGGTTAAGACCCGCCATTTGGGCTCCTTGCGCGCCAACCGACGCAATCAGGCCAGCAGCCGTACCACCACGTCGCGCAGATCGGCCGATGGCGCGTTGTCGAGCAGGCCGCGCAGGCCGGCGCTGATCCGGGTGCGGCGGTCCTGGTCGAGGCGCTGCCAGGCTTCGAGCGCGGTGAGCAGGCGGGCGGCGACCTGCGGGTTGATGGCGTCTTGCTTGGCGATCTGCTCGAACAGCAGGTCGTAGCCGGCGCCATCGCGGCGGTGGCAGGCGATCGGGTTGCTGCGGGCGAAGCTGCCCAGCACTGCGCGGACGCGGTTGGGACTGCCGGGCTGCCACAGCGTCGGATCGGACAGCAGGGCGCGAAGATCCTCGAGCGTTTCCTGCTGCGGTCGGGTGGCGCTGATCGTCAGCCACTTGTCGGTCACCAGCGGGTCGTCGCGCCACTGCTGGCGGAAGCTGGCCAGCGCGCTCGCGGCATCGGGCGCATCGAAGTGCACCAGGCAGGCCAGCGCGCTCAGCCGGTCGGTCATGCACTCGGATTGCGCGAAGTGGGCTGACGCCAGCGCGGCGTGCGGGTCGAGCCGGGTCAGGCGCTCCAGGCACACCGCGGTCAGCCGGCGGGCGGCGAATGCGGCCGCATCGAAGCGTGCGCCAGGATGGGCCGCGCGCAGACGCCGGTAGGCGCCGTCGAAGGCGTCGGCGTGGCATTCGGCCAGCTCATCGAGCAGGTCCTCACGCTGCCGGATCAGCGCGTCGAGATCGACCGCAGTGCAGCGCTCGGCCAGCGTCCAGACGTCGGGCAGGCGCTGGCATTCGGCGACGAAGGCGGGGTCTTCGGCGGGATCGCGCAGCAATCCGCCGAGCGCGTCGATCAGCGCCGAGCGGGCGGCAGCGGGATCGGGTCCGCGCTGCAGCAGGGCGTCGAACGCCAGTCGCTGGATGGCTTCCCAGCGGGTCAGGGCATCCGGCTCAACGGCGACAATGCGGGCCAGCGCGACAGCGTCGTAGTCCAGCTCCAGTCGCACCGGAGCTGAGAGGCCCTGCAGGAATACCGCCAGCGGTCGCTGCGCCAGGCCGTCAACCTGCAGCGTGTGCTCGGCGGCGGTCAGTTCGATGACGCCGGCCCGCACCGTGGCGTCGCCGACCAGCGGCTGCGCGACGCGCTGCCCGGCGTCGTCGTACAGCGCATAGGCCAGCGGCATGTGCAGGGCGGATTTCCCGGGCTGACCGGGCGTGGCCGGCGTGTGCTGGTGGATATGCAGCTGCAGGCGTCCGCTGGCGGCGTCCCAGTGCTCGCGAACGCGCAGCACCGGCGTGCCGGCCTGCGCATACCAGCGCGCGAACTGGCGCAGGTCACGCCCGCTGGCGTCGGCCAGCGCGGCCAGAAAGTCCTCCACCGTGGCGGCTTGGCCATCGTGCCGATCAAAGTACAGATCGCAGCCGCGCCGGAAGTCGGCTTCGCCCAGCAGGGTGTGCAGCATGCGCACGATCTCGGCGCCTTTTTCGTACACCGTCGCGGTGTAGAAGTTGTTGATCTCGGCGTATTCCGCCGGCCGCACCGGATGCGCCAGCGGCCCGCTGTCTTCGAGAAACTGGCGGCTCTTGAGCAGGCGCACGTCGTCGATCCGCTTCAGCGCGCGCGAGTGCAGGTCGGCGCTGAACTCCTGGTCGCGGAACACGGTGAAGCCTTCTTTCAGTGAAAGCTGGAACCAGTCGCGCAGGGTGACGCGGTTGCCGCTCCAGTTATGGAAGTGCTCGTGGCCGATCACCGATTCGATCGCTTCGAAATCGGCATCGGTAGCGCTGTGCGCATCGGCCAGCACATAGCGGGCGTTGAAGATGTTGAGGCCCTTGTTCTCCATCGCGCCCATCGTGAAGTGCTGCACGGCGACGATGTTGAAGACGTCCAAGTCGTAGGCCCGACCGAAGCGCTGCTCGTCCCAGCGCAGTGCGCGCAGGGCGCAGGCCAGCGCGTGCCGGCAGCGTTCGACATCGGACGGCTCGGTCCACACCCGCACGTCCACCGAGCGGCCTTCCGAGGTGACATAAGGCGCTTCGACGCAGGCGATGTCGCCGCCGACCAGGGCGAACAGATAGCTCGGCTTCGGGTGCGGATCGCTCCAGCGCGCAAAGTGTCGGCCCGCCGGCAGGTCGCCGGCACCGGCCGGATTGCCGTTGCTCAACAGCACCGGGTAGCGCACGCGGTCGCCGCGCAGCTCGACGCTGTAGCGGGCCAGCACGTCGGGGCGGTCGATGAACCAGGTGATGCGGCGAAAGCCCTGCGCCTCGCACTGGGTAAGCAGCATCGGGCCGCTGGCATAAAGCCCCTCCAGACGAGTGTTGCTGATCGGCCGGATGCGGGTCCGCGTTTCCAGCACGCAGGGCCCGTCCAGGCCGCTGATGCTGATCCCGCTGGCATCGATCGCGTAGCGATCCGGCGCCAGCGGTTGATCGTCCAGCTGGATCGACAGCAACTCGAGGTCGATGCCGTCCAGCCGCAGCGCCTCGATCGGCTGCTCCGGGTCCGGGCGCAGGCTCAAGCGCGCCTGTACCTCGGTGACAGCAGGATCGAGATCGAACGCCAGCTCCACCAAATCAATGCGCCAGGCCGATGGCCGGTAGTCGACAAGGCGGGTCGGCTGCTGCGCGGCGCGGGTGGCAGTCATCGAGGGTGGACGTTCCGGGGCAGTGAAGGCCGCGCAGGCTAGCACGCTGTGAAATGCTGCCCGCTGACTGCGTGACGCGGGCTGGCTTGGACCGCGACGGCCCGGAAACGCCCGAACCGGTTCGCGTTGCGTTCCAGGCTGCTGCTCTTGGCAATGCTTCGAAACCTTCCCGATGAAATGGAACGCAGCACACGAACTGCAGTCCGACTCACCTTTGGCCGCCGGCCATCGGCGCTATGATTTCAGCCAGCGTCCGCCGGCGGATCATCCGTCGCAGGACCCTCCAGGAGGCGCACAGGCATGAGAATCGACGGCGCTCGCGCGGCGGATCGCGCGACCGAGCTGGTGCTCGACTACTACGCGGCGCTCAACCGCGGCGATCATCCGGCGTTGCTGGCGCTGTTGGCCGATAACGTGGTCCACGACATCAACCAGGGCGAGCGCGAAACCGGTCGCGCCGCCTTTGCCACGTTTCTGCAGGCAATGGCGGCCAGCTACCGTGAGCAGATCGGCGACGTGATAGTGATGGCGACCCAGGACGGCCAGCGCGCGGCGGCTGAGTATCTGGTCAATGGCGAGTATCTGGAAACGGCGGACGGACTGCCGGCCGCCACGGGACAGCACTATCGCCTTCCCGGCGGCGCGTTTTTCTCGATCCGCGAAGGCCGCATCGCACGGATCAGCAATCACTACAATCTGGCTGACTGGGTGCGTCAGGTCGATGTGCCCAGACCCGGCCTCTGACCACGCGCGGCGCTGCGGCTGGGCCAACGGCAGCGACCTCGAGGGCGACTATCACGACCGCGAATGGGGCGTGCCGCTGCACGGTGACCGCGCCCTGTTCGAGTTTGTCACGTTGGAGGGCGCGCAGGCCGGACTGAGCTGGCGCACCGTGCTGGCCAAGCGCGATGGCTACCGCCGCGCATTTCTCGACTACGACATTGAGCGCTTGGCGGCGCTGGATGACGCGGCACTGGAGCAGCGGCTGCTGGACCCGGGAATCGTCCGCAATCGACTGAAGGTCTGGTCGGTGCGCGGCAATGCGCGCGCGGTGCTGGCGCTGCAGGCGCAGGGCAGCAGTCTGGACGCGCTGCTGTGGTCGTTTGTCGACGGACGGCCGCAACAAACTCAGCGGCAGCAGATGAGCGAGGTGCCGGCGCGCAGCGCCGCGTCGGATCAGATGAGCAAGGCGCTGGCCAAGGCCGGCGTCAAGTTCAGCGGGTCAACCATCTGCTACGCGCTGATGCAGGCGACCGGAATGGTCAACGACCATCTGCTGAGCTGCCCGCGCCAGCGTGAGGTCGCTTGTTTGGCCTGACGCGTGTCGGCTGGGCCGGCCGGCTCAGCGACGCCGGCGCAGCCGGTCGATCGGAAAGCTGGCGATCTCACCGCCGCTGCTGCGCCGCGGCTGACCCGGCGGCGGGCCGAATGCCTGGGCGTAGACCACTTCATAGGTCGCCGGCACCCGCTCGCCCTGGCGGAACTGCTCGTAGGCGTCGAACACCGCCTGCATGCGCCGTTTGCCGGTCAATCCGCGGCGGCGGTCGCGCAGCGCATTGCCGGCGCCCAGCTGCTTCAGCTCGCGCATCAGCTCGCGCGGGTCGCGGTAGGTGAGCGTGAAGCGGTCGACGTGCAGCACCGGATCACGAAAGCCGGCGGCGAGCATGGCATCGCCGACCCGCTGCAGCGGCAGGAACGGGCTGACGTGGGCGCCGCCGGGGTCGGCCTGATCAAACGCGGCGCGCAGCTCGATCAGCGTGTCGCTGGCAAAGCTCGACAGCAGCAGCACGCCATCGGGCCGCAGCACGCGGCGGAACTCGTCCAGCGCGCCGGGCAGGTCTTCGACCCACTGCAGGCACAGGCTGGAAAAAATCAGATCAAGACTGGCGTCGGCCAGCGGCAGCGCGCTGGCGTCGGCGCAGACCCGCTCGATCCGCTTGCTGGGCAGCGTCCACCAGCTGCGTGACTGCTGGCGCAGCATCGGCAGCGCCAGATCCAGTGCCAGCACCTGCGCCTTCGGCCAGCGCTGCTTGAGCGCCCGCGCGCCGCTGCCCGGTCCGCTGCCCAGATCGAGCACCCGCGCGGGCGCCAGCGGTAGACCGTCGAGCTGATCGAGCAGGCGCGACTCGACCTCCCGCTGCAGGGCGGCGACCGCCGCGTAGTCGGGCGCGGCGCGGCCAAAGGCACGGCGGATATGGAGTTGATCGAACATGCGCGGCAATTATCCGCGAGCGTGCTGCAGGAAGCCGTGGATGGCCAGCGCCAGTTCATCGGCGTGCATCAGAAACGGTGCATGTCCGCCGCCCTCGATGCGCAGAAACTGGCCGTTTGGCATGGACTGCGCCGCCGCCTGCATAGCCGCCCACGGCACCAGGCGGTCACGGCGACCGGCGATCCACAGCGCCGGCAGGGCAAGCGTCGGCAGACTGGCGCGCAGGTCGCTGGATTCGAGGATGGCGAGGCCATCGATCAGGACCTGCGGGTCGGGTTCGCCGCGCTCGAAGACGCGCGAGCGCAGCTGCCGCAGCTCGTCGCGCATGTGCTCGGAGCCGTGCGCTTCCAGCGCCAGGAAGCGGTCGATGGCGCGCGGATAGTCCTCCGCCAGCTCACGGCCGAAGCCTTGGAACAGGTCGGCGTCGACCGCGTGCGGCCAGTCGCCGCTGCGCACGAAGCGCGGCGAGCCGCACACGGCGATCAGGCCATTGGCGCGGGCGGCGGCGCTGGCGACCACCCGCAGCGCGACCAGGGCGCCCAGCGACCAGCCCAGCCACGCCGCATCGGGCAGCCGTTCGGCCAGTTCGGCAGCGCAGCCGTCCAGCGTCAGCGAGCCGCCGGCCGCACGGCTATGACCGTGGCCGGGCAGGTCGACGAGGTGGACGCAAAAGTGCTGCGCCAGGCGTTCGCTGAGCGGCGCAAAGAGGCCGCCATGCATCGCCCAGCCGTGAATCAGCACCAGCGGCGGGCCGCTGCCGAGGGTTTCGATGTGCATGGCTCAGGGTGATTCTGCGGCGCAGCGGTCGGCGGCGCGCAGCGCGTCGGGCAAGGCATCGAGCAGTTGGTCAATGTGCCGCGCTTCGTGCGCCGCTGACAGCGTGATCCGCAGCCGCGCCTTGCCGATTGGCACGGTGGGTGGACGGATCGCCGGCACCAGCAGGCCGCGCTCCGCCAGCGCCGTTGATGCGGCCAAAGCGCGCGCGTTGTCGCCCAGCAGGAGCGGCTGGATCGGCGTGGCCGAGTCCAGCAGCGGCAAGCCAAGCTGCAGGGCGCCAGACCGAAACCGCGCGATGCTGGCCTGCAGTCGCTGACGCCCTGCATCGTCGTTGCGCGCAAGCTGCAGGGCGGCCAGCGCTGCGGCCGCCAGCGCTGGCGGCAGGGCAGTGGTGAACAGATAGCTGCGGGCGCCCTGCAGCACCGCCTCGACCAGCGCCCCGCTGCCGACCACCAGCGCGCCGTATCCACCCAGCGCCTTGCCCAAGGTCAGCAGCTGCAGCGGCGATTGCCCGGGTGTCAGCCCGAGCGCTGCTGCGCTGCCGCGGCCCTGCGGTCCAAGCACGCCGATGCCGTGGGCGTCGTCGATGTACAGCAGCGCCGACTCGACCTCGGCCAAGGCAGCCAATGCGGGCAGCGGCGCGATGTCGCCATCCATGCTGAACACGCCGTCGGTGGCGATCAGGGCAGCGCGCGCCGGGACCGACTGCAGCTGGCGCCGCGCGGCGTCGACGTCGGCATGCGGATAGCGCTTCAGCAGCGCGCCCGACAGCCGCGCGCCGTCCAGCAGGCAGGCGTGATTGAGCTTGTCCTGCAGGCACACGTCATCGGCGTCCAGCAGGGCCTGCAGCACGCCGAGGTTGGCCAGGTAGCCGCTCCCAAACAGCAGCGCGCGCGGCTGGCCCAGCCAGTCGGCGGCGGCTTCTTCCAATTCGACGTGAGCGCGGTGATGGCCGCAGACCAGGTGCGCCGCGGTGCTGCCGATACCGTAGTCGGTCGCCGCGGCGCGCAGCGCGGCCACCGCCGCGGGATGGCCGGCCAGCCCGAGATAGTCGTTGCTGGCGAAGTCGATCAGCCAGCTGCCGTCGCGCCGCAGACGCACGCCGTCGCGCTGATCGACCGCCCGCAGCGCGCGCAGCGCATCGGTCCTGACGCGCGCGGCGTGGCGGGCAGCGAGTCGATCAGTCAGCGAGGCGCGCATCGGCAATCATGTTTGCGAACCGGTGGTTGGCGAACCAGCGCGGAAAGGCTCGCAACGGCGTTTCGAAAGGCTCGACGTGCGCCACTCCGGTAACTGCCAGGATTCGCGGCGCCGCGCGGATCAGGCGGCGACTTCAACCGCTGCGCTGATGCTGGCATGCACCGTTGCTGCCGGCGGCGGCACCGGCATCGGCCGCAGCCCCAGCCGCGCGAACAGCGCCTGGTCGCGTTCGACTTCCGGATTACCGGTGGTCAGCAGCTTCTCGCCGTAGAAGATCGAGTTGGCGCCGGCCAGAAAACATATCGCCTGCAGCTCGTCGCTCATCTCGCTGCGGCCAGCCGAGAGCCGAACCATCGAGGCCGGCAGCATGATCCGCGCCACCGCGATGGTGCGCACGAACTCGAACGGATCAAGCTCCGCCGCCTCGGCCAGCGGCGTGCCGGCCACCCGCACCAGCCGGTTGATCGGCACCGACTGCGGATGTTCCGGCAGCGTGGCCAGCGTCTGCAGCAGGCCGGCGCGCTGGGCGCGCGATTCGCCCATGCCGACGATGCCGCCGCAGCAGGTCTTCATGCCGACCCGACGGACCTGCGCCAGGGTGTCCAGCCGGTCCTGATACTCGCGGGTCTGGATCACCTCGCCGTAGAACTCCGGTGCGCTGTCCAGATTGTGGTTGTAGTAATCCAGCCCGGCCGCCTTCAGCGCCTCGGCCTGCGGCGCGCTCAGCATGCCCAGTGTGGCGCAGGTCTCCATGCCCAGCGCGCGCACGCCGGCAACCATCGCGCCGACCTTGTCGATGTCGCGGTCCTTCGGGCTGCGCCACGCGGCGCCCATGCAAAAGCGCGTTGCGCCGGCGGCCTTGGCGGCCTGCGCCTGGGCCAGCACGGCGCCGAGGCTCATCAGCTTCTCGGCCTTGACGCCGGTGTGATAACGGGCCGCTTGCGGGCAATAGCCGCAGTCTTCCGGACAGCCGCCGGTCTTGATCGACAGCAGGGTCGAGACCTGCACTTCGGCCGGATCGAAATGCTCGCGATGGACGCTGGCGGCGCGAAACAGCAGCTCGGTCAGCGGCAGATCGAACAGGGCCTGCGCTTCTTCGCGCGACCAGTCGTGGCGGATTGTGGACATCGGTAGTTCCGGGTCGGGTGGTGCAACGCTGGGCGCATTCTACCCGCCCGCTCGGAATCGGCTCAGCCGTGGCGAATCGCGCCGCCGCGCTGGAACAGCGCCAGCGCGCGATCCAGATCATCCACAGCGGCGTGCTCAAGCACGATGTTGAGATCGGTGTAGTTGGCGCCGAACTGCGCCATGAACCGGTCCAGCCCCGTCGCGCTGTAGCGCACGCCGCGGCGGTCCAGCTCGCGGGCCAGCTTGTGCGGCAGTGGGTCGATCTGGAAACAGCGCTGCGCGCGGCCCAGTCGCCACGGCCACAGCAGGATCGGCGCGACGTGGCTGGCGATCATCAGCAGGCGCGAGCGGCGCAGCGCGCGACCGAGGCACGCGCAATCGCGCAGCGACTGCAGCTCGTCCAGCACCAGCACATCCCGGTGGGTGCGGGGGAGGCTGGCGGGCGTCGCATGGGTGACCTCGCGCTGCGCGAGGTCCGGATGGCGCTGCAGCAACAGCGCGATCTGGCTCGACTTGCCGCTGCCGCTGGCGCCGTGGAAGCCCAGCAGGCGCAGCTGGCCGATCGGCTGCTGCAGCAGCCCCAGATAGTCGTCCAGCGCGCTGCCGGCCGGGACGCCGGGCGCGGCGTTCACGGATCGAGAAAGTCGGCAAAGCGCAGTTCGGCGGTGGCGCCCTCCCGCTCGTGATCAACGAACTTGGGATGCAGCAGCTGCACCTCCCAGGCCACTTGGATGCCGTGCGACGTGCCCACCGCCAGCGGCGGGTAAAGGTCGCCAAACATCGGCTCGAAGTCGATCTCGCCGTCCAGATACATCGCCAGCGGCATGTTGGCCGGCACCAGCGCGATATGGCGCTCGTAGAGTTTCACCGCGCGGGTGGCGTCCTTGAAGCTGACCGTGCGTTCCTTGGTGCCAGAGCCGCGCTTGTATTGGCCGCATTCGCGGTTGCAGGCCACCACACGCAGCGTGATGTCCTCCAGGTCGACCCGCGCCAAACCGTCGACCAAGTCGCGCAGCGCCAGCCGCTGGCCGCGCTGGGGCGACGTGTGCGGCTTCAGCACAAAGCGCATGTAGGTGCGCAGCTGCACGCGGATACCCGCCCAGATTGCCGCGCCCAGCGCGCCCGAGCCGGCCAGCGCCTTCATCAGCGGCGACTCCGAGCCATCGCTGCCGCTGTGGTCGTAAAACAGCGTTTGCACCTCCGGAACGAACTGGTCGTGCAGACCGAGCAATGCATTGCCGATCACCACCACGCCACCGATCAGCGTCAACGCCAGCGCAATCATGCGGTTGCGCTGCGGGATGGCCGACAGGTTGGCAAAGAAGCTGAATGCGTCCTTCGGGTCCATCAGCTCCCCGGCGGCGTGCGTGACTCGCGGTCGTTCGCCCAGCGGCAGCTCATGCGCATGGTCGACGCTGCTGTCGAACAAGACGCCGTCGTCGATCACCAAACGCAACTCCGGACGCACATCGACCTTGCTGCCGCGATAGCTGTAGATGCCCTGCAGGCAGCCAGGCGGAACGACTGCTTCGATCACCATCGCTGACAGCTTCAGCGACTGCGCGTGCAGCGGACGGGTGGCGTGCACCGCGCGGCTATCGTGAACGTGCGCCCTCAGCTGCACGGTCAGCTTGGCCTGCTTGCCCAGCACGCCGCGATCAAACAGGTGAATCAGCACTCGGCCGCCGCCGTGTTGATCCGGTTCAAACTGGATACTGGCCTTGCTCATCGGCGCTCCCCCGCAGCCTGCGACTGGACGTGAATGCTACCTGCGATCCGCACGCTACGGCGGCGGGTTAAGGTATCTCGAATGCTGCTGCGGGGCGCCGTCGCGTGGACATCCAGAGCGGGATCAATCGGCTGCTCCAGCAGGTGCTGCCAGAGGCCTGTCAGGCCTGCTGCGAGGCATCAACACAAGGGCCGCTGTGCGACAGCTGCCGCGCGGCGCTGCCGTGGAACACCTGTGCCTGCCCGCGCTGCGCGCTGCCGCTGCCGGCGCCCGCGGCGCTGTGCGGTCGTTGTATACGGCGGCCGCCGCTGCAGTCGATCACGCTGGCGCCGCTGCGCTATGTCGAGCCGGTCGACCAGCTGCTGCTGGCGTTCAAGTTCGGTCAGCGGCTGGCGGCTGGCCGACTGCTGTCGATGCTGATTGCCGAACACACCCGTCTGCCGGCGCTGCTGGCGGGAGTGGATCTGGCCGTACCTATTCCGCTGCATCGGCAGCGCCTGCGCGAGCGTGGCTACAACCAGGCCCTGGAGCTGCTGCGCCCGCTGCTGCAGGGCCGGGCGATTCCGCTGGCAACCGCGGCGCTGAGTCGCAATCGCTCGACCGTCGCACAGACTGGCCTCGACGCGGCCGCCCGGCGCCGCAACCTGCGCCACGCCTTCAGCGTCGATCCGGCGTGCGTGGCAGGTCGGACCGTGCTGCTGGTCGACGACGTCATCACCACTGGCAGCACCGTTGCCGAAGCCACCCGCACGCTGCTGCGTGCCGGGGCCGCGGAAGTGCGGGTGCTGGCGGCGGCGCGGGTGGCGCGCGGGTAGGGGCAGTGCTAGCCGGGTCAGCGCAGCGCATACCCCAGCGCAATGCCGAGAAACACCACCGTCCCCACCCAGTGATTGTTGAGAAACGCGTCGAAGCAGCCCTCGCGTGACCGGTCGCGCGCGCGCCAGAACTGCCAGCCAACCAGACCGGCCGCGGCCAGCAGCGCAAGAAAGTAGGGCAAGCCAAGTTCAGCGCGCTGCCCGAGCAGCACCAGCGCGACCAGAAAGCTGGCGTAGAGCACGGCCTGGAACAGCAGGTCCATCTCGCCAAACAGGATCGCCGTTGAGCGCGCGCCCATCCGGATATCGTCATCGCGATCAACCATCGCGTACCAGGTGTCGTAGGCAGTCGACCACAGCACGTTGGCGACAAATGCCAGCCAGGCCAGCGGCGGCACCTCGCCGAGCACGGCGGCGAACGCCATCGGAATCGCCCAGCCGAAGGCGACCCCAAGATACACCTGCGGAAACCAGGTGTAGCGCTTGAGATAAGGATAGCTGGCCGCCAGCAGCACGCCGACCACGCTCAGCTGCACGGTCAGCCAGTTGGTCAGCAGCACCAGACCGAACGCCACCAGACACAGCGCCGCGAACAGCAGCAGCGCCTCGCGCGGTGCCACCTCGCCGCTTGCCAGCGGTCGGCTGCGGGTACGCTCGACGTGCGGGTCGAGCCAGCGATCAGCGTAGTCGTTGATGATGCAGCCGGCTGAGCGCATCAGCCAGACGCCGGCGGTAAAGATGACGAGAATGCCCAGCGGCGGCGTGCCTTCCGCCGCCAGCCACAGGCCCCACCAGGTCGGCCACAGCAGCAGCAGCCAGCCGATCGGCCGGTCTCCGCGAACCAGCCGCCAGTAACGCTCCAGCCGCGCGCGCCGTGCTTCGGTCAGCCAGGCTGACAGCGGCAGGCGGAGGCGAGAGAGCGGGAAGGGTTTGGTGGCAGGCATGCAGTCAGGGTAGCGGCAGCGGCGCGTGCCCGTCATCCTTGTTCGGGTGGGCGCTGCCGGCACCCGCCGTCACACTGGGACCAGTGTGACGTCGTGAACGGCACAGCGCACCCCACGCGGTTAGTAAACCCACGCGGTCAATCACCCCACGCGGTCAGTCAAGCGCGGTCAGTCAAAGGAGACAGCTCGATGAGTGCAGGTCAGGGAACCGGCGGCAATGTGATTGCTGCCCTGTGCAGCTTCTTCATTCCCGGTCTTGGACAGCTGGTCCAGGGGCGGCTGCTGATGGCCATCTTCCAGTTCGTGCTGGCCGCCGCGCTGTGGCTGATCCTGCTCGGTTGGATCATCCATTTGTGGTCGATTCTCGACGCCGCCCTGTTCAAACCGCGCGGCTAGCCATCCAGCGGCCCAGCGCCCCGCCCGTCATCGGCCGGGCGAACAGAAAGCCCTGCGCCTCGTCGCAGTCCAGCGAGCGCAGGCGGCTGGCGACTTCATCGGTTTCCACGCCTTCGGCGATCACCCGCAGGCCGAGCGCGTGGCCCAGCCCGACGATCGCCTGCGACAGCCGCTCCAGCGGGCGGTCGTTGAGCAGTTCGAGCACGAAGCTGCGGTCGATCTTCAGGTGCTTGACCGGGAACCGGTGCAGATAGTGCAAGTTGGAGAAGCCGGTGCCGAAGTCGTCCACCGATAGGCCGATGCCGTGCGCCTCGAACAGCGCAAACGCCCGCCGCAGCGATTCGCTGTCGCGCATCAGGGCTGACTCGGTCAGCTCCAGCTCCAGCCTTGCCGGCGGCCAGCCAACCGCTTCGCAGGCATCGAGCACGCTGCCGGCGAACTCGGGGTCGCGCAGCTGGATGGCCGACACATTGACCGCCAGCCGGTCGAACAGCAGCCCGGCAGCGTGCCACTCGCTGGCCTGCCTGCAGGCCTGGCGCAGTACCCAGCGACCGATCGGGATGATCTCGCCGCTGTCTTCGGCAATCGGGATGAACTCGCTGGGCGCGCACGGTTCGCCGTTGGGGCGCGGCCAGCGCAACAGTGCCTCGATGCCACGCACCCGGCCGTCGCGCAGGTCGATGGTCGGCTGGTAAACCAGACTCAGCTCCTGGCGGCCCAGCGCCTGCCGCAGCTCGCGCTCCAGCACCACCCGGCGCTGCATGCGAGCGAAATAGGCGTCGTTGTAGAACTGGTAGTTGTTGCGACCGGCCTCCTTGGCGGCGTACATCGCGGTATCAGCGGCGCGCAGCAGGGCCTCGAAGCTCGAGTTGTCAGCGTTCAGAACGGCGATGCCGATGCTGCACCCAACCTGGGCTTCGCCTTCGGACAGCTTCACCGGCTGGCCGACCGCTTCGATGATCTTGGCCGCCACCCGGCCGGCGTCCTCCGGCCGGCCGATGTCGCGCAGCAGCACCAGAAACTCGTCGCCGCTCTGACGCGCCACGATGTCGCCGGTGCGGACCACCGCCCGGACCCGCCCGGCAACATCCAGCAGCAGCTGGTCGCCGGCCTCATGGCCAAGCGTGTCGTTGACCAGCTTGAAGCGGTCCAGATCCAGAAACAGCAGCGCCAGCCCGGTCTCGCCGGCCAACGTCTGGGTGATGGCGCGGGTCGCCATCTCCCGGAACTGAAAGCGGTTGGGCAGCCCGGTCAGAGTGTCGTAGTGGGCCAGCTGCTCGATCCGTTCGCTGGCTTCGCGCTCGGCGGTGATATCGCGGGTGTGGCCGGTGACCCGGAATGGTTGGCCATCGCGACGCTCGAGCTGGCCGTGGATGTGCAGCCACACGCGCTCCTCTTCTGGCGTGATGAACTGGACCTCGATGGTCTCCTCATCGCGCTCGCCAGAGACAACCCGCCGCACCGCGCTCTCGAATATCTCCCGCGAGCGACCCTCGTACATGTGCTTGGTCGAGTTGACCGTGACCGGTGTGCCGACCGCGATGCCGTGGATGCGGTAATTCTCGTCGGTCCAGTCGAGTTCGCCGGTGAGGATGTTGTACTCCCAGCCGCCGATCCGGCCGATCTTGGCGATCCGGTCGAGCAGCGCATTGCGCCGACCGGCGACTTCCTCGGCGCGGCGTTGCTCGGTGACGTCCTGCAGCAACCCGAAGATCCGGTCGACTTTGCCGCTGGTGTCACGCAGCGCCTCGCCGCGCGCCACCACCCGCCGCTGCACGCCGTTCGGGCGCTGGATGTCGAACTCCTGCTCGTACGGCTCACCCTGTTGGATCGCCGCGCGCAGGCCGTCGCGCAGCCGATGGCGGGCCGTGCGGTCGACCACGAAGCGGCTCAGGTCGCCGTAGCGCAGATCGGATTGCTCGGGCGTCAGACCAAATATCTTCTGCGCGCCGTTCGACATCCAGAAGCGGTCGCGATCAACCCGCCAGATCCACACGCCCATGCTGCCCATGTGCTGCGCCCGGTCCAGCAGCACCTCGCGTTCGTCCGGGTGCAGGCTGGCGTCGCCGTTGGTCGAGCAGGACAGCGAGTAGCCGATCAGGCCGCCCTGCTCATCGCGCGCCGCCAGCAGCATCACGCGTTGACCCGGAACCGCCTCGTCGCTCGTCCAGCTGGCCTGGCCAGGACTCGCGACCAGCTGCCGCATCGCCGCCTGCAGGCGCGGCTCCAGCGCTTCCCAGGCCGGAATCTGGCGTAGCGCATCGGCCGACAGGTTTTGCCGCAGCAGGGTGCCGTCGGCGTCAAACACCATCAGTGCTTCACGCAACGGGTGCTGCAGAAGGCTGGCCAGGAGGTCGCGCGGCATGCGGTGTCGAGCGGTGAACGTTATGTGCAGATTAACCGCAAAGGACGGCAGCCGGGATAGGCTTGCCGCTGTATTCCAGACCAAGGGGAGAAAATCCGCATGCAGAATGTTCTGGTCGCCGGTGCCAACCGCGGCATCGGCCTTGCCCTGACCCGGCTGCACGCCGCCCGCGGTGATCGCGTGATCGCACTGTGCCGGCAGAGTTCACCCGATCTACAGTCCTCCGGCGCACAGGTGGAGACCGCTGTGGACGTCACCAGCGAGGTGGCGTTGGCCGCGCTCGGCCAGCGTCTGGCAGGCGAGTCGCTCGACCGCCTGATCGTCTGCGCGGGCGTGCTGTCCAAAGAGTCGCTGGAGACCCTGGACGCCGACGCCAGTGAGCGCATCCGACGCCAGTTCGAAGTCAATGCGCTGGCGCCCTTGCGTCTGATCGCCGCCCTGCAGCCACAGCTGGCCGACGCGGCCAAGGTCGGCATTCTGACCAGCCGGATGGGATCGATTGCCGACAACAGCACTGGCGGCTACTACGGCTACCGCATGTCCAAGGCCGCCGTGAATGCCGCCGGCCGCTCGCTCGCCCACGACCTGGCCCCGCGCCGCATCGCCGTATTCCTGCTGCACCCCGGCTTCGTCCGCACCGATATGACCGGCAGAAATGGCGACGTATCGCCCGAGCAGTCCGCCACCAATTTGGCCCGACAGCTGGATCGCCTGACTCTAGCCGACAGCGGCAGTTTCTGGCACGCCAACGGCCAGTCGCTGCCCTGGTAGGCCGCGCGCTGGCCGCCCACTCCGGTCGCGCCGCCGCTCGACGCTCAGCAGATCGACCAGCAGCGCCGAGAGCACATGGAAAAGCAGGTTGACGCCGCGCCAGGAGGCCAGAGGGTCGCTGAACAGCGCGGGGTTGATCGCCACGGACAGCGAGGGTGGCAGCCGCCGCCGCAGTGGCTGGCATTAGCCCTCAAGCAAACCAACAGGCATGCAGCGCAAAGACCAATGAATTGGCAATTCTGCTTGCGATTCGACGTCTGGCGATTCGACGTCTGGCCGATTCGACGTCTGGCCAACCATCGAGGCGCTACCCAACACGCGCAAGTCTCGCAGGCGCCACGATGCGCCGTCTGCTATCCGAGCCCGCCGCCCTCGCCAATTCACCGAATGGCAGCTGCTGTGACCGGACGAGTGCCGGATTCCCTCGGCCTGTGCTCTGCTACACTGCGCGGCCGCCAAGTCGGCCTGCACGTCCATCGGACCCTCGGCAAGCAAGCGTCTCGTCAACACGCGCCCGTAGCTCAGCTGGATAGAGTAGTGGCTTCCGAAGCCAGTACTCACTGAACTGCAAGCGTGCTGGTAAACTGCAAGATTGGGCACGCGGCCGATACTCAGAATCGGCCCGCCCAGAAAAGAAAGTCCTTACAAAACGCGCCCGTAGCTCAGCTGGATAGAGTAGTGGCTTCCGAAGCCATTGGTCGGGGGTTCGAATCCCTCCGGGCGCGCCAATCTTCCGATATTTGCGCCGCGCCCATCGCGTGCCCCGATCCGTGCCCACGAGCTCGCGCGCGCATCGACAGTCGAGTTATGGCTTCGTGCCCAAGCGCCACTGGATTCCATGCCCATGCAATCGCCCGTCCTGCAGTTCCGCGTCGAACTGTTGGGCATCAAGCCGCCTAGCCCCGGTGCACTCCAGATCCTCCCGGATGGCATGGCCCCTGCCGACGTGCGCACTGTCGATGCAACCCCGCTGGGCGAACACGAGGTCGCCGCCATCTTGCGCGGCACCCTGGCATTACCGACGCTGACAGGCGCCTCTCTTGAGGATGACTACGACTTGAGGCTTTCCATCGCCGGAGCACAGGAGAAAACGGCGCTGGCGAAAATCGACGGGCGATGGTGTAGACCGCACGGCTCGACGCCAACCACGCATATCCTGAAGCGGCCCATGGGCCTGGTCGGCAACATGAAACTCGACCTGAGCCATTCCATCGCGAACGAATGGCTGTGTTCGCGAATCCTGGCTGCTTACGGGCTGCCGGTCGCCGATTGCGAGCCACTGCAATTCGAGGACGTGAAGGTCCTCGCGGTGACGCGATTCGACCGCACCTGGCTCCATGGCACGTCGGGCAAATGGTTGGCGCGGCTACCGCAGGAGGACTTTTGCCAAGCAACCGGCACGCCCGCGGCGCTCAAGTACGAGGAAGATGGCGGCCCAGGGATCGACCGGATCATGGGCCTGCTGGCGACCTCCGAGGCACCCCAGCAGGATCGGCGCACCTTCCTGCTCGCCCAGCTTGTCTTCTGGATGCTGCGCGCACCCGACGGCCATGCCAAGAACTTCAGCCTCTTCGTTCGCCCGAAGGGCGCCTACAAACTCACGCCGCTCTACGACGTCATGTCGGCATGGCCGGTCATCGGAGACAAGCCGGGCACGCTGTCCGAGCACAAAGTCAGGATGGCCATGGCGATCCGCTCTACCAGCGCGCACTGGAAGATGAAGGATATCCATCGCCGGCATTGGACTGCGTTGGGCAAGCGATACGGCGTACACGGAGACGACGGGCAAACCATGGAGGCGATCATCGATACCCTCATCGAACGAACGCCGCAGGTGGTGGCACGCATGGAAGCGATGCTGCCCCCCGGCTTCCCCGAACAGGTCAGTCATTCGATGCTGCGGGGTCTGGATCGCGCAGCGAGGCAACTGGCGGCAGGCTGAAGCCGCAATCTCCACCGCTCACCAATCGATTTCCGGAACGGGGCAGATTTTGGCCTCGGATTGGTAATGCCCAATCCTCCGGAAAAGCTGACCATTACTCGGGCCGCCGTGTCACGAGCGAGCAGGCAGAAGGGGCTGGGGCGGCGTCACGCGATGTCCCTACCGCACACGGGGCGCCACGCCACCGTGGAGCCACGCCACCGTGGACACCCACAGCCGCACGGCGCCAAAGTGGACGGCGCCAAAGTGGACACCCAGCAGCCGCCGTTACCATTACCGTTGGCACCCTCTGTGGACGCTTGGCACGCACCACCCCGTCCATCCGTGGCAGATTGAAGCCCAGCACATCCCGATACAAGAACAGAATCGCCGACAAGGCTTGGTTCTGCGTCCCCGCCGCCACGTCGCCGCGCACCGCCAAGCCGCTCAAGAACGCCTCAACCTGCGGCCCGCCCATCTCGCGAGGATGCCGCTTGTCGTTGGCCAAGATGAACCGCTTGGCCCAGCCCAGATACGCCTGCTCAGTACCTCTACTGTAGTGTTTTAGCCGGATAACCCGGCTAATTTCGTCGAACAAGCGAGGAACGCGCGGCTCGCCAGTGACCGCAGTGAGCTTGGATACACCCCTGTTTTGATCCTCGTAACGCATACGCCTGCATTCCCGTCGGGTAACGACATAGGTTCGCTCAGAAAAAGGCCGAGCACAGTCAGACAAATGTTTGATGGCGTGTAGGAAAAATCTGGTTGACGCCACCAGCCCGCAAAGCGACCATGCGACGCAACACCCCGATTCTGGGGTCTACTTGGTGTTAGATGCCGCACTTGGGAGAATTCGTGAGCGTGATACTTGAAATAATTCGTGGCGCCATCTCTCCGAGTTCCGTTCGACCGGATGGAAACTACACTTCGCCGAAGAGTTACGGTGTGTATCGTTTGCCTTCCGGCGCTTCGGGTAAGAAAATTCGCTTCGGCAATCATCCAGTTCGCATGCGCGAGCTGGAGGGTGAGTTTGGGTCCTGTAACTTGGAGTACCTGTTTCTTCAGCGCAGTGATGCCGAGAAGGTTGCGAAGCATCTGTCGTTGCGCGGCATCTAACGTCTAAGGATAGATCGCGCGCAGCCGCGATCTGATCCGATTGTTGAACAAGCCCGGTGCTGGGTGTTCGACTTACTTATAGGAAAGAGTTTTTTCGGCCGTTGGCACCGCGATGGCGGCGGCTGGTTCGACGGGTC
>JBBRBN010000032.1:0-41489 GCA_038205755.1 Lysobacterales bacterium | reverse complement strand
AGGTGCCGTGGGCAATCGGCAAGTACACGCTGTGCAAGGCCTACATGCTGTTTCTGGCGCAGTGGGCGCGCCGGCTGTCCTGGCGGGAGACAGCGACGGCCTTCCGTACCAGCTGGGAGAAAGTCTTCCATGCCGTGGAGTGGGTCGTCGAGTGGGGCTTGGCGAACCGGGAGATGGGGCCGGTGCGGGCGATCGGCGTCGATGAGATCCAGTATGGCCGTGGCCATGAGTACCTGACACTGGTCTACCAGATCGATGCCGGCGTCACGCGACTGCTCTGGGTGGGCAAGGAGCGAACGATCGCCAGCTTCCAACGGTTCTTCGACTTGATCGGCAAGGAAATGGCTGAGCGGATCGAGTTCGTCTGCTCGGACATGTGGAAGCCGTATCTGAAGCTGATTGCACAGAATTGCCCGAACGCTCTGAACATCCTCGATCGTTTCCACGTGGTCGCCACCATCAACAAAGCGATCGACGAGGTGCGCGCCACCGAGGCGCGCCGGATGGTGCGGGATGGCTACGAGCCCGTGCTGAAGAAGACACGCTGGTGCGTGTTGAAGCGCCGGAAGAATCTGACCAGCAACCAGCGCGGCCGGCTGAAGGAGCTTCTGAAGTACAACCTCAAGACGGTTCGCGCCTATCTGCTGAAGGAAGACTTCCAGCGCTTCTGGGAGTACACGTCGGCGACATGGGCGGGAAAATTCCTCGATCAGTGGTGCACGCAGGTGATGCGCTCGCAGATCGAGCCGATGAAGAAGGTCGTCGGCACGCTACGCCGCCACCGAGAGCTCCTGCTCAACTATTTCCGAGCCAGAAAGCAGTTTTCTAGCGGGGTTGTTGAGGGGCTGAACAACAAGTGCAAAGTCACCATGAGAAAAGCGTACGGATTCCGGACCTTCAAGGCGACGGAAATCGCGCTATATCATGTACTTGGAAAGCTTCCAGAGCCGAAGCTCACCCACAGTTTCTGCTGACGAGGCAAATATTCTGGACTGGAAATATTTTGCGGGAATTATTCCGGACGGAATTATTCTGGACAGCCAGCGCGTTCAGGAGCGTCAGTTCGTCGCAGACTTCCGCGAACGGTCAACCTGCCGACCTGACCCGCTTCATGGCCTGGCAGTTCGGCATGGAAGGCTGGGCGCCACCGCCCCACAGCCCTTGGAGGGATCTACTTGGAGGGATCCTAGGCGCGCAGCGTGATGGGTGCTCATTGGTGCTGATTTCAACAGCGATGATCTGTGCAGTCGAACTCGGCCCGCTTGCGGCGCAAAGGAGATCAGGTTCAGTGGGTTCGATGACCGCTTCGGACCGGGTGGCGAATGCCGGCCAATGTGCAGCGGTTTGCGATAGTCGCGTTGGCGGAGCAGGACCGGCGGCGGCGGAGTGCCTCAGCACGCTACGGCAACACGAAACGCAGTGATTCTAGCCCGCATGTTTCATGAATTCGCGCGATGATCGCGCAGGATGTTGTTTGCACAGGAGATTTTTCGAAGGAGCGGCGTAGCGGGCCATACGACCGACTGAGGTAGTCCCTTGTGCGGACAAGAGACAAGCGAGGGCGCGCGAGATTCATGAAACATGCGGGCCAGCCCTGACCCCAAGGCCCCGCGTGCTGCTGCAGGGCGCTGCTCCCGGGGCGCCGCTTTTCGCCATCGCTGAACCGGCAGCGAGCGTGCACCCGATCAGGCGGCTTTGGCGTTAGGCTGGCGGCTACCGGCAAGACCTTGGGAGGTCGCATGAGCATCCTGATCCGTGGCGGCACCGTGGTGGACGCCGAGTACAGCTATCGCGCCGATGTGCTGATCGTCGGGGAAACCATCGCGGCGATTGGGGAGTCGATCGAGGCGCCCGGCGGCTGCACAATCATCGACGCCGGCGAGCGCCTGGTGATGCCCGGCGGTATCGATCCGCACACCCACATGGAGCTGCCCTTCATGGGCACGGTGGCGAGCGACGACTTCTACACCGGCACTGCGGCGGCGCTGGCCGGCGGCACCACCAGCATCATCGACTTCGTCATACCCAATCCGCAGCAGTCACTGCTGGAGGCCTTCCACATCTGGCGCGGCTGGGCGGAGAAGGCGGCCGCCGACTACGCGTTCCACGTCGCCATCACCTGGTGGGACGATTCGGTCAGCGAGGAGATGGGCGTGCTGGCGCGTGAGCACGGGGTGGCCAGCTTCAAGCACTTCATGGCCTACAAGAACGCCATCATGTGCGACGACGAAGTGTTGGTGAACAGCTTCAGCCGCTGCATCGAGCTGGAGGCGCTGCCGACCGTGCATGCGGAGAACGGCGAGCTGGTCTATCGACTGCAGAAGCAGCTGCTGGCGCGCGGCATCACCGGGCCGGAGGGCCATCCGCTGTCGCGCCCGCCGTCGGTCGAGGGCGAGGCGGCCAATCGCGCCATCCGCATCGCCGAGGTGCTGGGCACGCCGATCTACGTCGTGCACAACTCGGCGCGGCAGTCGCTGGAGGCGATCGTACGCGCCCGCAACGAGGGCCAGCGCGTGTTTGGCGAAGTGCTGGCCGGCCATCTGCTGATCGACGACTCGGTCTATCGCGATCCCGACTTCACCCGCGCGGCGGCGCACGTGATGAGTCCGCCGTTTCGTTCGAAGGAGCATCAGGCGGCACTGTGGCAGGGCCTGCAGGCTGGCCATCTGCACACCACGGCCACCGATCACTGCTGTTTTTGCGCGCCGCAGAAAGCCGCCGGCAAGGACGATTTCACAAAGATCCCGAATGGCTGCGGCGGCGTCGAGGACCGCATGTCCCTGCTCTGGCACCACGGCGTCAACAGCGGCCGGCTGACGCCCAGCGAGTTCGTCCGCGTGACCTCGACCAACGCCGCGCAGATCTTCAACCTGTATCCGCGCAAGGGCGCGATCCGGGTCGGCAGTGACGCTGACCTGCTGGTTTGGGATCCGACCGCCTCACGGACGATCTCGGCCAGCACCCATCACCAGAACGTCGACTTCAACATCTTTGAAGGCATGACGGTGCGCGGCATCAATACCCACACCTTCACGCGTGGTCAGCTGGCTTGGCTGGACGGCGACCTGCGCGCGGTGCGCGGCGCCGGCCGCTATCTGCCGCGGGCGACGGGGGCGCCCTATCTGGAGGCAAACCGGCTGCGTGGGGCGCAGAGCAGCGCACCGAGCGACGCTCCTACAGGGCTGGGGCGTTGATGAGCCGAGCGCGATGCCGGCCAGGGGTGTAGGGCAATCTGGAGCGATTGGGTCAGGGGCGTGATCCAGGCGCGCAACCGGCTGTTGCAGGAGCTGCGTCAGCTGCGCTGCCCTGCGTGATGTCGCCGCAGGCGTGCCGCAGAGCAGCGCGCCGAGCGGCGCTCCTACAGGGCTGTGTGTGGTTACTCTGGCTACGCTCGATCACCCACCGGCGCCGGCATAGCCCTGCTGCCGCCAGGCTTCAAACACCACGATGGCGACGGCGTTGGAGAGGTTGAGGCTGCGATTGTCGGGTCGCATCGGCAGGCGCAGGCGCTGCGCGTCGGGAACCGAGGCCAGCACGTCCGGCGGCAGGCCGCGGGTTTCCGGGCCAAACAGAAAGGCATCATCTTCGCGATAGGCGGGCGTATCGAAGCGCGTCTCCCCGCGGGTGGAAACAGCAAACATGCGAACGCCGGGCAACTCGCCCAGGCACACGTCCAGCGATGCATGGACGCGCAGCCGCGCGTACTCGTGATAGTCGAGACCCGCGCGCTTGAGGCGGGTGTCGTCAAGCTCAAAGCCAAGCGGCCTGATCAGATGCAGCTGGGCGCCGGTGTTGGCGCACAGACGGATGACGTTGCCCGTGTTGGGCGGAATCTCGGGCTGGAAGAGAATGACATGCATACGGAAATTGTTGCCCTGCTGCGCGGTGACCACGCGCTATGGCTGCGCTAACAGACGGGTGCTGGGGAAAGGTGCGCAGCCGCCCGCCACCGGCGCGAACGAATCTCGTCGGCTTGGTCAGCCGCCCACGCTGCAGGACTGCAGCGGTTCGGCGCGGGCCGTATCGATGCTGGCCTGGGTCTGCGAATCGTCTTCGCGCGCCGGCGGAAAGCGGATCTGGGCAACGATGTTGCTGTCGAGCGTCTTGCGGATGTTGGTGAGGCCCTTGAAATGCATCAACCGGCGGTCAGAATCGCGGTAGCCAACCTCCAGCGGATCAGCAAACCAGCCGAGCAGGCCGCTGACGGCGAGCTCGAAGACGCTGGCCGGAGCGCCAAACATGGCTTCTGAGCGCACCTTGCGGAGCTTGAACTTGTAGGACGACAGCCGGCTCGGCACCAGAAACTCCAGCGGCACCGACGCGCCGCGCTGCAGCGTGTCCCAGTGCTCACGAACGAACTCGTCAAAGCCGGCGTCGACCACCAGCGCAGCACTTGCCTTGATCACCGCCCGTTGCTCCTCGGCCGCGGTCCCGGCGCGCACAAATACGACGCCGTCATCAAAGCCCTCGACGTAGCCGAACCGATGGTCGTCGAGGCGGAAGGTCGGCGCATGCACCGGGCTGCCGTAGGTGACCAGCTTGCGCGCGAACGGCTGGCCGTCGGTGCAGCGGTAGGTCACCAGGCGTTCGACCGGCTGCTCGCCATCGAGGCGCACCAGATGATGCTCTTCGTAGATGAGCGCGTCGTCGGCCGAGCGCGCTTCGCCGACGTACGCCCGGATCTGGGCGGCCGACGCCGCCAGCGGTGCAGCCAGAAGGGTCAGCGCGAGGACTGCTTTGGATCTATTCATGGGCCCCAGCATAGGCGCTTTGGTCACTGCTGGCGGCGCAGACGGCGCCGCCGTTCAGGACCGCGAGGGGTTTTCGGTGATGCTCGCCAGCCAACGCGGCAGCTGTTCGCTAGCGTGCTGATAGCCGGCTTCGACCACGGCATCGAAATGTTTGACGCCCATCATGCTGAACTGGTGTACCGGCGGCCGCAGCAGCAGATCGGCGCGCGCGCCGAGTTCCATCACCCGCGCCATGGTGCCGACCTCGGTGGCCTTCAGCATCAGGGTGGCAAGGCCCGGCAGGCGGACGCGCGTGCGCTTGGCGCGCAGCTTGCCCCCCAAAATCGACCAGGCGCCGGGCACTTCGTCGTAGTCGATCCGATGGGCCTTGCGGGTGGTCAACTCGACCGCGATGACCTTGCCCACCGGCTTGCCCTGCATGATGTCGACCGGCAGATTGTTGAGCACCGCGCCATCGATCGCCAGCTGACCGTCGAACACCACCGGCGGCAGCACGCCAGGCAGCGCGGCGCTGGCGCGCACCGCCTTCCACACCGGCCCGCGCTCGTGTAGGTTCAGCGCGCCGGTCGACAGGTTGCTCGACACGCAGAAAAACGGCAGCGGCATGTCTTCAATGTTGCCGGGCATGTACTGCTGACACAGCCGCACCATGCGCGCGCCGCTGAGCAGCGAGATCATCGGCAGGGTGTAGTCAGAAAACGGCTTGCCGCGCACGAAGCAGGCGTGCGCGATGTCGCGTGCATGCTGCGGCGTCCAGTCATAGCTGATGGTGGTGGCCATGATCGCGCCGATGCTGGCGCCGCCGCACCAGTCGATCGGCGTGCCGCTCTCGACCAGCGCGCGGTGAACGCCCAGATGAGCAAAGCCGCGCGCCGCGCCGCCGCCGAGCACGAGGCCGGTGGCACGTCCGGTGAGCACGCGCAGCACGCGCTGCAGGTCGTCGGGTCGGTCGGCGCGCACGTGCAGATGAAACTCCAGCCGGCGTGCAGCCAGCCAGGCGGCGGTTCCGCTGATCGGCTGCGCCGGCGGCCCTTGCAACAGCACCAGCCCGCAGCGCGGCCCATTGCGCACCTCGGGGCCGGGCAGCAGATCGGCCTCCCAGCGCCGCCGCAGCGGATCGGCGCTGGCTTCGCCCACCAGCAGCACCAGGTCGGCCTGACGCACAGCAAAGCGCGACCACGGGCTGGCCGCCGGCTCGCTGCGATAGAGCAGAAAACGCGTCTTGTATTCGAGTTCGTGCAGCCAGTGCTTGAGGCGCTCATCCAGCGCCTCACCGGGCGCAAGCCTGGCTTGCGGCGCACCGGCAGCGCCGAGCCGGTCAGCGGCGAGATCGAGCGTTTCACCGAACGCGGCCAATCCGGCGCTGAGCGCGTCGCAGAAGGCCTGCACCCGTGGCGACGCGTCCAGCGCGACGATGGCGATGGCGGTCAGCGGACGCCGGCCGGCGGCTTGCGGAACCGTGCTTTGCCGCAACCGCTGGGCGACACTGGCGGCCAGCTTCATGACCAGCGCCGGGTTGCGGACGGCCAGCCGCTCGAAGGTGGCGCGATCCACCCGCACCAGCAGGCTGTCGCGGATCGCCCGCACGCCGGCGCTGCGCGGCTGAGCGGTCAACAGGCCGACTTCGCCGACGCTGTCGCCGGGCAGTATCTCGCCCAGCAGGGTGCCGGCCAGCTCGGCGCGCGGATCGTCGGCGTTGCGCCAGACCTGCAGCCGGCCGCGAACCAGAAAGTACAGCGAGTCGCCAGGATCGTCCTGCCGGAACAACCAGGTGTTGCCGGTCAGCAGCACGGTCTCGATCGCGTCCAGCAGGTCGTGCTCGTTGTCCAGCTCAAGGCCGAAGTAGCGCTCAAGCAGATCGATGGTTGCCGGCGCCAGGCCGCTGACCCGGCGCATCTGGACGGTGGCGGGATCGCTGGTCACTGATCGCTCATCGCTGCCGCCGCTCCTGACCTTCCCAATGGTGCGCGCGCAGACCCTCGAGGATCAGGCCGATGGTGCTGAGGAAGCCTTCGATGCGCTGTTCGTCGGCGGCGCTGAACGGCTCGCCATCGCGGCGGTTGAGCACCTGCGCCACAGCGAACACCTGGCCGGCCTTGTCGAACAACGGCAGGCACAGGATCGAGCGGGTCTGATAGTTGAACAGCTTGTCGACCTCGGGATTGAAGCGCGCGTCCTGGTAGGCGTCGGCCACCCGCTCGGAGCGGCCGCTGCGCGCCACCGCACCGGCGACGCCGCTGCCGATGGGGATACGGATGTCCTTGCGTCCCTGCAGCCCTTCGGTCACGCGCAGCAGCAGCGTCTGGCTGCTGTGCTCGACCAGGAACAGCGACGACCGCTCAGCGTTCAGCAGCTGGGCCAGCTTGCGGGTGATCGCAAACAGCGCCTGCTCGAGCATCGACTGGTAGACCGTGTCGCGCGCCAGCGAGGTTGCCTCAACGTAGCGCTGGGCGTCGTCGGCGATCTCCTCCAGCTTGGCGCGGAAGCCGCCTTCATCGAGGGCATCGACGAGGCTGCCAATGTCCTGCTTCTGCCGGTCATCGGCCAGCAGCTGCATCATGTGCCGGTTGTTGGCCAGCACCGAGTCGGAGAAGGTCGACAGCCGACCGTCTTCCAGATGCAGGATGCGATCAGCGACGTCGAGAATGCGGTTGTCGTGGGTCACCAACAGGATCGTGCAGCCCTGCTCGCGGGCCAGCGTCTGCATGCGGTCGACCACTTCGCGGCCGGACTCCTTGTCGAGCGAGGCGGTCGGCTCGTCGGCCAGCAGCATGGCCGGCTCCGCCGCCAGCGCCCGCGCAATCGCGACGCGCTGGCGCTGACCGCCGGACAGCGCCTCCGCCTTGTAGTCGAGGCGTTCGCCCAGGCCCACGGCCTCAAGCATGGCAACCGCCGTGCGCCGCACCGCCGCGCCGCGATAGCGGCCAGACACGCGCAGCCCCAGCTCGACGTTCTGAATCGCACTGAGCGCACCAAGCAGGTTGTGCTGCTGGAAGATGAAGCCGATCTGCCGACGGACTTTCTCCAGCGTCGCCGGCCGCGCCCCGCGCAGCTCTTCGCCGAGCACCTGCACGCTGCCCTCCTGCGCCGAGCGCAGCGCACCTACCAGCGTAAGCAGGGTGGTTTTGCCCGAGCCGGATGGCCCGGTGACGATGATGATCTGGCCTTGTGGAATCTCGGTGCTGACCTCGAACAGAATCTGCTTGCGCAGCGCGCCGCGGCCGTAGAAGTGATTGAGCTGCTCGACCCGCACCGGCACGACCGTCATCAGAACACCTCGGCCGGGTCGAGTCGGCGCACCTTGCGCACCGCCAGCAGGCCCGAGATCGCGCACATCGCCAGGGTCATGGCGAATACCGTGGCGGCGCGTTCGGGCGTCACCGCCAGCGGCAGGAAGGTGGCCGCCGCCGCACGCCCATACAGCACGTGCGCCGCCAGCAGGCCGGGTATGAAGCCCAGCACGCCGAGGATCGCCGCCTGCTGCAGCACGATGCCGGAGACGAAGCCATTGGAATAGCCCATCGCGCGCAGCGTGGCGTATTCGCCCAGATGCTCGGAGACGTCGGCGAACAGGATCTGGTAAACGACGATCGCGCCGACCACAAAACCCATAATGGCGCCGAATGCGAACACGTAGCCGATTGGCGTGGCGCGGTTCCAGTAAGCGACCTCACGATTGACGAAGTCGGCCTTGGTCAGCACCAGCACGTCTTGCGGCAGATAGGCGCGCAGCCGATCGCGTACCGCGTTGGCGTCGGCGCCCGGCGTGAGCGTGAGCAGACCGAGCTGGATGCTGTTGCGCGAGCGATCAGGAAACAGCCGCAGCCAGTTGTCGTCGCTGGTCATCAGGCTGCCGTCGATGCCAAACGAGGTGCCCATTTCGAACAGCCCGACCACCTGCACTTCGCGGCTGTTGACCTCGGTGACCACCTGCCCACCGTCGCGCAGCGTCGATGCCACCGGTCCGAACTCGGGCCGCGAGCGGGCGTCGAACAGCACCACGTCCTCGCGCTTCAGGAGCGCGCGTCCGGCGTCAAACCCCTGCGCATCGAGCAGGTTGTCGTCGGGGTTGAAGCCAATCAGATTCAGGCTGCGGCGCTGGTTGGTCCACGGGTTCTTCCAGATCGCTGGAAAGATGTAGACCGGTGCCACCGACGCCACGTCCGGATCGGCCAGGGTCTGATACAGCCGGCGGATCGAAAACGACTCCGGCCGCACGATGAACACGCTGTCGGGACTGAACAGCGCGATGTCGTAATTGAAGCGCTGCTGATAGCGCACCGAGCTGTCGAACAAGGCTGAGCGGAAGCCCAGCTGCATCATGATCAGCAGCACGGCGAAGCCGATGCCAAGCAGCGCCACCAGCAGGCGCAGCGGGCGGTGGCGCAGCTGCAGCCAGCCGAGCGGGGTCTGCACGCTCAGCCGCCGATGGTGATTTCGACCTGCAGGTTGGTCAGCGCCGCTGCCGGCGCCGAGTCCTCCAGCCGAATCTCGACCTCGATGATGCGGGCATCCTTGCGTGCCGCCGGGTCGGTGCCGATCTGGTCCTGCTTGCGGACCTGCGGCCGCACGCGCTCGACCACCCCGCTCAGCGGCTCGGCCAGCGCGCGGCTGGAGACCGAGACCGCTTGCCCGACGCGCACCCGGCCGATGTCGGTTTCGTAGACCTCGGCGATGGCGTACATGCGGTCAACGCGCCCCAGCGAGAGAATGCCCTGCGGCCCGATCATCTCGCCCGGTCGCGTGTGGACCTCGATCACCTGACCGGCGACCGGTGCCCGCACCTGCGACCGCTGCAGCGCCGCGGTGATCCGCTGCAGCCGCGCATCGACGACCGCTGACCCGGCGACGGTGGCGCCGGTGGTCGCCTGGGCGGCCTCGCAGGAAGCCTTGAGGGCCTGCGCGTCGCCGCGCGCACGCTCAGCCTCTTCCGCCGACGACAGATTGCGCTCAAGCAGACTCTGGCGGCGCTGCGCCTCGCGCTCGACCACGTCGGCCTGCACGCAGGCGGCGCGCGCATGGGCCTGGGCTGCCGCGATCTGGTGCTGCTGGTGCTGCTGCTCGGCTCGGGTTTCGTCGACCAGCGCCTGCATCAGATCGGCGGTCTCGGTGATTGCCAGCAGTTGGCCGGCTTCAACGCTGTCGCCTACGTCCACCTGCAGGTCGCGCAGGACGGCGCCACCGGTGGATTCCGGCGTGACCGGCGCAGTGAGGTGTAGGGTTCCGTGCAAGGGCTCAAGCCGCCCGAGTGCCGACACCTGCGCCTGCACCGCAAGCGTCGGCAGCAGCAGGACAACCAGCGTCAGCAAGCGCTCGCCCAGCCGCCAGGATTCGCGCGCCACGCACGTAGGGATCGGCATGATCTGAAGCGCCCCCGATGATGAACCAGCGGTCGCGAGCTTAGCCGTTCGCTCGCGACCATCGCAAGAAACATCGCCGGCGAGGTTGTCGTTCATCGACCGCACGTGAAGGTGGGCGACAATCGCGGCACGCTGTCCTGCCTCGTGGCTATTGTCTGCCTCGCTCGCCGGCCGTGACCGATCCACCTCTCTCCCGGAGCCGCCATGATCCGCATCGCGTTGTTTGCCGCTTTCACCGTAAGCCTTCTGGGCGCCTGTACCTGGGTGAAGCTGGAGCCATCCGGCGACGCCATTCGAGTTGCCCGCGACGGCGAAGATCTTTCCCACTGCGACCGCCGTGGCGAGATTTCGGTATCGGTCAAGCACAACGTGGCGTTTATCGAACGCAACCCGATCAAGGTCCGCGACGAGCTTGAAACCATGGCCCGCAACGAGGCGCCGGCGATGAGCGCCGACACCGTGCAGGCGCTGGACGAACCGCTCTACGGCGAGCAGCGTTTCGCGGCCTGGGCCTGTCGCAGCCGCGCCGCTGCGCCGGCCGCGCAAGCCCCGGCGCGGACCGCGCCAGCCGCGCCAGCCGCGCCAGCCGGGCACGCCGAGACCTTCCCGGTACGCGGTGACTGAGTGCGAACGATCGTCTACCAGTCGTACCGCACCCGCGATGTGCCGGCATGGATCAGCACTTGCATGGGGACGGTCAGAGCCTGGGCGCAAAGCAATAACTTCGAGTACCGCTTCGTTGACGACCGGCTGTTCGACTACGTCCCCGAGTGGTTTCGCCGCAAGGCGAGCAACATCTGCACCGTCACCGACCTGGCTCGGCTGAAGCTGGCCCGCGAACTGCTCGACCACGGCTATGAGCGGACCGTCTGGATAGACGCCGACATGCTGGTGTTCGCGCCGGAGCGGCTGACGGTCGAGGTTGGCAGCCAGTTCGCGCTCTGTCACGAAGTGTGGGTGTACGCCGACGACGCCGGCCAGCCGGCCTACGCCCATCGCGTCAACAATTCGATCTGCGTGTTCATCAAGGGCAACGTCTATCTCGACTTCTTCATGGATGCCTGTGAGCAGATCGCGCGCAGCCAGGAGACGCTGGGCAAGCTCGACGCCAGCATCCGCTTCATGAGCCAGCTGCACTCGATCCTGCCCTATCCGCTGCTGCTCAATGTCGGCATGTTCAGTCCGGCACTGATGGCCGACATCGCCAGCGACACGCAGCGGTTCCTGCCCACCTACGCGCAGCAGCTGATGGCCCCGCTGGCCTGCGCCAATCTGTGCGCCTCGCTGGTCGGCCAGCCGTTCGACGGCGCCCCGCAGGGCGAGAGCCGCTATGAGCAGGTGATCGCGCGCTGCCTGGCCACGCGCGGCGAGGTGGTCAACCGCTTCCGCCAGTTCGCCGGCTGAGCACCGGGCGCTGCGGAGAACGCAAGCAGGCTCGGCGCCAGCGCCGGGCGCGCCGGGAGGCAACGACAGCAGTGAGCTGCAGGTTGAGCCGGCGCAAACTGAGCCGGCGCAAAGCAAATTGGGGCCAATGCACCCGATCAATGGATAATCCCCCCACGCTGCAGGCAGCGCCTGCGCACGTCCTATCCCTTCCCCACGCCCGGAGCATGACCCTATGGCAAAGCCCAACTACCAGTTCGAGAAGCGTCAGCGCGAGCTTGAGAAGCAGAAGAAAAAGGCCGAGAAGGCCAGCCGCAAGGCGCCGCCAGCGGACACCGCTGAAGCCGTCGACGAGACTGCCGCACCGGCGCCAAAACAGCCGGAGTAGCGGCGGCCGGACAGCTGCCTCAGCGGCTGGCCGCCGTGCGTTGCGGCGTCAACCGCAGGCGACTTGCTGGGGCGCGCCGATGGGTCCGTCACGCCTTGCTTGTGCAGCGCGCCATATGCGGGTCAGGTGCTTGAGGTGATTGCTGGCTGCGTGAGGACAGACAACGGCGATTCGCAGGCCCATAGCAGCGCTATGGGCCAGGAATTGGCGGCGTGAGCTTTTTTTGAACACTCGGGTCGCGCAGACGGATTTGCAGCCCGGCCGACCCAGGTCCGACAGGCTGCCAGGCGCGCAGGTCGACGGAATGCCCATCACGCCGATGTTCCAGGATCGCTATCTGGCGCTGTACCGCTGCACCGGCTGCGCGCCCGACGCGGAGGTCAGCTGGGTGCTGCAGCGGCGCGGCGCGGCGACGCTGATCGATGTCGTGACGGTTGTCCCGGCGCCGGTCGACTGATCAGAACGGCCCCAGCGCCTGCGCCGTGGCCACCAGCGCACGGCGCCACGTGGCGTGCATCGGCTTGTGCCAGTGGACGATCAGGTGCGGATGCCCGGCGTCGACAAAGCCGGCCTGGGCCGTGACCTGCAGCGCGCGGGCATCGCCGGAGTAGCCGAAGAAGGCTTCGCAGTCCTCGTGGTACTTGGCGAAGGCGTACGTGAGCAGGTGCAGCCAGACGGCGCCGGCGGCGACCCGCGCTCGCGGTGCTCCGGCAGCATGCCGCGAATCGCCTCGCCTTCGCTGCAGGAGCCGCCAGACAGGTAGATGTCGCCAAATGGCCGCATGTGCGAATAGCCGAGCAGACTGAGCTGGCCATCCGGCCGCCGGTACAGCCCGACCAAGTGGTGCGGCACATCGGGCGGCGCGTCACCAGACTTGCGCCGGAACAGCGGCGCCACCAGCAGCTCGGCCTCGTCAAGCTCAGTGATGCTGATGAAACCGCGCAGCGCGGCGGGCAGGACAGTCTCCAGGATCGAACGCATGATGGGCTGGCAATACCAGTCAGGCGCGCGGCGGCGCGCCAGCCGGCGCATTATGCCGACCGCACCGGTCGCAACGGGCAACGCTGGTCGGGTTGGAAGGCTGCCTCAGCGACTGTCCGCCCCGCAGTCCGGCGTACCGTCCACCCGCGTCAAGCGGACGATGTCGACGCCGCCGCTGCTCCAACCCGGCTCGCGCGTGGTCCACTCCGCCCGCCCGCTGCTGCAGCTGTCGAAGGTCAAGGTGAGGTCGCCCCAGTCGATGCGCTGCACGTCGGTCGGTCGGAAGTCCACCCCAAACCGTGCCCCGCGGGTGCGCTCCACGCGCAGCTCGACACGCCTGCTGGCCGGGTCGAACTCGCCGGTGCCAAGCAACCAGGCCGGCTCGCCCTGGGGGTCGAAGGTATACCAGCCAAGCACGGCCTGGCGGTCTGCGCCGATCTGCAGCGCCCAGCCATCGCCGGGCGCAGACTCACGATACCAGCTGCCGGCGTAGGCGCTGGAGGGCTCGGCCTGCGGCGGAATGCCGGCTTCGGTACAAACCGGATAGGTGACCGCGTTCTGGGTCAGCGGATCGAGCTGGCGCTCGCCGCTGCCATACGCCGCCGGACCGGCATAACGCAGGCGCAGATGCCCAGCAGGCACCAGCTGGCCAGGTGCTGGCGGCTGCTCGCAGCCGTCGAAAGCCAGCGTCAGCTCGCCCCAGCGCACGCTCTGGATGTCGTCCGGATCAACGTTGCCAAAGCGCGCACCGCGATACTCGAAGGCCTCGGCGACGTGGATGCCGTCCTCGGTGACGCGACCAAGGCCGGCCACCCAGCGCTGCTCACCGCTGCCGCCGCCAGGTGGATAGGTGTACCAGCCAATCACCGCGTCGCGACCGTCATTGATGATTTCGATCAGCAGTCCCTCGCCGTCGAAGCTCCGGTCGAACCAGCTGCCGCTGTGCCAGGGCGAGATCTGCCGGCTTTCCAGCTGGCGTGGCCGGATCCGCGCATCGAGGGTCGCCAGGGTGACCGTCGGATCGAAACCGCAGCGGTCGTCGTTGGCGCCACGCAGCGTTTCACACTCGCTGCGCAGGCTGGCCGTCTCGGGTCGTTCGCCGCCGTCGATCCAGCGCCGCAGTGCTTCGAAGCCGGACAGCAGCTCGGCCCCGGAGAAATCGCAGTGGGCCACCTGCGACTGGCGCACCAGCGCGATCGACAGCTGCTCCCGCGGCAGCGCCAGCGCTGCCAGCGCGTCGACATGCTCCGGAATGACCAGCTCGTCGCGATCGGTGTGCAGCACCAGCACCCGCGCCGCGCCAAACGGACCGCGCAGGTCAGACGCCGCCCGCAGCTTGACCGCGGCGAGCGGATCGCGCGCCACCCGCAGCACGCGTTCGTTGATCTGGGCATCGCCATAGTTGACGTTTAAATTGTCCAGGGCGTTGAAGCCGGCCAGCTTGTCCGGCCCTTGGATCAGATCGGCCAGCGGATAAACGGCGTAGGCGATGTTGGTGAGCAGAAACTCATCGCTGCTGATTCCGAGCAGCGCTTTCAGCCGGGCGCGACGCTGCAGCTGGGCGGAGGTGTCGAAGATCGCCGGCTGGTAGAAGCCCATGCACTGTCGGATCCGGTTGGCGGTCGGCAGCGCGCTCTCCAGGGTGCGGCCATCGGTCAGATCACTCAAGTTGGGCGGAATGGCCGAATAGTCGATCACCCACGGCAGGGCGGCGCTGCCCGACGGCAGCGGATTGGACTCGCAGACGGCATCAAACAGCAGCCGGGTATCGAGCGCCGTGTCCCAGCTGCGGGCGCCCGCCAGCGGCGGACAAGCGGCCAGGACGCCGGCCACCGGCTCACCGGCAGCGGCATAGGCCTCGGCGGTCTTCAGGCTGACCAGGCCGCCCAGCGAGCCGCCGAACAGCAGAATCTCGCCGGGCTTGCCCGCGCGCCGCTGGAACTCGGCCAGCAGCGCGCGCTGCTCGCGATCAATATCAAACAGGGCCCACCCGCGACTGGCGTAGCTGCCCGCCGCCAGCGCGTATCCGCGCGCCAGGAAGTAATCGCGAATCTCGGCGTTGGGCGCCGTGTTGACCGACCCGACCTGCTGCGGCGTGCGCATCGAGAACCCGTGGCTGTAGATAATCAGCGAATTGCCCGCCTGCCAGCCCTCCGGAACGTCAATGGCATAGCGTCCCTGTGCATCGGAAAGATCGCCCTCGAAACGTTCGATGCCGCTGGCGGGCAGCGCGCACAGGGACGCAAGCAGAAGCAGCAGGCAGCGGATGGGCATGGCATTGGGATCGTTAGGCCGGCGAGTAGATTAGCTGCTGCTGGCTGAATCGAAGTCTGGCTTGGCGCGCAGTGGGTTGCGGCTCCTACACTTACCGGGTACCGTCGCTCGGTTCTGTCTCTCTCCCCGGACGTTATCCATGCTTTTCCAGCACGTAGCCATCGCCGCGGTCGCCCACATCGATGCCCCGATCCGGCTTTCGTCGGTCGACATCATGGCGCGACTGCAGCCGACCCTTGATCGACTGGGCATCCGCGACAACCTGCTGGAAGATGTCGCCGGCATCCGTGAGCGGCGCATCTGGGACGGCAACGTGCAGCCGTCCGACGCCGCCACCATGGCCGCGCAGAAGGCGCTGGCCGCTTCCGGCGTGCATCGCGAGAACATCGGCATCCTGATCAACACCTCGGTCTGCCGCGACTATCTGGAGCCGTCGACCGCCAGCATCATCCACGGCAATCTCGGGCTGGCTGACACCTGCCAGAACTTCGATGTCGGCAACGCCTGTCTGGCCTTTCTGAATGGCATGGACATCGCGGCACGGATGATCGAGCGCGGCGAGATCGATTACGCCCTGGTGGTGGACGGAGAAGCCAGCAACGAGATCGCCGAACGCACCATCCAGCGTCTGAGCGGGCCGAACGTGGGTCCGGAACAGTTCCGCGACGAGTTTGCATCGCTGACCCTGGGCTCCGGCGCCGCCGCCATGGTGCTGGGTCGTTCCGAGCTGCTGCCAAACGGTCATCCCTTCCTTGGCAGCGTGACGCGCGCCGCCACCGAGTTCAGCCACCTGTGTCGCGGCAACATGGACCGCATGGTCACCGACACCCGCACCCTGTTGATCGAGGGCCTGAAGCTGGCTGCCAAGACGTTCCAGGCCGCCCGCGCCGGCATGGGCTGGGTCGCCAGTGAGATTGACGAATTCGTCATCCACCAGATCAGCAAGGTGCACACGGCCGCCATCGTCGAGTTGCTCGGCATCGACCCGAAAAAGGTGCTGACGGTGTTCCAGGACCACGGCAACATCGGCCCGGCTTCCGTCCCGGTCACGCTGTCGAAGCTGGCCGAGACCGGCCGTCTGCAGAAGGGCACGCGGATCGCCCTGATGGGCATCGGCTCAGGGCTCAACTGCCAGATGGCCGAAGTCGTCTGGTAGACGACCACCGCGGGCCGCGCTGATGCTGGCAGCCTGTCGGCAGCGCGACCTGCTCCATCCGCCCGTCGGAGCTTTGCCATGACCGCGATCCGCCCGCATCACAACCGTCGCCTGCGCAAAAAGCTGCACCTGGGCGAATTCCAGGAACTCGGCTTCAGCGTCTCCGCCGGCTGCCCGCCGGGCTGGGCCGAAGCCGAGCGCGACCGCGCCATGCACGGCCTGCTGGCCACCGTCGAAGCCCGCGGCCTGATCTTCGGCGGCGGCGATTCGGCCTCCGGCATGGATGGCCACATCGGCCTGGCGCAGCGTGGCTCGCCAACGGAGGCAGACTGTCAGGCCATCACCGACTGCCTGAACGCGCTGGGCTTTGTCGATGTGCAGGTCTCGGCGCTGGAAGACGCCTGGTATCCGCCGGAGCCGGAAAGCGACGAATGAGCTTTCCCGACTACCCGTTCACCGGTCAGCACCTGCAGGTGCGTCCGGGCATCCAGATGCACTACCTCGACGAAGGCCCGCGCGACGGCGAGGTGGTCGTCATGCTGCACGGCAATCCGTCCTGGTCCTACTACTGGCGGCATCTGGTGCTGGCGCTGCGCGGCCGTTACCGCTGCATCGTGCCGGACCACATCGGGATGGGGCTGTCCGACAAGCCGCGCGACGACCGCTACAGCTACACGCTGCAGTCGCGGGTCGAGGACGTCGGCGAACTGCTCGAGCATCTGGGCCTGCGCGACAACATCACCCTCGCGGTGCACGACTGGGGCGGCATGATCGGCTTTGGCTGGGCATTGAAGCATGCGGCTGCGATAAAGCGGCTGGTGATCACCAACACAGCGGCATTTCCCTTGCCGGCGTCCAAGCGGATGCCCTGGCAACTCCGACTGGGCCGCGACTCGGCGCTCGGTGCGCTGCTGATCCGCGGCGCCAACGCCTTCGCCGCCGGTGCCGCACGGCAGGGCGTGGTGCAGCCGATGCGTCCGGATGTGCGCGCGGCCTATTGCGCGCCCTATGACAGCTGGGCCAACCGGATCGCGACCTTGCGCTTCGTGCAGGACATTCCGCTGGCGCCCGGTGACCGCGCCTGGGCCATCGTCGAGGCGGCAGGCAACGCGCTGCCGCAGTTTGCCGACCGTCCCGCCCTGCTCGGCTGGGGTCTCAAGGACTTCGTATTCGACCGCCACTTCCTGGACGGCTTCCGTGCCGCGTTGCCGAATGCGGAAGTGCACGCCTGGGAGGACGCCGGTCACTACGTGCTGGAGGACAAGACCGCGCAGCTGGTGCCGAAGATCGTCGCGTTTCTGCAGCGCAACCCGCTGCGGTAAGCAGCGGGGCCGAAAGCTGCCGAGCAAGCTCGGCACTACGCGGTGCCGCACGCGCGCTCGTAGAGCGGAGCTTGCTCCGCTGCGCCACGCCAGGAGCTGCTCCGCTGCGCCTTGCCGAAAGCTGCCGAGCAAGCTCGGCACTACGGGGTGCCGCACGCGCTCTCGTAGAGCGGAGCTTGCTCCGCTGCGCCACGCCGGGAGCTGCCGAGCTGCGCCTTGCCGGGAGCTGCCGAGCAAGCTCGGCACTACGGGGTGCCGCACGTGCTTACGTTTGGGCGGAGATTGATCCGCTCCGCCGTGTTGGGAGCTGCCGAGCTGCGCCTTGCCGGGAGCTGCCGAGCAAGCTCGGCACTACGGGGTGCTGCCGTTACTGTGCCGCTGCCGCCGTTACTGTGCGGCTGCCGCCAGCCGGTCCAGCGCCACCTGCAGCATGCTGCGCACGCCGAGCTTCAGCGCCGCTTCGTCGAGCGTGAAGTCGGGCGAATGGTTGAACGGCACCGCCGCCATGTCGGCATCCGGCGCACTCGCACCGACAAACCAGAACAGCACCGGCGCGGCCTCGCTGAAGTAGGCGAAGTCCTCGGCGATGGTGACTGGGGCGGTCTGTTCAACGCGACCCGGCGCGGCACGTTCCAGACTGGGCCACATGGCCGCAGTCAGCGCCGGGTCGTTGCGCAGCACCGGCGCCCCTTCGAGCTGTGGAATCTGGGTCTCAACGGTTGCCCCGTGCGCAGCAGCGACGTGCTCGGCGACGTTGCGCAGATCGCTGTGCGCGGACTCGCGCATGTCCTGTTCGAAGCTGCGGATGGTCCCGGTCAGCTCGACGCTGTCGGGAATGATGTTGAAGCGGATGCCGCCCTGGACGATCCCGAAGCTCAGCACCAGCGGCGCGCGGGTCAGCTCGGCGCGGCGACTCACCACGCTTTGCGCGCTGCTGATGATGTCGGCTGCGGCAAGAATCGGATCGACCCCGCGCCAGGGTGTCGAGCCGTGCGTCTGGCTGCCTTTGACCACGATCCGGAAGCTGTCCGCCGCCGCCATGAGCGGACCCGGGCGCAGCCGGATGCTGTCGGACGGAATGCCGGCGATGACGTGCAGGCCGAACACCGCGGCGGGCTTGAAGTCGGCAAACACGCCCTGGTCGAGCATCAACCGCGCGCCCCCCTGTTCGCCCGGCGGCGGGCCCTCCTCGGCTGGCTGGAAGACGAACATCACCGCCCCCGGCAGCTGCTCGCGCATCCCGGTCAGCGCTGCGGCCACACCCATCAACATCGCGGTGTGGGCATCATGGCCGCAGGCGTGCATCACGCCCACCGTCTGGCCACCGAGCTCGGTGGTGACCTTGGAGGCAAACGGCAGGTCGACCCGCTCGGTCACCGGCAGCGCATCCATGTCGGCGCGCAGCGCGATGTTGGGGCCTGGCTGGCCACCACGCAGAATGCCGACCACGCCGGTGTGGGCAACGCCGGTACGCACCTCGAGCCCCAACGCGCGCAGATGCGCAGCGACGATGCCGGCCGTACGGGTTTCGCGATTGCCCAGCTCCGGGTGCTGGTGAAAGTCCCGCCGCCAGCTCAGCACCTGCGCATCAACCGGTGCGGCCAGCGTCTCGATGTCGGGCGGCGCAGCGTGCAGCGGCGCGCCCAGCACCAGCAGGGCGAGCGCGGCGAAAGGGGTTGGCTTCATTATGACGGATCGGAGTGACCAGCCCGCATCATGCCGCACAGGGCACGCGAGCGTGTGGCGACTCAGCGTCACCGAAAGCGGTCACGCGCCGCTGCGGGGCCCCCGTCGCGCCGCTGCCGCGCGCGGCGGGCCTGCTCGCCGAGACCACCAAGGTCAGGTGGATGACCACGCACCAGAGCCGCTTGTCGTTGGGCGTGCTGGCGGCGTCCACGAACACCGTCAGCAGATGGATCGACCCTATCGCCGCGATTGCTGAGGCGAGCTTCTCAAGCAGGTGGCCACCGGTCAGGTTCGAAACCGCAGCCATCGGTTTGCCAGATGGCTTGAAAAGTGCGCCTGCACACAATTTCAGGCGCGTCGCTTTTGCGCAACACGGCAGCGCATTTCGGGCCAGTCGGAGCGTCGTCAACAGTCACTGGGAAAGCTGCGAAAAACGCCAGCGTTGGGCGTAAACTCTCGCCTCCATTTTCCCAACGGGGGTTTTATGAATTGCAGGAAGCTGCCGCTAGCGGCGGCGATTGGCGTTGCGCTGCTTGCTCTTTCAACCGGCGAGTCGCTCGCCGCGGATGCTGGCGGTCACAAAGTAAAAGGTAGCGCTGAGCTGCAATTCAGTACCAACGACAACATCTCCGTTGCACCCGCATCCACCGACAGCTTTGACTTTGCCGACTTTGCCGACTTTGCCGAAGCCGAGGCCAAGTTCGGCGACGATGAGGACGAGGACGAGGACGAGGACGAGGACGGGGATGAGGACGGGGAAGAGGGCGACGAAGGTGATGACGACTTCGGCGATGATGACTTCGACGACATCGGCATTGACGAAACCGACCTCAGCGAAGACGAGTTCGATCTGGCCACCGACGATGACGACGGTGACGGCGATGAGGATGACGAGGACGATGATGGTGAAGACGACCCCGATGGCAAGAGCCGCGCCGACGACGATCTTGACAAGCTGATCAACAGCGCGGTGAGCGACAAGGCGATGACGCGCCAGATGTCGCAGAACCGGCTGTCCAGCAAGCTCGGGTTGAGCCACAAGTTCGCCTTCGAGGGTGGCGTGGTCACCTGGGGTTCGACCTTCCGCGGCGTGGCTGACATGCACCCTGGCAATGACAAACTCGACAAGACCAACTACGCCGTCTCGACCGGACCGGAGTTCGATCTCAAAGACATCGGTCTGAAGTTCAAGCCCGCCGTTTCCTATGTCTTCATCCGCCAGAACGGCGACAAGATCGTGGGGACTCTGGTCGGCACGCTGGCGGCATCCTATGACGTGACCAAGTTCTTCAGCGTCGACGCGGTGTACAACTATCAGGACCGCGACATAACCGACCCGGACTCGCCCGACGCGATTATCAACACCTTCACCGTCGGCGCGGAGTTCATCGCCAGCAAGAAGGACATCTTCAAGGCGCGTTACTCGCCAAAGGTTGAAGACTCGTCGCTGGTGACCAAGAACAAGGACACCGAAGGCTGGCAGATCACCTACTCGCGGAAGCTTCCGTGGGACATGATTCTGGGCATCGGCGCGAAGGACGACTACGTCGATTTTGTGAATCTGCCGACCGCCCGCGAGGACGATGTGCGCGCCTACAGCGTTGATCTGGCGAAGAGGTTCAGCAAGTCCTTTGAGATGGGGCTGGCCTATGAGAGCCGGCGTCTGGATTCCAGCATTGATACAAAGGACGCCGAGAATCGCAGCGTGGTGATTTCGGGCATATGGAAGTTCTGATTCACTGCTGGCAACCCCGCAGCCCCCGCTCACGGCGGGGGCTGCGGTCAGACCGATCCATGGCCATTCCCGCATGTCTGCGCCGGAGCCTTTGGCCATGGATCCGCTCTCGCCATCACCTCTGCACAGCGCGGATGCTGAGGTCGCACCGGCGCCCCGGTTTGGCATAAGCCAGCATCGGGATTTGTCCTTCGCTACCGATTCGGCGCCTGCTACCGGTTGCGCCAATCGTGGGGACACGCTGGGCGATGCACTGAGCGATGCGCTGAGCGATGCGCTGAACCGGGCGATCCGGACTTCCTGCAGACCCCACCGTCGGCCAACGAGCCAACGCGACCGCCGGCAGCGCCGCTGAAATGCAGCGCTGTCGCCAGGTCACGAGGCGGTCGCACGGGATCGACTGGTTCGGCAGTGAACATCGGGTGCCGGCACTACGGCCGGTGTTCGCGCGCCAGATAGCTCTCGCTCTGCATCTCGATCAGCCGGCTCTGGGTGCGCTGAAACTCGTGGGCCAGCTTGTCGCCGGCGTACAGATCGCGCAGCTCGACGGCGGCAGACAGAATCAGGTTGACGTTGCGGTCGTAGAATTCGTCGACCAGATTGACGAAGCGGCGGGCGGCGTTCTCGTCGTTGGCGCCGAAGCGCGGCACGTTGGCGAGCAGCACGGTGTGAAAGTCGCGAGCGATCTCGATGTAGTCGGCCACCGAGCGCGGTCCTTCGCACAGGGCGGCGAACGCGAACCAGGCGACGCCATCGCAATAGTCGATGGCCGGAATCAGGCGTTCGTTGATCAACAGCGGGTCGCCATCGTGGAAGGTGTCGGTGGTCAACCGTTCGTAGAAGTCCTGCAGCGCGCGGTCCGCTGCGGCGCCAAGCGGCTGGTGGAACACCGGCGCCTGGGTGAGGGTGCGCAGGCGATAGTCGGTCTCGCTGGCCATCCGGTACACCACGCAGTGGCGCTCGATCAGGGCGATGGCCGGCAGGAATCGCGCACGCTGCAGGCCATCCCGGTAGAGATTGGCGGGCACCGTGTTGGACGTGGTGATGAGGGTGACGCCGCGCGCGAACAGCGCCTCCAGCAGGCGGCCGATGATCATCGCGTCGCCGATATCGCTGACGAAAAACTCGTCCAGACACAGTACGCGGAGCTGGCCGGCGTAGCCTTCGGCAACCTCGATCAGCGGATCGCTGCGCTCGCCAAGTTCGCGCAAGCGGGCATGCACTTCGCCCATGAAGCGGTGGAAGTGGACGCGCCGCTTCTGCACCAGCGGCAGGTGCTCGTAGAACAGGTCGACCAGAAAAGTCTTGCCGCGACCCACGCCACCCCAGACGTACAGCCCGCGGACCGGCGCCGGGTGGCGGCCGCGCAACCGGTTCAGAAGGCCGCGCTCGACCGGCGCCTGCAGCGCGTGGAACAGGCGATCAAACTCGACCAGCACGGCCCGCTGTGCGGGATCGTCATGCCAGCGGCCGCTGGTCACCCCTTCGGTGTAGGCGGTGCCGGGCGGCAGCGGCCGGGTGTCGAGGCGGCGGCTCACGCCTTGCTGGCGGGGGCGGGCAGATTGCCGCGCACGCCGTTCTTGAGCGCGCCGCGGAGGTCCATCAGCCGGCGATGGAAAAAATGACCGGTGTCCGGCATGCGCACCAGGGCAGGTCGCTCGGGCTCGGGGATGCTGTCGACCCACTTGAAGACCGCCTGCGGATCGACGACGTCGTCGTCCTCGCCCTGCAGCACCAGCCACGGACAGGGCGGCGGCAGAACGGCCGAGAAGTCCCAGCGGCCCACCGGCGGCGCCAGGGAGATCATCTGTCGAATCGGCAGGTGACGGGCACCAAGCAACGCAACATAGGCGCCAAACGAGAACCCGGCCAGCCACAGCGCGTCCTTCGGCCGCTGTTCGCGCACCCACTCGGCCACCGCCAGCAGATCGAGGGTTTCACCGCGACCATCGTCGTACTCGCCCTGTGACGCTCCCACGCCACGGAAGTTGAAGCGCACGGTACGCGCACCCAGTTCGCGCAGGCTGCGCTCGACCATGGTGACGACCTTGTTGTGCAGGCTGCCACCGTGCATCGGGTGCGGATGGCATATCACCACGGTCAGCGGCAGCGCTTCCGTCGGCTCCGGCAGATCGACCAGCAGCTCAAGGGTGCCGGCCGGACCCGGCAGCAGGATGGCGCCAGACTGCTCGGGAAACGCTGGACGGGCGTCGGCCATTCAATCGCTGCCTGGTGAGTGGAAGGTGATGATACCGGAGTGCATCTGGCCCAACCGCCGCGTCACGCCGGCCTGTGAAGCAAAGCCCGCAGGTTCAGCGGCGGCTGAAGTCGAGACCGATCAGCAGCGGGTCATGGTCGGACGTGCGCACCGGCGCCGGGCGGTGCCAGGCAGCCTGCCGCTTGGCGATCCGGTAGTCGAATGCCTCGGCCTCGTCAGCGTTGATGTGCCACACCACCGCCCCGCTGACCAGGGGCGCCAGCGCTTCGGTCACCATTGCGTGATCCAGGCGCCCCGCCTGTCCGGCATGGACGTAGCTGTAGACCTCGCCAGCAGCGGCAACTTCAAATGCGTCGCGCCATCCCTGCCGCCGCAGCAGGCGCAGCGGGTCTTCCTGCGCATAGGCGTTGAAGTCACCCAGCAGCACCATGCGGGCGCTGCCAACACCGGTGGGATCGCTCTGCAGCCACGCATGCAGCTGCTTCGCCGACTCGACGCGGGTGGCGTTCCAACAGGCCTGGAAGTCGCCTTGATCACGATCACCTGCCGCCGCCGGCTGCTCAGGTGGCGGACAGCTTCCTTTGGACTTGAAGTGGTTGGCGATGACCACGAACGGCTCACCACCCGCCACCGGCACGAAGGCCTGGGCCAACGGCGGCCGGCTGGCGCCAGACTGGAACGGCGGCTCGTTGAAGGTTGCGGCGTCGCCCTCTGGCCGCAGCCGGGTATCGCGATAGAACAGCGCGACCCGGATCTGATCGCCACCGCTGCCACCCTCGGCAACCGCCACTGACCGGTAGTCACCTTGCTCCCCCAGTGCGGCATTGAGGGCCTTCAGCAGGGCCGCCTCGGCGCTTCGCGGATCGCTGCCGTCGTTCTCCAGCTCGGAAGCGGCCAGCACATCAGGCTGCAGCGCCACCAGCAGGGCAACGGTCTTTTCCAGCTGGCGCTGGAACTCTTTCAGCGTGGCCGCGCCGCGCGGCGTCGGAAAGCCGGCGCCACGACCATTGCCATTGAAGAAATTCTCGAGATTGACACTGGCGATGCGAATGCCCGGCGGCAGGCCGGGCAACGACGGCCGCGGCGCCTGCCTGATGGCGTCGAGCTCGCCGCTCAACTGCAGCCGCCAGCGTCCGAAGCTGTGGCTGAGGATCCCTTCCACTTCGGTCAGCACGCTGCCGGCGCGCAGCGGCGCGTCGTGACTGAGGCCGTTGGCCAGGAACCACAGCGAGTCGGGATACTCGCCGCGCCGGTTGTCGTCCAGAACCAGCAGACGGCGCTGGTTGTCGCGCGCCATGGCGTCGGCTTGCGGGCCCGGCGGATGGCGCTCGGTCGGCTGGAACAGGCGGTCACCGAAGGCGACTTCGATTTCACCGAAACGGGCCAAGCCACCCACTCCGGTGACCGTCAGCGGCGCGGTCACCCGCAGCCACATCGATTCGTATCGCTCCCAACCGTCCTCGGTGGCCGGCGGCTCAGCGATGCTGGTGACGTTGACCCCACCGCGACCCAGCACTTCGATGCGCTGGGCGGCAATCGAGGTGACGCTGCGATCACCCTCACCCAGTTCAACCACCGGGCCGATTACGCGAACCCGATCGCCGCGGCGCACCTTGGGCGTGCGATCCCGCTTCCACTGCACGTGCACCGCATCGGAGGTGTCCGGGTCGCCGTCATCGGCGCCAGCGCCGTCTTGCAGGAAGAACCCGTCGAGTCCGCTGACAAAATTGCCGGTGACCACACCGTGCACGGCGACATCACGCCCCTCGAACGGGCTGCGCGCGCCACTGCCCTGCAGCGCACCCAGCGTGGCCGGGCCTTCATCGGCGGACGACCCGCCATCACCGGTGCTGGTCATGGCGTCGCAGCCGGTTAGCAGCAGCGCGGCCAGAAGCGTGGGGAGTAGCCGCATCGGAGTTTGCCTTGACGGTCGTACGAACAGCGTGGCCCGGATTCCGGGCGGCGGCCGGTTGGCGAGGGACGGCAGGCCCTTACTTCAGATTGTCGAGCATCCAGAGCACCGACGCCTCGACCTGCTCATCGGTAAGCGACGGGTTGCCGCCGCGCGCCGGCATCAGGCCGGCGCTGCCCTGATAGCCTTCAATGGCGTGCTTGACCAGCAGCTCGACGCCTTGCGCCACGCGTGGCTCCCACACGGCCGCCTGCATCAGCGGCGCGCCGCCAGCGCCAGAGTTGTGGCAAGCGCCGCACAGCGCGACATAGATCACCCCGCCATCCAGCGTGCCTTCATAGGCAACCTGACCCTGGGCCGCCTTGGCAGCCGCCTCGGCCGCAGCCGCCAGCGCTGCCGCGCCGGTTTCGCCGGCATACACGCCGGCCAGCGGTCGCAAGCGGGCTTCAGTCTTGGCGACCGCGACGACGTCGGGTTCGACCGCCCGGTCGTTGTGCAGCCAGATCGCGCCGCCAATCAGGGCAATCGTAACCACCACCAGAAAGGCGATGATCTGGGAGAAGTGCTTGAGGAATTCGAGGTCGTGATTTCTCACGGGCTCACCTGCGCAGGGGAAACAAGGGCGCGGCACCGCCGCGGCAAGGGCGCCAGTATAGCGGGCAGCGCGCAGGCGCGGAAATCAGCGCGCAGCCAGCTCAACCCGACGCCAACGGCAGACGGATGCAGGCGATGCAGCCGGCCACATCAGTTCGATTCTGCAAGGTCAGCTGGCCGCCGTGCGCCTCGACGATCTGCCGCGCCAGCACCAGTCCAATGCCCGACCCCCCGGGCTTGGTGGTGAAGAACGGCACAAAGAGATTGTCGCTGCCGGCCAGACCCAGACCCTCATCCAACAGCTCGATGCGCACGTCGACGCGATCCGCCGTGGCACGCAGCTGCACGCCTCCTGACTCGGGCAGGCTGGCTTCTACGGCATTCCTGAGCAGATTGATGAGGGCCTGCTCCAGCTGATCCGGATCCGCAGCCAGCGGCAGCGGTGCTCCATCCTCCAGCGCCACCGGCAGACGCTGCTCCAGCGTTACCACCCGCCGCAGCAGCTGGCGCAGATCGAGCTGCTGCTTGCGCGGCGCCGGCAGTCGGGCCAGGGTGGCATAGCCGATCATGAAGCGGCTCAACGCCTCGGCGCGGTCGGCGATCACCCGCAGGCCAATCTGGGCATCTTCGCGCCAATCAGGCGCGGGCCGTTCTATCGCCAGCATGGTTGACAGGGTGCCCGCCATCGACTTGATCGGCGCCAGCGAATTGTTGAGCTCGTGGCTGAGCACGCGGATCAGGCGCTGCCAGGCCTGGCGCTCTTCCTCGCGCAGCGCCCGCGACAGGTCGGTGATTGCCAGCAGCTCCAGCGGCAGGCCACCCTCGCGGAAGCCGAAGCGACGCGCCTCGAAGCGACCGCTGCCACCGGGAAACGCCCGGTTGAGCACCGCCGACCCGGTCGAATCCAGCGCCTCCTCAAGACCCAGCGTGGCCGCTTCCATTCCCAGCGCCTCAGCGGCGCGGCGTCCCAGCAGGCGCTCGGCGGCTGGATTGAGCAGGCGCAGACGGCGGGCACCGTCAAAGCTGAACAGGGCGATGTCGATCGCCGCGATAACCTTGCCGAACAGGGCGCTGGTCTCCTCCACCTTGAGGCGCTGCTCGCGCAGGGTGCGCGACAGCGCGTTGATCTCCCACACCACATCGCCGATGGCGTCGCCGCGGCGCGCGCGCGACCCACGCAGGCTGTAGTCGCCCTCGCGCAGCGCCTCGAGCAGATTGGACAGGGTGTAGAGCGGGTAGATGACCCGCTGCCGCAGCCGCAGGGTGAGCGCCAGAGTGAACAGCAGCGCCGCCGCCAGCGCCAGCCAGACGCCGCCCGACGGCGGCCAGCTCAACCACAGCAGCAGGCTGCTCAGCAGCAGCAGCGGCAGCAGCAGCAGGCCGGCGTCGAGCAGCAGCCGGCGCTCGAAGCTCAAGCCCACGGCGGGCGCTGGCGGGCCAACCGGCGCGCTGGCCACGGTTCGAGAGTCAGCCGCCAAGGCCGAACTTTTCCAGCCGCCGGTAGAGTGCGCCACGCGACAGCCCCAACGCTTCGGCGGCGCGCTGGATGTTGCCGCCGCAGTCGTCCAGCGCGTTGCGGATCATTGCCTGCTCGGCCTGTTCCAGCGTCTGGCTGGCGCTGACCTCGGCACTCGCACGGGCCTTGGCTCTGGCACTGGCGCTGGCGGTGGCGACGGGCGGCGCCAGATCGAGGCTGAAATCGAGCTCGCGGATCTCCTGTCCGGCGCACATCAGCACGGCGCGTTCGATCACATGCGACAGCTCGCGCACGTTGCCCGGCCAGGAATAGGTCAGCAGCGCGCGCTGCGCGGTGTCCGACAGGCGCAGGTCGCTGCGCGCATAGCGCCGTGCGAAGCGGGCCAGAAAATCGGCGGCCATCGGCAGAATGTCGGCGCCGCGCTCGCGCAGCGGCGGCAGGCGGATTTCCACCGTGTTGAGGCGAAACAGCAGATCCTTGCGGAAGCTGCCGGCCGCCACTTCGGCGCGCAGATCGGCGTTGGTCGCCGAGATCAGCCGCACGTCCACCTTCAGCGTGCGCGAGGAGCCTACCCGCTCCAGCTCGCCGTCCTCCAGCACGCGCAGCAGCTTGGGCTGCTGGCTGGGCGGAATGTTGGCGATCTCGTCGAGAAACAGGCTGCCGCCGTCGGCCAGCTCAAAGCGCCCGATGCGGTCGACCTTGGCGTCAGTGAAGGCGCCCCTGACGTGACCGAACATCTCCGACTCGAACACGTGCTCGTTGATGCCGCCCATGTTGACCTTGATCAGCGGCTGCCCGGCGCGCCCGCTCAGCGCGTGAATGCGTCGCGCCACCACGCCTTTGCCGGTGCCGTTCTCTCCCAGGATCAGCACATTGGCCTCGGTCGGCGCGACCCGGCGAAGCATTTCCAACACCGGCTGCATCGACTCAGCCTGGGCGATGAACGGCTCGTCGGCGCCGCGCAGCAGGGCATTCTCGGCACCCAGCCGCGCTTCACGACGGCTGCCCCGCGACAGCTTGACCTGGGCGGCGAGCACGTTGAGCAGCCGCCGGTTGTCCCACGGCTTCTCGATGAAGTCGGCCGCGCCGGCGCGCATCGCCCGCACCGCGATGTCGATCGTGCCCCAGGCGGTCATCACCACGACGGGAAGGTCACCGTCGGCAGCCCGCAGCGCCGCCAGCAGCGCCATGCCCTCATCGCCGGAGGTGGTGTCGCGCGAGTAGTTGAGATCAATCAGCGCGGCGTCAAACGACTGCTTGGCCAGCGCGGCCAGCGCGGCAGCTGGAGACTCCGCAGTGACGCAGGCGTAGCCATCCGATTTGAGCAATAGCCGCAGCGCGACAAGCACGTCGGACTGGTCGTCGGCAATCAAAATTCGCGGCATGATCATGCTGGTCGCCACCGCCCTAATGCCAGTCATCCCGGCGAAGGCCGGGATCCATGAAGGGATCGCGATCCCCACACAGTGCAGCAGGGACGCTCTGCATCCCGGCTTTCGCCGGGATGACGAAATTGGGACTGATCGTAAAGGGCGGGCTCACGTCGTCACGATAGCCGGTTCAGTCGCCCAAGCGACCATCACGCATTTGCAGCACGCGGCCCGCGCGCGCAGCGTACTCGGGGTTGTGGGTGACCTGAATGATGGTGGTGCCGCCAGCGTTGAGTTCGCTTAGCAGCTGCATGATGGATTCACCCTGACTCGAGTGCAGCGCGCCGGTGGGCTCATCGGCCAGCAGCAGCCGAGGCTTTGCCGCTACCGCCCGCGCTACCGCTACCATCTGCTGCTGGCCACCGGATAGTTGCCGCGGGTAGAAAGCGCGCTTGTCGACCAGCTCAAACCTGGCCAGCATCTGCTCGACTCGCTCACGTCGCTGAGCCTTCGGCACGCCGAGATAGTCGAGCGGCAGATCGATATTTTCTGCCACGGTCAGGTCATCGAGCAGATGATATTGCTGAAACACAAGGCCGATCCGCGACCGCGCGAAGGCTTTGCGTTGCGCATCTTTCATCGTGTGCAGCGCGGTTCCGTCAAAGTGGTACTCGCCTTGCCAATCGGAGTCGAGCAGACCCAGCACAGCGAGCAACGAGGACTTGCCGGACCCGGACGGCCCCATGATCGACACAAAATCGCCCTCGGCGACGCTCAGATGAATATCGCGCAGAACCGGCTGGGCTCCGGATGCCAAGCGGTAGTGTTTATTGATTGCGGTCAGGTTGAGCATGGGATCGATTGTGGGTGATGGGTAGGTTGGGTGTGTAGTTCGCGGTTGGGGTTTCGGGTTTCGGGTTTCGGGTTTCGGGATTCGGGAAGCGACTCGGGCTGAGTCTTCGGCTTCGGCTTCCGCTTCGCCTACCAATCCCGAATCCCGAATCCCGAATCCCGGCTTCAAGAATCCCAAATCCCAACAATTCACCTGTCGCGCAGCGCCGCCATCGGATCAGTGCGTGCCGCGCGCAGCGCCGGCAGCAATGCGGCGAGCATGGCGGCAATTGCCAGCGTGCCGACGCCCACCAGCATGACGCTCGGACTTGTGCTGCCGACGCCAAACAGCTGGGCAGAGAGCAAACGCAGCGTTGCCCACGCCGCCAGCAGGCCAAGGATCACTCCGAACGCCACTGTGCGCCCGCTGTCGCGCAAGATCTCCAGCGCCAACGTCAGCGGGCGCGCACCAATGGCAAGTCGGAGGCCGAACTCAGCGACGCGTCGGCGCTGCTGTAGCGCGGCGACCGCATACACGCCGAGTGCCGCAAGCATCAGCGCGGCCAGCGCGAAGCCGCCTACCGTGCGGGCAAAGAAGCGCGCCGAGGCAAGCTGCGCGTCCACTTCCTCACTCAGTGAAAAACTACGGCTCAATGCCTCGCGCGGGTCCACGTCAAACAGCGCTTGTTCAAGCTGCTTGTCCATTGCAGCCATATCCAGTCCGTCTAACTGCGTATCCGTCCGCAGCAGGAAGCTCACGCCGCTGATCGGACTTACCGCGAACGGAATCAGCAGCTCGGGGCCGGGCCGCACCCGCAGACCGTTGTTGCGGATGTCGGCACTGACGCCAACCACGCGATACGGCTCGCGATCGCCGCTGCCAAGCGGCAGCATCACGATCTGATCCAACGGTGACGTGCTGCCGAACAAACGCCGCGCCAGCTCCTGATTGATCACCGCAACCTGCTCACCACCGGCGCGATCGTCCGCGCTGATGCCGCGACCCTCAATGATCGGTATATCGAGTAAGTCGAGATAGCCTGCGTCAACGCGGCGAATGCCGATCTGATACGCCTCCGGTTCGTCCCGCCCGCGCAGCAGAATGTCGCTGGTGAAGCTGCCGATGACGGTCAGCGGCGCGGCGCTGGTGAGCGCAACGTGGGTCACCCCAGGAATCGCCGCGAGGCGTTTGCTCAGCGCGCTTGCAAAGCTTCGCCACTCGTCTTCATCGCCATCGCGAAACAGCTGCATGACGTACACGCCCTCTGAACGAAAGCCCGGCTCGACCTGAGCCAGCCGCAGCAGGCTGATCAACAGCGCGCTGCCGGCAATCAGGCTGACCGTGGACAGCGCGATGCCGAGCGTTGGCAGCCAACGCAGTGAATTGCCGCCGCCGTTGACCATGCCTTTGCCAACGCCGCCGCGCATCGCATCCGCCGGCGTGGCGCGCAGTCGCAGTGCGCCAGCAATCGCCGCTAGCAGCGGCAGCAGCAGCGCCAGCGCAATGGCGAAAATCAGGGCGTACGGGTCGAGCGCGATCGCATCGACACGCGGCAGGCTGCCGCGCGCCAATTCACGCAGGGCTTCAATGCCAAACGAGGCCAGCAGCACGCCCAGCAACGCCGCGGCCGTGCTGATCACCGCAAGCTCCAGCAGCTGGCCGCGCAGCACGCGCTGCCGCGTCGCGCCTAAAGCCTGCACTAGCGCCTGCTCGTGCCGCCAGCTGATTTGTCGCGCATCAATCAAGATGGCGACGTTGGCGCAGCCGATCAGCAGCACCAACAGTGCAATCGACATCGCGCCCCAAAGCGCGCCGCGCAAGTCGCCGATGATGGTGTCGAGCATCGGCCTTACACCCATCGTCCATTCGCCTTGCGGCATCGACACCGATAGCGCGAGCGCGTCGCTGGCGGCGATAAGCTGCTGACTCGCCTGCGCCGCGCTGACCCCGGCAGGCAAGCGCGCCAAGCCGTTCAAGAAACGCGCATTCCACGTCCATGGCTGATCGAGCGGAAAAGAACTGCGCAAGCTGGGCCGCCACGCGCCGACGGTTGAGCTTGGCATCGCAAACGTCGCTGGCATCACGCCGATCACGCGCAGCCGGCCTGCGGAACTCTCGACACTCTGCCCAATCACATCATCAGCGCCGCCAAACTGGCGCTGCCACTCGTCATATGAAAGCACCACGCTGCCTGATTCTGACGCGAATTCTTCAGCGCTGAACCAGCGCCCCAACTGTGCCGGCATGCCAAGCGTCGGGAAGAAGCCCTGGCTGACCTGAGCGATGGTGACTTTGCGCGCACGCTGGTTGGCGTAGAAGGTCAGGCCGCCCCAGTTGAAGTAGCCAAACGTCGAGAACGGCGCGCTGTCCTCATCCAGCCGCAACGCCTCCAGCGGCGTCATCCCGCCATCGACAATCTGCTGCCGCGCGTTATCGGTATTGACCACCAGCAAGCCGTCGCCATCAGGAAACGGCAAGCTGCCCAACAGCCCGCGCAGCACCCCGGCCATCAGCGTGCTGATGGCGATGCCGAGCGCCAGCATCATGATGGCGTTGAGCGTGAACCCCGGCGACTTGGCCAAGCGGCGCAGCGTGTGGCGAGCGTCGGACTTTAGGGACATTTCGGTTTCTCTCAGTCTTAGTGGAGCACGTAATTCGTGATTCGTGATTCGCAGGTAAAACGGTAGGAAAAACCGGTTCGCTTTCTAAATCACGAGTCACGGATCACGAGTCACGAATCACGAATCACGCAGTCCTCAGTCATAACGCAGCGCGATATTGGGCTCGACACGCAGGGCCCGCCGCGCTGGTAACCAACCTGCCAACCCGGCGGCCACCGCAAGCACCAACAGCGCCGGCAGCCAGACAGTGACGTCGACGCTGGCCTGCCCTTCGCCGACGATGCCGAGCTTGCTGCTCAGCAAGTTTGCGAAGGGGATGCCGCCAGCGACGCCTAGCAGAAGGCCAAGCAGCACCTGCGAGCCCGTACGCTGCATCACCGCGCGCAGCACGCTTGCATTGGCCGCGCCTAGCGCACGCCGGATGCCGATCTCACGACGGCGGCGGCCGACGTTGAAGGCGATGACGCCATACAGGCCGGTCGCCGCAAGCAGCAGGGCGACCACGCCGAACGCGCTGAACATCCGTGAAAGCACCTGCTGGCCGATGGTGGCCTCGAACAGCACGTCGTCATAGGCGCGCACCCAGTACAGCGGACTGTCAGCGTCCAAAGAACGAGCGATTTCGCTGACACGTTCGGAGAATGCCATCGGTGGGCCCTGAGTGCGGATCAGGAGATTGAAGAATCGCCGCGGCGACTGCGCAAACGGCACAAACATCGCAGCCTCGCGTTGGTCATCGATGTCGTCCATCTGGATTGGCCGCACCACGCCCACAATCGTCACGGGGCGCTGTACTTCACCGTCAGGATTCAGCACAAAGCGCCTGCCAATGGCCTGCTCGGCGGGCTGGCCGGGCAGAAACTGCTCGACAAACGTTTGATCAACCACCATTACCGCGTCGCTGTCCGCCTTGTCGCCGAAGGTGAAGACCCGACCGGCGACCAGAGTCGCGCGCATCGCGCTGAAAAAATCGGCATCTACCGCGCTGAAGCCCGGGCTGATATAGCCGTTGGCTGGCTCTGGCGCACCCGTCGCAATCACCTCCTCGTTTTCACCCATCAGACCGGGCAGCGAGCTGCTGACAGTCACCGCTGCGACGCCAGGTTCCGCACGCAGGCGCATGAGCAGGGCATCGACACGTTGATTGATGGCGGCGTCATTGGCGAACGCATCCGGCACCAGGCCGACACGCGCGGTCAGCACGCTTCTTGTGTCCAGACCTAGATCAAACTGGCCAAGCTGGCGCACCGTTTGCACCAGAAGTGCGGTCGTCATCAGGACTGCGAGCGAGAACGCGACCTGGCCTACCATCAGCCACTGGCTGATCTTCGCGAAACCACCGCCACCCTGCGCGCTGCCGCGCAGATCCAGATTGCGTCGCAGCGAAGCATGCAGGGCCGGCAGCAGACCGCTCAGCAGCGCGGTCAGCAGGGCCGCCAGAAACGCGATACCCATCAGGCGGCCATTGATGGCGAAATGCATCCAGTGCGGTGGGCCGTTTTCAACGCTGACGACCAAAGTCGCGACAATCGCGTTGACGCCTAGCTGAGCCAGCGGCAGTGCGATCACCAGTGCAATCAGCGCTAGCAAGCAGGAATGCAGCAGCGCGCCCATCAGTAGTCGCCCGCGACCGGCCCCCAGCGCCGCGCGCAGCGCCAGCTCGCGCTCGCGCGCAAGCAAGCCGCCGAGCAGCAAATTTGCCACGTTGGCGCAGGCAATAAGCAACACCAGCGACACCGCCACCGCCATCACCGCAAACAACGCGATGGTCTCGCGATCAACAAAGCGATAGCGCAAATCGCCTACGCCAACCCCCTGTGCACGACTCTTCATCGCCTGCGGATCGCGCGCCTTCGCCTCCGCATACCAACCCTCCAACGTGGCGCGCAGTTGGACTTCAGTGACGCCAGCATCAGGTCGCAGGATCACTTCGCAGCACCCGTCGGTACTGCCACGTTCGAGCGGCAACGGCATCCACAACTGCTCGCGCATCGGAAAGCTGAAGTCGGCCGGCATCACGCCAATGACCACGGCGGGTGCGGCGTTGATGCGCAGCTGGCGGCCGACGATGGCGGGATCAGAAGCAAAGCGCAGGCGCCAGATTTGCTCGGACAGCAGCACCACCGCCGGCGCGCCCGGCACCGAATCTGCAGCGTCGAAATTGCGCCCCAGCTGCGGCGCGACGCCCAGCGCCTCAAGCACGCCGGGGCTGAAGCGGCCACCCGAGTAGCGCTCGCTGTGCTCCTCGCTACCCAGGTTTAAGGTCAGCTCGGTGTAACCGCCGATAGTCGCCTGCGAGCCGAACGCATCGGTCCATTCAAGCAGATCATTGGCGCTTATCGAATCAAAGCGATCAGTATCCGGCGCGTCGTTGTTGTCGATCAAACCCGCGCGATATAGCGATTCGCTGTCTTTGAACGGCAGCGGATTCAGCACCAGCGTATTCATGAAGCTGGCGATCGAGAGCGCCGATGCTAGGCCAGCAGCCAGCACCAGCACGGCCAGCGCGCTGAAGCCGGGACGCGCGACGATGCTGCGCCACGCGTAGCGCAGCTCGAACAGAAAACTAGTCATGGCGCAGCGCCTCTGCGGGTTCAACGGCGAGCGCACGTCGCGCGGGTAGCCACGAAGCAAGTGCTGCGGCCATGCCGAGCACGACGAGCGCCGGCAGCACGGTCAGCAGCGGGCTGACGCCAGACACGCCCGCCGTGCTTGCCAACATCTGCGCAAACGGCACGCCAAGCAGGAGTCCAAACAGAAGCCCGATACCGAGATGCATGACGTTGCGACCCAGCACGTCACGAATCACCGCCTGATTGCGCGCACCCAGCGCGCGGCGCACGCCAAACTCGCGAATTCGCCGGCTAACGCTGTACGCCATCACGCCGTAAAGACCGCTGGCGGCAAGGCCAAGCGCGACCACACCGAACAGCGTGAACATGCGCACCAGCATGCGCGACGCGTAGCTCACTTCGTTCAGCACGCGGCCGTAATCGCGAACCCAATACAGCGGCGTATCGGCATCGAGGCTGGCGGCGGCTTCGCGCACGTTCGCGCTGAGCGCCATCGGCTCGCCTACCGTGCGCACCACCACGTAAAAGCTGCGCTGCGGATCTTGCAAAAACGGCGCAAACACCGACGGATCAGGATCACGCTCAAGGTCATCCAGCTGCACCGCCGCCACCACGCCGACAATCGTAGCGATGCGCGTGCTGTCATCGGCATGCAGCTCAAGCTGTTTGCCAAGCGCTGGTCCGCCGCCCAGACGCTGATCGACAAACGTCTGGTCGACCACGATCACCGACGAGGAATCAGCGCGATCGCTGCTGGCAAACAATCGCCCTTGCAGCAGACGCGCGCCCATCATCGAAAGAAAGTCCGTGCTGACTGCGGCATAGATGGCACTGGGTGGGCCGCTAACCGGTCGCTCTAGACCTTGTTCCAGCACACCGATGGACGCGCCGCCGACACCGGGCAAACCGCTAGTCACCGCCGCATCTAAAACCTGTGGCTGCGCGCTGATCGCGTTCAGGAGAGAGGTTTGATATAGCGCCGGATCAGCGCCGCTGCGGCCGTCGTCGCGGGTCAGCGAAACCCGTGCCGTGAGCATCTGGTCGGTGTTCAAGCCAAGCTCGGCGGTATCCAGCCGATGCAAGGTCTGCAGCATCACTGCGGTAGCCAGCAGCAGCACCAGTGAGAACGCAATTTGACCGGCTACCAGCAGCTTGGCCAGCGTGTTGAAACTGCCGGCCGCATCGCGCGTGCGCAGCGTGCTTTCGCGCTTCGCAATGCTGCGCAACGCCGGCAGACCGCCGCCCAGTGCTGCAGTGACGAGGCACGCCCCCAGCGCAACCACAAAAAGCGCTGGTGGGATTGACCAGTCCCACCACTGCGGCGGCCCGCCTTCGGCAACATCACTGAGCTTGGCGACAAACGCCTGTAGACCGAAGTGGGTAGCGATCAGCGCCAGCGCGGCGGCGATCAGACTGAGCACGCCCACCTGCATCATCACGCCCAGCAGCAGCCGGGTGCGGCTGGCACCCAATGCCAGACGTAGGCTCAGCTCCTGCTGTCGACTCTGAATGCGCCCCAGCATCAGATTGGCGACGTTGGAGCAGGCAATCAGCAGCACCAAGCAGACCGCCATCAGCATGAAGCCAAGCAGGCTGCGCGAAGCGGGATCAATAAACAGCGTATCGAGCGGCAAGACGCCGACCGCCCGCGCGCGCTCCGCCATGCGCTGCGGCGCTTGCGCGCTAGCATCAGCAAGCCACTGCTGCAGGCGCGTCCCAAGGACGCCCGGCGCAATCCCGGCGTGCGAGCGCAGCACGACCGAAAGCTCGCGCTGCGCGTCTGCGCCGTGCTGCGCCAGGGGCGTCGCCAACCAGAGTTGGGCGCGACGCGGAAAGCTGACCGTTGGCTTCATGACGCCGACGATTTCAACGCTGCGTGCGTCGATGCGCAGCGCGCGACCGATGATCGCTGGATCGGCATTGAAGCGCTGCCGCCACAGGGCATCCGACAGCAGCGCAACTGGCGCCGCGCCGGGCAGTTCGTCCGCAACATTCAGCGGGCGACCTAACTTTGGCGCTTCACCCAGAACGCTGAACAACGATGCCGTGATCCACGCCGCGTCGTGACGCTCGGGCGGGCCAACGTCGGTGAGGTTAACGGTAGTGGTGGCAAACCCCGCTGCATCTGCCACGTCGGCAAGCGCCGCATGCCAGCGCAACAGTTCGCCTGCACGGATCGGCATCAAGCGCTGGGTGTCGGGCTTGGCGTCGGGCGCAATCAATCCGGCTTGGAACAAGCGTTCGGGCTCGGCAAACGGCATCGGACGCCACAGCACCGTGTTCATCACGGACAGAATGAACAGCACGGCGGTCAGACCGACGGCCAACACCGCCACTACCAGCGCGCTAAAGCCGGGCTGCGCGGCAATGCCACGGATTGCGTAGCTCAGCTCCATTCGCAGCGGTGCGACGATCGAATCGACACTAGTCATGGCGCAGCGCCTCCATTGGCGTGATTCTTAAAGCGCGGCGCAGCGGGCCGCTGACCGCCAGCGCAAACACGGCGAGTAGCGCGGCGAAGGTGCCGCTGATGACCGCCGGGCCGATCTGACTTTCGCCATAGAGGCTTTGCCCCAGGGGAGCGATCAACGCGACCGCGCAGATGGCACCGATCAATGCACCGATCACACCCCAGCGCGCCAGGCCACCGAGCAGCGCGCGAACCACGTGCGCAGGCGTTGCACCCAATGCGCGCTGTAGACCGATCTCGCGCACGCGATCGTTGATAAGCCCGCCCAGCAAGGCGGCGAGACCAGTCGCCGCCAGCACCAAGGCCAACGCACCCAGCGGCGCGAACATGCCGAGCACCATCAGCGTCCACTGCTTGGCCTGGACGCGCCGCTCGGCGTAGCTGCCAACGTGGGTCAGGCCGATGTCGGGATTGATCTCGGCGGCGATGGCCAACAGGCGCGGTACTGCAGCAGCGACCGAGCCCTGCACGCGCACCGCAATCGCCAGGCCGTACACCGGCTCGGCGGCCAAGGGCACGAACAGACTCGGCTGATCGACACCGCCCACGTTGGAGAGGCGTACGGTGTCGCTGACGCCGATCACTTCATACGCCTGCATGCCAACGCGCTGCTCGATCTCAAACGTCTGACCGATAGGATCGCTGTCGGCAAACAGCGCCGTGGCGAGCGCTGGATCGATCACCGCCACGCGCCGCGACTCCTCCACATCGACCGCGCTGAACCAGCGCCCGCTGCGCAGCGGCAGTTGATAGACCTCGCGAAAGCCGACATCAACCGGTGCGAAGTCGGCGCTGACGCGATTCTCACCGCGAATCAGATCGCGACCGCTGCTGAGCGCCTGCGGTATGTGGCCGGCAACGCTTGCCGCACTAAAGCCCGGCTCGGCGGCAAGTCGTTCACGCAGCTGCACCGCAAAGCGCGCCTTGTCGGCAGGATTGCTGCCGTCGAACTCGGCCACCAGCACGGCGTCCGTATCCAAACCGATCGGACGCCGTTGCTGATCCAGCGCGCCCAGCGCCGCCTGCAGCGTCGCCATCACGGTGACCACCGCGAGCAAGGCCTGCAGCCCGAAGACGCTGCGGCCAAATCGACTCAGCAAGCCGCCGGTAGTGCGGCTCCCGCTGCGCAACTCAATCGCCATGCCACCGCGCCGCAGACGCCACCACGTCGGCAAACCGATTAACAACACCGCGCATGCAGACACGATCGCGCTGATCAGCAGCACCGCGCCGGAAATGTCGAATTCGACATACAGCGGCATGCCGCTTTCCACACTCCACAAATAGCGCGTGAACGCTGCCAGCACCTGCTGACTGATCAACAGCGCGATCAGCCACGAGCCAGCGACTAGAGCCAGCGCATGCGCCAACAGACTAACCAGCACGCGCCTTGCGCTGGCACCCAAGGCCTGTCGCGTTGCCAGCTCGCGACTGCGACCCAGCCACTGCACCAGCAGCAGGCCGCCGGCGTTGCTCGCCGCCATCAGCATCACCAGCCCGACGACAACGCCAAGCACCAAAAGCAACAGCCAGTTTTCTGCCGTCGGGCCGCTGCCAGCGAGCGATGCCATGCGCAACGGCGCTTCACGCGCGGTGTCGCCCAGCGTGCGCTCGCGCTCTTGCTGCTGCGCCGCGAGTGCGGCGTTCAGCGCCTGCACCTGCGCGGGCGTATCGACCCGAACCAGCGACTGCCACGGTCGGCTCGCATGGGCGCTGCCGCCGGCCAGCGAATGGGCCAGATACAGCTGCTGCTGAAATGAGTACGTACGATTCGGCGGCAGCACGCCGACCACCGTTGCCGGCATTCCATCGACGCGAATCTCGCGACCAATTACGCCCGGGTCGGCAGCAAAACGCGCGCGCCAGAGCAGATCACCCACCACCACGACTGACGGTGCGTCGACCGCGAAGTCGCCGCCGGAAAAACCGCGGCCCAGCGCCATCGGCCAATCAAGAAGAGGGAAGGGGTCGCCATCGACGAACAGCCCGCTGACCCACTCGGCGCGCTCGCCAGATTCGGCCTGGATAGCGCTGATGTTGAAGTCATTCCAGCGAATCAGTGCGGCATCGCCGAGGCCTGCTGTTGACCGACGCAGCTCAGCGGCTTCAGCACCGCTGATGGTCAAGCGGGACGCTTCCTCAAGACCGACGCCGAAGACATACAGCTGCTCGCTCGGAATCGCGCCCGCACCAGGGTTGGCGACCAGCTTGCCAATCGAGCTGACGCTGATCACTGCGGTCAGCCCCATCGCCAGCACGAAGACCACGGCAAGGTTTGACCATGGCCGCGCGCGCAGGCTGCGCAGGGTGTCGTTGAAAATGGCGCGGGCGGTATTCATGGGCTTATCTCGGGCGCTGGATGGTTTGCTTTGGGCTTGTCGGGACAGGCATTGGTGCGTCGAGACGCACCCTACGAAGCGGTTCGAGCGCGCGCGATCTGCGCATCCAGCCGCGAGTCTTCTTCCTTGCGCAGCCGGTGCAAGGTGTCTTCGTCAACCACGCGGCCGTCGAACATGAACACCTTGCGCTGCGCGAAGTCGGCATAGCGCGGGTCGTGGGTGACCATGCAGATGGTTGATCCGCTGCGGTGCAACTCGTCGAGCAAGGCCATCACCGCCTCGCCGTTCTTGGAGTCAAGATTTCCGGTCGGCTCGTCGGCAAGCAGCAGTGACGGCGCACCGACCAGTGCGCGAGCAACGGCGACGCGCTGCTGCTGACCACCGGAAAGCTGCGCTGGATAGTGCTTGAGCCGATGCGCCATGCCGACCCGCTCCAGCGCGCCCTGCACGCGGTCGCGGCGCTCAGCCTTGCCGACGCCATCGCGATAGGTCAGCGGCAGCTCGACGTTTTCGAACACGGTCAGGTCGCCGATCAGATTGAAGGCCTGGAAGACAAAGCCGATCTCGCGGTTGCGGATCCGGGCCCGCTCGGAGGCATTGATGGCCTCGACCGGGACGTCGTTGAGCCGGTAGTGGCCGCCGGTCGGCGAGTCGAGCAGACCGAGGATCGACAGCAGCGTCGACTTGCCGCAGCCCGACGGCCCGGTGATCGAGATGTACTCGCCGCGATGGATGTCCAGATGCACGCCGGACAGCGCGTGGGTTTCGACTTCGTCGGTGTAGAACACCTTGGCGATATCTTTCAGTTCAAGCAGAGGCGGGGTGGCGGTCATGCGCGAGTCCTTGGCGGGTGCGTGCGTCGCTGGGTCAGCGTGGGTAAGCAAAACGTCTGGTGGCGCGGCCGGCGTGGCGCGAGTGGCGTGGCGCGGGCGTTGGAGGAGCGGCGCTCGCCGCGATTCCTGTAGCTCGGCGTGCCTGCGTTCGCGGCGAGCGCCGCTCCTACACGGGTGCCGGGCGATTCAGTCCAGTCGCAGGCGGTCATACTCATCCCACTGCGAGGTGTCCGACAGAATGATCTGATCGCCGACGGCCAGTCCCTGCTGCACTTCGATCACGCTGACCGAGGCGCGGCCGAGGCGGACCGGGATGCGCAGGGCAATGCCAGTGTCGGGGTCGATGCGGAACAGGCGCACGTCGCTGTCCGGCTGGCCGTAGGCCGGGCGACCGACGAACAGCACGTCGACCAGCCGCTCGATCTCGATCGTGCCATCGACGCTGAGATCGGGGCGGGCGCCGGCCGGCAGCACGCCGGTCAGCTCGACATCCACCAGCACGCTGCCGTTGAGCACCGCCGGATCGATGCGCGTGACCCGCCCGGTAACAACGCCATTGCGGGTGTCGACCCGTGCGGTCTGCCCAAACACGATGTCTTTGACCTGGGTTTCCGGGATGCGCAGCTCAGCCATCAGCTCGCCGGGTCGCGCGACGCGGGCCAGATTGGTACCGGCCATCACCTGCTGGCCCTCCTGCACCGGCACCTGCTGCAGTACGCCGGCAATGCCGGCTTTCAGCCGCAGGCCCTCGACCTGCCGCTGCCGCTGCTGCGCGGTGTGGGCCAGCTGTTCGGTGCGCGCGCGGTCGGCCGCCAGCTGGGCGCCGATGGTGCGCTCGAACTTGGCGATGCGCTCCTGTTCGATCCCGACCCGCAGCTTGAGCTGATCGGCGGTGAGCTGGCTGCGCCGGAACTGCAGCGCCGAAATGATGCCCTTGGCGGCCAGCTCGGATTCGGCCTCGGCCTGCAGTCGGGCGGCCTCGAAGTCGGCCTGTAAGCCGGCCAGGTTGGCGCGCTGGTCGAGCAGCTGGCTCTCCAGCGTCATCTGCCGCGCCAGATAGTCAGCCTGCGCGGCGGTGTGGGCAGCCTCGGCCTGCAGCTGAGCCTCCACCACGTCGGGATTGCTGAGTTCAAGGATCACCGTGTCGGGCGCCACCGTGGCGCCGGGTTTGATGACGATGCGGTCGACGCGGGCGGCGGTTTCGGCGGCGATCC
>JBBRBN010000031.1:0-42050 GCA_038205755.1 Lysobacterales bacterium | reverse complement strand
GGTGCTGGTCGGTGGCCTGCTGGCATGGCTGACATTGCTGCCTTCGGCGCTGCTACAACAGGCCGCCAGCGAGTGGCTTGCCGGAGGATTTGGCGCGGCTTCTGCCGGCGTCTGCGTGCTGCTGTTCGGTGTTTCGGTGCTTGGCTGCAGCTGGGCATTGGACGAGAGCTAGCGAGCTAGCGTCGCGGGGACAGACTGAGGAGAGTACGTTTCGAGTGTCCGCTATGGGTCGCAAGCCAGCCCGAAGCGGCCCTCGACTGAACAGCCAAGAGGACACAACCCCCGCCACGCGGTAGCGCGAAAAATCGAGCAAGGAACGGTCAGACAATAGATGTCGAACCATGGCGCGCTTGGCGTGCATGGCGTGCACACCTGTCCTCAGATCACGCGAGTGGATCCATCGTGTCCAAACCGAGGCCCACGGCTACGCCGGCCATGGTGGCGTCATGGGTGACAACGCAGATGCGGGATCCCAGCAGCGCGCAGGTGGCAAGGTGAATCGCGTCGAGCGACTTGATATGCGGCTCGATCGCTGCTGCGAAGCGCAAGATGCCGTCATCGATGCTTGCCAGATTAATCCTGTCCAGCACAGGGCGGGCCATCGAAACGTCCAGGCCCTCCCGGCGCAGCACCCGTGTCAGCTCCAGATGCAACAGCGTCGATGAAAAGACCTCGTCGCCAGCGTCGAGGGCCGAATCCAGCCAGTCACGCGCCCGCAGATCGCCGCCGGGCAGTAATGCATGCAGCGCAACCGAGCTATCGATGTACCAGTGCATCAGCGGTCGCCGCGCGACTCGACAAAAAGCTCGTCCACCCGCGCAGGGGTGTAACGCGCGTCGGCGGCCACAGGCCACGGAGCGGCCTTGGACTTGGCGGGCGCAATGCGTCCTTCCGCACGCCGCCGGGCGATTGGGTCAGCAGCACTCTCCACTGCTTCAATCCGCCACCGTGCGACTCCGCGTTCGGTAACGATGACGGGCTGCCCAACCGATACCGCTTCGAGAACATGAGCGGTCTGCTGATTCAGTTCGCGCTTGCTGATCGTCTTCATTATTTCACAGTACTACATTTGTCTGTCATTGCGGCACTGGAACTCAGACGACGTCGCGGGCGGTTCGACCGACTCGCCCGCTTGACTGGTTGGCTTGGCCCTCGTGGTTCAAGCCCCACTGAGCACCCGCTCGACCACGGCCGGTTCAGGGTGGGATGATTCGCCTGCCATGCTCAACGCCCACATCGTCAGCAACGAACACCGCCGAACGCGAATGCAGTGCGCGCTGAATTGCGCCCCCAAGGGCATGGTGCTGCCGCCTTTTGGTGGCCGCTGAGCTGGCGGCGGCGCGCGGAATCACTCATGACGCCGCCCGCCCCAACGGCGCTGGATAGTGAGCTCGAACGCTTGCTTGCGGCATTTCGCGGTCGCTTGCGGGCGATCATCCAGCAGCGCTGCCCGGCGCGACTCGGCCTTGATGCTGACGACGTCGAACAGGAGATTCGCATTCGCCTGTGGAAGGCGCTGGCCAGTGAGAGGGTCATCGACCACCCTGCGTCCTATCTGCACAGGGTAGCGCTGTCGGTGATTGTCGATCTGCTGCGTCGACGCAGCGCGCGACCCGATCTGGACCGGGCGGAGGCGCTTGATGAGATTCAGCTTGGCAGCCAAGCAGATCCCAACACGTTTGATCCACTGCGCCATGCCGAGGGCGCGGCGGCGGGTCAAGCGGTGCTGCGCGCGCTTGCCAGCCTTCCCGAGCGCCGCCGGCGACCGGTGCAGCTGCACCTGCAGGGTTTCAGCACGACGCAGGTTGGCCAGCTGCTTGGAATCAGCGAGGCGGCCGCGCGCAACCTTGTGTACCGCGGACTCGACGAACTGCGCGAACGGCTGACGCAGGAAGGATGGAACGATGAATGAATCCGCGCTCAGCGCTGCCTATCGACGCGCTACCGACCCCTGTCCGCTCGCTGGCGATGGCTGTCCAAGCCCTGATGAACTGCTGGCGGTGGCCGCAGGCAACCTGTCGCCCGAGCGCCGCGAGGCGCTGGCGGTGATTCTCGCCAACTGTGCTCGCTGCGCCGCCGCCGCCCAGATCGCCGCCGATTTCGCTCAGCCCGAGCAACCGGGTGCCCTGCGTCAGCCATTGCCGAGACGCGCACCGCGTTGGCTGCCGCTGTCGCTGGCGGCGCTGCTGGTTGCCGCCCTGGTGCCCGGCCTCCAACTGTTTGCGCCCGGCTTGTTTGCGCCTGATCGGCTCACTCGCGGCGACGATCCTGCGGTGCGACCGGCGGCCGGCGCGACCCTTGCAGAAGCACCTGGTGAACTGTTCTGGCCGGCACAGGCGGGACTGTCGTGTCGCGTCGTGCTGCGCAGCGCAACGGCCGACGTGTTGCTGCAATCAAACAACATGGCAGGTGGCCAGCTGGTGCTGGAGCCGGCGCTGCGAGCGCGTTTGGCTGAAGGAGAGTTCCTGTGGACAGTCGATTGTGGCGAGCTGCAGCTCGGGCCGTATTCCTTCAGCGTGCTGCGGTGAATCAAAGGCGAGCCCCATCGGCGGTGCCAGTGCTGATCTCGAGCATGCTGTTGGGCGTGTCTTTGGCGGCAGCCGCCGGATGTCCGACCGGTACAGCGGTAATGGTGAGCGACGTCTCACCGGCGCTGGCCGCGCAGCTCGACGGGCTGCGCGGCGGCGATCAGCTGCTGGCCCGGCAGGACGGCGATGCGTGGATGCCGCTGTGTCATCTGCTCGAACTGGCCGAGGCTGAGCTTGGCGCCGGTCTCGCCGCGCCGCTGCGGCTGCAGGTGCAGCGCGATGGCAGTACGCGCGACGTGCAGCTGCCCGGCGGACGCAGCGAGCTGCTGTTCGATCAGCGCGGCGACGATGCCGCAGCCCGCGCCAGTCGGCAGCTGATCGTGCTGCAAGCTGCTGCGAAGCGTGCCGACTTTGCGGCAGCGCGTGCCGCGCTGGCAGCAGCGCCGGCATTGCCGCCCGCGCAGGAAGTGCTGCTGCTGGAGCAGGCGCTGGTGGCGCTGGAGGCGGATCCTGACCGCGAGGCCGGCTGGCAGCTGGCGCAGCGGGTCGTCGAGCTGCGCGAAACCGGCGGCGGCGCGCCGCTGGCACGCGCCCTGGCCTTGCGCGGACGCGCCAGCCTGCTGCGCCGCGATCTCGCCGCGGCCAATGCGGACGCGCTGCGTGCCGAGGCGCTGCTGGGCGGCGCGCGCCATCTGGTTGCCGCGCAGGTCGATCTGCTGCTTGGCGCCATCGACTATCTCAGCTCGCGCCACGCAGCCGCCGAACAGCGCTACCGCGCCGCGCTCGCCGATTTGGCGAGCATCGCGCCGCGCAGTCCGGCGCACGCCGCTGCGTTGAGCAATCTGGCCGCGCTGCAGGTAGCAAGCGGTCAACCGGAGGCCGCCCTTGCCGACTACGCCGAGGCGCTGGCGATGCTGGCGCAAAGCGCGCCGGGCAGCTATCTCGACGCCCGCATCCACTACAACCGCGGGCTAGGCCTCACCGAACTGCGCCGGCTGGCCGAGGCCGAGCGTGACATCAGTTCAGCCATCGAGCGCTTCGCAGTCGTCCAACCCGATGGCCCCGAGCATCTGCAGGCGCAGGCGCAGCTGGCCGACATCTACACCGCGCGTGGCCAGCACGCCCTGGCCGAGGCGCGCCTGCGCGAGCTGCTGCCGCGCCTGCAGGCGAGCACGCCAGCGGCGTACAACACGCTGGCGGTCGAGTACCAGCTGGCCAACACGTTGCTGCGGATGGAGCGCCGCGAAGAATCGCTGGTCACCTTTCGGGGATTGCTCGAAAAGCTGGCGGCTGATCGGCCGGACTCGCTGCGGGCTGACACCTTGAACGCTTACGGTCAGGCGCTGCTGCTCGCCGGCCAACATACGGCCGGCATCGCTGCGCTGGACGAAGCGCTGACGGGCTATGAAGCGCGCGAACGGCGCGGGCTGCCGATGGCGTCGGCCCTGCTTGCCCGTGGTGACGCACGACGCCAGCTGGGCCAACTTGAGCAGGCTGCTGCCGATCTGGGGCAGTCGTTGGCGTTACGCGCCGAGCTTGCCCCGGGCAGCGTGCTGGAAGCCGCTGCTGAACACTATCTGGGACGCCTCGAGCGTAGCCGTGGCGACACTGATGCCGCACTGCGACGCTACCATCGAGCGATCAGATTGCTCGAGCGCGAGCGCTGGCTGCAGAGCGACAACGCCGAGCTGCGCGCGCTGTGGACCGCCAGCTATGCAGACTTCTATCGCGAGCCGCTGGACCTGCTGCTGGAGCGACAGCGCCTGCCTGAAGCGTTCGAGCTGGAGCAACGTTACCGCGGTCGCGAGCTGGCGCTGGCCCTCGCTCAACCAGGCCGCGGGCTGGCCCATGAGACGCTGGCGGCGGTTCCGCTCGACGTCGACAGTGCGGCGGCGCGACTGGCACCACGGCAGGCTGCGGTGAGCTTCATCCTGCTGGAGCAGCGCAGTTGGAGCCTGCTGTTGACCGCCAACGGTCTGCGCGCGCTCGCATTGCCGGTCGGCCGGGCTCAATGGCGCAGCGAGGTCGAAGCACTCAACGTGCTGCTCGCCCTGCCAGCGCCATCGGCGGCGTCATTGGTCGCGCTGGGGCAGCGCTCGCATGGGCTTTACCAGCGGCTGCTTTCGCCTTGGATGGACGCCACGCGCGACATTGATCGGCTGCTGCTGCTCACCGACGACGCGCTGCACGAGCTGCCCTTTGCAGCGCTGATGACGCAGGCCGCCGATCACCCCGCGCAAGCGCAGTTCCTGGTCGAGCGCTTTGCCCTCGCCAGCGCGGTCCAGCCATTCGCTGCGAGTGCGGCCAGCCACGATGAGACGGCCACCCTGCTAGCCCTCGGCGACCCCAGCGAGGGCGGCGTAGGCACCCCGAGTGAGGACGGTCTTCGGCTGCGCGGACGCGGCACCGCGCCGCTGCCTGCCGCCCGTCGCGAAGCGCTGGCGCTGGCGGCGCTGTATGGCGAGCGGTCGCAGGCCTTGATCGGGACTGCCGCGCGTGAACGCGCTGCGCTGACAACCAGCGCATCGCGCCTGCATTTCGCGACGCACGTGGTGCTCGATCCGCTGCGTCCGCTGGACTCCTACATCGTGCTGGCTGCCGGCGACGGAGACGACGGGTTGCTGCGTGCGCACGAGGTCGCGGCAGCACCCGCGCATCCGCGCGATCTCGTGGTGCTGGCCGGCTGCGCCAGTCGGCAAGGCGCGAACGCGGCGGGCGAGGGCCTGCTGGGCTTGGCGCGGGCCTGGCACGTGAGCGGCGCAAAGCAGGTCCTGGGTAGCACTTGGGCCATCGACGACGCAGCGACCGAGCGCTTCATGCTCGCCTTCCACGGTCAGCTGCAGGCCGGGCAAGCCGCCGACCTGGCGCTGGCCACGACGCAGCGCGAGTGGTTGTCACAGGCGCGCAGCACGCGTTGGTGGCAGCGTGATCGCAGCGCAGACGCGCTGCCCTTTTACTGGGGTGGATTCCTGCTCTCCACTACGCAACCCTGAGCGAGAGAAGCGCGCCGCCAGCGGCGTCTATCACCCGGGCATCCGGGATATCGACGACATGACGGGCAACACGAAACGACGCGGTGGTATTCGGTGGTGGAGCGGCGCGCTGCTATGGGCGCTGCTGTCGCAGTGGGTGCACGCCGCCTGGCCGCCACCGATGCCTGCAGAAACCGTACTGACCTTGCGCAACACCACTGATTTCGCGCGCAGCAATGAGCTGGTGCGCAGCGGCGTGCCGATTCCCCGCACGCGCAACCTGCTCGCCGTGAACGGCGTGGCAATCATCGATGAAACGGGTGCAGCGGTGCCGGCGAGCGTTGTCGTGCTGGCACGCTGGAACGCAGCGCTCGCCGATACCTCGGCGCCGATCCAGTGGCTGTTGGTGCGATTTCACGCCAGCCTGCCGGCGCATGGCAACCGCACATTCCGCCTGCGCATGGACGGCAGCATCGCCAATCCCGCGCCGCCGCTGCCGCTCACCCTGACCGCGAATGGCCAGGAGTTGAGCATCGATACCGGCGTCGCGCGTTTCGTTCTGGGGGCCTCGGCGGACCGCGCGTTCGACCGCATCGACGGTCCCGCGGGCACGCCGCTGGCCAGCGCTGCGAGCGTTGCATCGACCATCGACAGCGAACCGGCGCGCGGCTTTTCCAGCATCCGCTGGGTGCTGGTCGAACATGCCGACGCGCTCAGCGCGGTGGTCATCGTCGAGGGTGAGTACGCCCATCCCAGCGTGGCCGGCGGCCGCATCAGCGGCGGTCGGCGGATGGAGTTCGCGGCCGGATCGCCGGCCGTGAACGTGCGTGAGTGGATCGATTGGGAGGGCAGCCGATGTGCGGCCGACGCGCTCGAATGCAATGGTCAGCTGAACGCCATCGCGCTGCAGCGCTGGCGCCTGGCGCTCGCGCCGATGCTCACCGGCACGCGGCAGATTGCCTTGCAGGCCAGCCTCGGTCAGCCGTTCACCAGCGCAGCTGCGATGGCGGGTACGACCGCCTCGCTGCGTCAGCGCCGCCGCGCAGCGCGTGTCGACGTGCAGCAATTCGAGCAGCTGCTGCCTGGCCAGGCTCTCACCAGCGGCAGCCGCGCCGATGCCGGCATCGCCTTGCTGTCGGGCGGCAATGGCCGACTCGGCGTGGCCCTGCGAGGCATGCCTGACTACGAGCCACAGGCGCTGCGCCTGCTCGCCGACGGCAGTCTGGTCGCCGATCTTGCCGACGATGGCGTGTGGCTGGGCAACCGGCAAGGTACCTTTGCCGAATACCGCATTGCAGCCTTCGGCCCCGCCGCCACCGATGCGGACGCGCGCGCTGCGCTGTGGCCGGCCTTGAACGCACCGCTGATTGCCCTCCCAGCCGCGCAGTGGGTGGCCGCCAGTCAGGCCACCGACGAGTTTCCGGTTGGCGTATTGCCCGCCACTCTCGCGGGCTACGACGTGATCGTTGCCGACCTCTTGACGCGTACGGTCAGCCTGCGCCGCGCGCGCGGGCTCGAAGGCCTGATGACCTTCGGCCTGTACCCGCGAAACTGGGGCAACCCGGTGCTCAGCGATGAAATCGATTGCGGCCCGGACAATGACCCCACGCCCGCCAACGATTGGGATGACCCCTACTGGTGCGGCTTCTGGACCGATTACCACAACTCCAGCGCGGTCAGCGTATTCGCGGCCTGGCGCAATGCCGATCCGGCGCCCTTGCACGCGCTGTCGCATCCTGCCGCGCTGCGTCAGCTGCACAGCCAGCTGATCCGCTGCGCACCGGGCGATGACTACTTCTACTGCGGCCAGGCACCCACCGGCTATCGCGGCTATCGCAGCGACTTCAACAGCTCGCACCAATACCTCGAGAACCTGATCCTGAGCTACTGGATGAGCGGCGACCGCACCATCGTCGAGCGCCTGCAGCGCGGCGCGGCCAGCTACCGCGGCTATCTGTGCGGATCGCGCGGCAGCAGCCCGCCGGGACCCGTGTGTGCGCCCGGCCAGCCGATCACCGATGAATTTGCCGGCGTCAATGACCGCGTCGCCTCGCAGTTCTACCAGATCTTCCGCTTTGTCGGACTTGCCGGAGATGACCCCAGCTACCTCGATGACTGGCGCAGCAATACGGCACGCTTTCTGACCCAGAACCTTGCTCTGATCAACGCCAATGGACAGGAATTGGGTTTCACCGAGCCGTCCGGCGGCGGCAACACCACGATCATTGCCGGCCCCGGCAGCTACTTCACCACCCAGCTGTGGATGGCCTCGATCTACGACATGAATCTGCTCTATCGGCTGCAAGTCGATAGCGCTGACGCCGCTCTGGGGTTGCCCGCGCTGCCGCCCAGTCGTGTTCAACACGCCTGGGCACGCAGCCTTCGCGCGACCTCACTGTTGCCGGTCGGCGACGGCAGCGCCGCCGGAGTCTGGCCGAACGGCCTGCGCTACACCTTTAGCGGCAACCGCATCGGCGGCATGCTGAGCGCCGTCGAGCCAGGCTGGGCACCCGCTCCGATGCCGCAGCCCTGCTTTGATGATTGTCTTTACGACCCCGGCAAGTCCGCTCTCACCGCCACCCTCGCACGCAGCGCCGACGCCACCGGCGATGCCGGTTTGCGTGCGCTGGCACTGGATCTCACCACCTACAGCCTGCAGCGCATCGCAGCCGAGCCGCTGCCGATGGGCAAGATACCGGGCGAAAACTTCGGTCGCCTCACGTCCGCCGTGGCGCGGTTGGCGCACGGCGTCGAGCCGCCGGGACGGATTTTCGCTGACGGTTTCGAGGTCACGCCCTAACCCACTCACACAGCCATCGCGGCTGAAACGAAACAGACTGCCCTCGGGTTGGATCAATTGATCCAACCCGCATTCGCAGTGCGATCTGGCGGGTCGCGAGCGAGACGCGACCTGTTGGGGCGGGTCGGACGCTTCCGGCGCGCGACGTCGACGATCTGTCTCACTGTTCACCCGAGTTGCGCCAGCCGCGAGAAGATTGCTGCACCCGCCGCGTCACCTCCGCAGAGATCACAGCGGAGCACGCCATGCGACACGGTCGGATGCGATGGAAGATGGGCCACGGTTTCTTGCCAGCACTGCTGACACTGTTTGCGCTGCCAGCATGGGCCGGCAACGGGGCCAGTCTGTCGCCGAGCAGCTTGAGCTTCAGCGCCACGGTCACCGCGACCAGCGCGCCGCAGCCGGTGACTCTGAGCAATGTCAGCGGCGCAGCGATCAGCGTGACGGCACTTGCAACGACGCCGCGATTCGCGGTGAGCGCCGGCGGCAGCTGTCCCGCACTGCCGTTTGTGCTTGCTGACGGCAGCAGCTGCAGCGTGCAGGTGACGTTCTCGTCGCAAACGGTCGGCAACGGCTTCACGGGTTCTCTCAGCGTGAGCAGCAGCCCGTCCGGCGTGTTTGCGCCGGCCACCGTCGCGCTAACGGGCAGCGCCGCTGCCGCGACCTTCGGCGCCTCGCCCGCCAGCCTCACCTTCAGCGCCACCGTCACCGCGACCAGCCTGCCGCAGACGGTCACGCTGTCCAACAGCAGCGACGTGCCGATCAGCCTCACTGCGCTGTCCACCTCGCCACGCTTCACGCGGGTGCCCGGCGGCAGCTGCAGCGCGGTGCCGATTGCGCTGGCGGCGGGGCAAAGCTGCACGGTGGACCTCGCGTTCTCGTCGCAGACGGTGGGCAATGGGTTTACCGGCGCGCTCAACATCAGCACCTCGCCGCCTACCGCGCAGACGCCGAGCACGGTTGCGCTGAGCGGCTCGGCACCGGCGGCGATGTTGAGCTTCGCGCCGACGAGTCTGAGCTTCAACGCGACGGTGACTGGCGTCAGCCCGCCGCAGGCGGTGACGCTGAGCAATACCAGCGATGTGCCGCTGAGCCTGAGCAGCGTGTTTGCCTCGTCACGTTTCGGCTTGCTGAATGGCGGCAGCTGCGGGCCCGAACCGATCTCGTTGGGGGTGGCTCAGAGCTGCATAGTCAACGTGGTGTTTTTTTCACAGTCGGTGGGCAACGGCTTCACCGGCGCGCTGACCGTGTTCAGTACCCCGACTGCCACCGCGACGCCCACCTCGGTCAGCCTGACCGGCAATGCCGCAGCGCTGCAGGCGGTGCTCGACCCTCCGCAGTTGGCATTTGGTCCGGTATTCCGCGGCCGCAGCAGCGCACCGCAGCTGGTCGGCGTTGGCAATGTCGACAGCGCGGTTAACCTGCTCATCAACAGCAGCCAGTTCAGCTCGACGCAGTTTGCGCGGGTCGCCGGCGGCAGCTGTCCAAGCAGTTCGAATGTTCTGGTCGAGCCGGGCGGTGCTTGCACGTTGGCGGTGGTGTTCAGGCCCGCCGTTCTGGGCAACGTCGCTGCCAGTCTGCAGTTCGCCAGCATGCCGGCGGGGGTGGTGATCTTCACCCCGGCCAGCATCAGCCTGAGCGGCGCCGGGGTGCTGGAGCCGCCGTTCTTCAGTGACGGTTTCGAGCCTGACCCAGCGAGCACTGCGCGTTTGCCGCGGCCGCTGCGATGAGCGGGCAGCGCGTGCTTCACGCAAGCCTGCGCGGCGTGCTGTGGATGGCTGCTGTGCTGCTCAATGCGCCTGTTCGTGCCGCCGACTTCCATGTCTGCGACTGCGCCGCCGGTGCGGCACCGACCTGTGTGGCGGGCAACGACGGCAACCCCGGCAGCAGCGCCAGCAACCCTTGGCGCAGCTATGAGCGCGCGCGCGGAGCGTTTGCCGGGCTGGCGGCAGGTGATTCCATCCGCTTCTGTCGCGGCGGCGTCTTCACCATTGGTGCCTCGGCACGCTGGGTCAACGACAGCTGCCGCGCGACAGCTCCGTGTACGCTCGGCGCGTATTCGCCACCGGGCGGCGCCAACGATCTGCCGCCGCCATTGATCCGACAGAGCCAGGGCGCCGGCTTTGGCTTCGACAACACCGGCTTTGCCCGCCAGCAAGAAGGCTACGTGGTCGAGGATCTCGACCTGACCTGCAGTGCATGCGCCAGCAACGATCCAGGCGTGTTCCTGTTCAACGACGTCGACGACGTTCGCCTGCAGAGGATGCGGATCAGCGGCTTTGGGCTCGGGGTCTACGTCACCTATTCCAACTGCGTGGCCGGCGATCCGGCCTGCTGCTCGACGCTCGAACCCGCTTGTGATGGCTTCAGCTCGCGCTTCGAACTGCTCGATAGCGAGATTCGAGACAGTCGTGCGCAGGGCTTTCTTGGCGGTGGCGACGATTTGCTGATCGAAGGCAATCGGTTCGAACGCAATGGCAGCCGTGCGGTGCTCGATCACAACATCTATCTGATCGGCGTGTACGCGCGCGGGCGGGTGTTGAACAACGTCCTGCGGCGCTCGGCCGCGCTGGAGACTGGTCGCTGCCGCGGCACCTCGCTGGTGGCGCACGGCACGCTCACTGACCTGTTGATCGAGGGCAACCTGATCGAGGAGTCGATCGGCCTCGCCGACCCCAACTGCTGGGGCATCGAGATCACGCCCGGCAATCCCAATCCCGAGCGCTTCCTGCGCGCCACCGTGCGCGGCAACGCGGTGTTCAACGGCGGCACTGCAGGCATTGCGCTGGCGTCCTGCGTTGACTGCCTGGTCGAGAATAACCTGATCGTCCATCAGCAGCCGCACGCGATCATTGGCATCCGTGCACCCAGCACCGCCGGCGGTGCCGGCGATGCCACCCTCGACGCGCTCACCGTGCGCAACAACGCGATCTTCATCGCTACCAGCAACAGCGTCGGCATCGAGGTCGGCGCGCAGGGCAGCGGACATCGAATCGTCAGCAACGCGCTGCACTCGGTGGCTACCACCGGGTTCTGGTCATGCCTGTCGCTGAGCCTGCCGCCCAGCGCCTATGACGCGGTCGACCACAACGTCTGCGGGTTTGTTGCTGGGGCTCAGCGCGAATGGGAGTTTGGTTCTGGCGCGCTGGCGCAGTGGCGGGCCCTCAGCGGCTTCGACACGGCGTCGCTGCAGCAGGCGCCGGGCTTCAATGCGCCGGCCTTTCCGGACTACGACCTGCGCGCCGCCAGTGCGCAGGCGGCGATGGTCGGCCGCGGCCATCCGAGTTTAAGCGCGCCGTTCGACGTTGACGGCCGGCCGCGCGGCGCACTGCCGGACGCCGGGGCGCACCAGGTCCTGCGCCCGTCATCGGTATTTGGCGACGGCTTCGAATAGGCGTGAGGCAGGGTGGTCAGCCGGGGCCAGCCACGGCGTCAGAAGCGAGCGCGGGCTCACCAAACTTCCAGAGTCAGATAGCCGAGCTGGATGTCGATCTGGGCTTCCGAAACTGGCCGATAGGCGCGGCTCAACTGCTTGCTGGTGCTGGTTGATCCTTGGCCTGGCTTAGACGGCGGTGGCGGGTCGACGGTCGCCGTGGGTGATTGCGGAATGGGTTTGCGGCTCCCCGGTCTGCAGTCGCCATAGAGCCGCGTAGACGCCGCCGTTGGCCAGCAGCTGGTCATGGGTGCCGGACTCGACGATGCGGCCGGCGGCCAGCACGTGGATGGCGTCGGCGTGGCGCCCGGTGGAAAACCGATTCGCCACGATCAACACGGTGCGGCCCAGCGCGGCGCGGCTCAGCGAATGCTGGATGGCCGCTTCGGTTTCGTTGTCGACCGCCGAGGTCGCCTCATCCAGCACCAGCACCTGCGGATCGCGGTACAGCGCGCGGGCCAGAGCGATGCGCTGCCGTTGGCCGCCGGACAAGCTGAGGCCACGTTCGCCGACCTGACTGTCGAGGCCGTCCGGCAGGGCGGCGATGAAGTCCCAGGCCTCGGCGTCGCGCGCGACCTGTTCGGCGCGTGTGCGGCTGGGCTGCGGATCGGCGTAAGCGATGTTGTCGAGCAGGCTGCCGTCGGTAAGAAACGCGTCCTGCGCGACGTAGCCGATGGCGCGGCGCAGCTGCGCCGGGTCGAGCGTGGCGATGTCGATGTCGTCAAAGCTGACGCGGCCGCTGTCAGGCGCGGCAAAGCGCAGCAGCAGCTTCAGCAGGCTGGACTTGCCGCCGCCGGTGACGCCGACCATTGCGACGGTTTGACCCGCGGCGACCCGGAAACTGACCCCGGCAAGCGCGAGGCGGCCGTCGTAGCTGAGCCGCACGTCCTCGAAGGACAGGTCACCGCGAAGTGGGCTGGGCAGCGAAGCGCTGGCCGGCGGATGGGCGGCCGGCGCGTCCAGCAGTCCAAACACGCGCTCAACCGAGGTCATGGTGCGCTGATACAGGTCGGTCAGCTCGGCCAGGCCGGTCAGCGGCCACAGCAGCCGCTGCGTCAAATAGACCAGCGCCGAATAGCTGCCGACGCCCAGTTCACCGCGCAGGGTCAGCAGGCCGCCGTAAAGCAGGGTGGCGACGAAGCCGGCCAGCACCGCCATCCGGATAACCGGCGTGATGGCGGCGGAAAAACGGATCGCTTCGGCATTGCATTGGCGAAAGTCGTCCGACGCGCGCGCCAGATGCTCCGCCTCGAAGGCTTCCGCGGTGTAGGCCTGGATGGTCGGCATGCCGAGCAGATTGTTGGACAACCGCTGCGAGACGCCAGCCGCGGCCTCTCGCACGGCGGCGTAGCGCGGCTCCAGCCGGCGCTGGAACCAGAACGCGCCGAACAGGATCAGCGGCACCGGCAGCAGCGCCAGCACCGCCAGCTTGGCGGTCAGCACAAAGAACACCGCGCCGACCAGGAGCGACGACATGGCGACCTGGATCAGCTCATTGGCGCCGCCGTTGACGAAGCGCTCGATCTGGTTGACGTCCTCATTGAGGATCGCCATCAGCCGCCCGCTGCGGGCGCGCTCGAGCGTGCCGGGGTCAAGCTGTTGGACGTGCTGATAGGCGGCCTGACGCAGCGCGTGCTGCAGGTCCTGCGCCAGCGTCCGCCAGTCCAGCGAGTACAGATACTGGAACAGCGACTCCAGACCCCACACCAGCACCGACAGCCCGGCCAGCAGCCACAGCTGATGCGCCGGGTCAGGGATCCCCAACCCGGCCACAAACGAAGCCTTCTGGTTGACCACCACGTCGACCGCTACCCCGATCAGAATCTCCGGCAGCACGTCGAACACCTTGTTCAGCGCCGAATAGATCGAGGCGCGGATCGCGCGACGGCGGAACGGTCGGCCGTAGCCAATCAGGCGCGAGAGCGGGTGCATCAGCGGGCGTCGTCGAATGAGCGGGCGCGAAGCGTAGCAGGCAGCGCGGCATGCGTCGGCAATGTCAGATAGCCTTTCGGACCATGCTGATCGCATTCAACAAGCCGTACGGCGTGCTCTGCCAATTCATGGATCGAAGCCAGCCGGCGCGGCCGACCCTGGCGGGCTTCGGGCTGCCGCCTCGGGTCTATCCGGCCGGGCGCCTGGACTTCGATTCCGAAGGCTTGCTGCTGCTCACCGACGAGGGCGCTCTGGCGCACCGCATCACCGATCCGCAGCACAAGGTCAGCAAGACCTATCTGGTGCAGGTCGAGGGAGGATCGAATGAGCAGGCGATGGCCGCCTTGCGCGCGGGGGTGGTTCTGAGCGATGGGCCGACCCGTCCGGCTCAGGTACAGGCGGTGGCTGCGCCGAATTGGCTATGGCCGCGGAATCCTCCGGTGCGCCTGCGCCAGACCGTTCCTGATCACTGGCTGCAGATCAGCATCAGCGAAGGCCGCAACCGGCAGGTGCGGCGTATGACCGCGGCGGTTGGTTTGCCCACGCTGCGGCTGCTGCGGCTGGCGGTTGGAGAGTTTGCGCTGGATGGCCTGCAGCTCGGCCAGTGGGCCGCGATCAAGGCCGACGCTTGGCGCCGTGGCGCTTGAAGCGAAGGATTGGCGGCGCCCACAAAAGCAGACAGGCCCTCGCGGGCCTGTCTGAGTCAAACCGGGGGAGCCCGACAGGCTGCTAGAGGGCGGGCGCGGTCTCGAAACCGTTGCTGAAGATGTCTGTTCCTCGCACGGTCAAGGTCACGCCCACCGGCGCATGCGGCCGATTGGCGTCGTTCGATTGCACGCAGATGTTGGTCGCGTAGATGCCCGGAGTGAGGCCAGCGGTGTTGACCGAGAAGTCGATGACCTCGCTGCCGTTGGCCGCTACCGTGCCGCTGGTCGGCACGACGCTCAGCCAGCTTGCGCCGCAGGCGTTGCTGCCGTTGACGCGGAACACGGTGTCGAGGGAGCCCACGCCCAGCGCACTCAGTGACACCCAGCCGGCGGTGCCGCCAAACAGCGTTGGACTGATCAAATGCGCCATCTGGCCAGTCACGATGCCCTGGGTGCGCCAGTTCCAGCGCGCAGCGCCCTGCGTGGTGATCGGACCCGGATAGCTCGGGTAGACCGACAGCCAGTAGTTGCCTGGCGCCAACGACAGCGAGCGGCCTGCGGCGGCCAGGTTGAGCGTGATGTCTCCGCCGTTCACCACCACTCCCGGGCTGTTGGGCGCACCCGAATGGGCGAATACGGCGGCGCCCGGATTCAGTTCCGGATCGCCCACCGGCAGGCCAGTGATCGGATCGGCGCGAAACACCGACCAGCGAATCTGGGCGACTCCGGACAGGCCGTTGGTCGAGTCGAAGCCAGCCGCAAACAGCTGACTGACCGTGCCATTGCCTTGCGAGCGGAAGTCATCGCCAGTGTAAGCGCCGGTGTTGTCGGAGATCGAGAAGGTCGACACGATGCCGCTGGTGCTGGCATCGCGGTTTGGCTGATCCCACAGCGCACCGGTGAAGGTCGTGCCGCGCAAGGTCCAGCTGAGTGGCGTTATCGCTGAGGTGTTCGACAGCGTGAATTCGCCCGCGATGACCTGGTCGACCCCGCTCAACACGGTGAAGGCCGAACCGGCTGAGGTGACCGCCACCGGCGAGGGTTGGACGGCGAAGATCGCCACCGGCATATGCAGCGTGGGCAGTGACGGGTTGGTCGGGGTCAGGGTGATCTCGCCAAAGTTCCAGGCATTGAGCGTTGCACCCAGTGAATTGATGCTGATCGATAGGCTGGCGGTCTGCCCCGCAGCCGCTGCCAGGGTCGTCGGCATCACGTTGGCCGTGAGCCCGTTGGCAGCGCTGAAGCTGACCGCGTAGGACTCGGCGGTGGCGGTCGGATTGCGGAAAGTGCGGCTGAAGCTGCAGCTGACTTCGCAGGCGCGGTTCTGCAGCGACGCCAGGTTGAGGGTCGCCGGGTTGCCGCCCGCGGCCGGATTCGCCGCCACAAAATTGGCGACGGTTTCATTCATCACCAGGCCACTCTGGGCCGCGATGTTGACCTGCACGCGACCAGCGCCCATGTCAAACGGATCGGCTGGCGTGATGCCGTCTTGCTTGAACACCGCGGTGGTTTTGGCGGTCAGCATCAGCGCTGACTTGATCTCCATCGGGGTCCAGCCATCGTGCACCGCGAACAGCAGCGCGGCAGCACCCGCAGTGTGCGGGCTGGACATCGAGGTGCCGGTGAGGAAGTCAACTGCTTCAGCCGGGCCATTGATCGCCGCCAGAATGTTGGTGCCCGGGTTGGTCACGTCTGGCTTCAGCACGTTGATCGGGCTGGGGCCGCGAGAGCTGCTCGTGTTGACGACGTCGGGTTGGGACGGCACGCCGACTGGCGGGTCGACCACATCGTCATAGTCGGCGGTGCCCGCTGCGGCACCCAGAGCGGCGACGGCGGCGAGACCTTGGGTCTGGGACAAAAACAGCACCGGAATCGCTGCAGGCGCTACGTTGACGCCGGTGATGCCGCCCGGCCGGTTGTTGTAGACCAGCAGATACTCCGCGCCAGCCGCCGCCGCATTGGCGGCCTTTTCGCTGAAGTTGCAGTCGCCGCGCGCCACGATGGCGAACCCGCCGGCGAAGGTCCCGTTGGGCACACCGCCGCTGGCTGTGCAGCCCAGCAGATTGGGCGATACCTTGATTGGCTCATCGGTCAGGTCGGAGCCGACCTCGATGAAGCCACCGCCTGGCGCCAGCAGCGGCAGGTTCTGCGGACCACCGTCGATCGAGATGCTCTTGCTTGCTGGTGTGCTGCGATTGTGCGAACTGTTGGCGACGGTGATCGTCCAAGGCTCATTGTGGGCGACCGTGGCGGCACCGGGGCCGGAGTTGCCGGCCGACGCCGACACCAGCACGCCAGCAGCGGTGGCGTTGCGGAACGCCACGGACACACCGTCGGTCCACGGCGAGGTGCCGCCGCTGATCGAGTAGTTGATCACATCGACTTGGCCATCGGCGATTGCCGCATTGACTGAAGCGATCGAGGCCGACCCATCGCAGAGTCCGCGGCCATCGGAAATCTGCGTGTAGCACACGTCGAAGATGACCAGGGTGGCGCGTGGTGCCACGCCGCTGATCTGTGTGCCGACAACCGGTGCCTCGCTCAAGGTGCGCGGATTGCCGCCTGCGGTCGACGCCGTGTGGCTGCCGTGACCGTTGTCGTCGTCAATCAGCGGATCTTCCAGGGCATTGGGGTCGCCGGAGACGATCGGAAAGATGAAGTCGTAGCCGCCGATCAGCTTGTTGTTACAGACGTTGCCAGCCTGGAAGCCGGGGTTGGTGGGATTGCAGTGGCCAAGAAAAACGCCATCGCCCAACGGGTTGATATGGACGTAGCCATCGGAAGCCACCTGGGAGAACGATGGGCTGTCAAGATTGGCGCCACTGTCGAGCACACCAATGACGATTCCCGCGCCGCGCGTGCCGGAGCCCGGCGGAGGCACGGCCGAGCCGTCCCAGATGGCCGGGGCACCAATCAGCTGCGGGCCGGCGTCGGTGTCCAACGCGTACTGCTTTGACTCTTCTACCTGCAGGATGCCCGGCAGCTCAGCGAGCTTCAGCGCCTCGCCGCCACTCAGCCGCACGGCCCAGCCGTTCAGGGCGTGCTGGAAACTGAAAATGGGAGTGAGTTGCCGGCCAACCTCGCTGCTGGCCCGCGCCAGCGTCTGCGCCTGCTGTGCTTCGAGGTGGCTCACGTAGGCAAGCGCTTCCGGGCTTTTGGTGTCCAGCTTGCGCGGCGAGTCGCTGCGGCGCGGAGCGGCGCGCAAGCCGTCGATACCGCCGCGGTAGGCGGCCAGTGCCGGCTCGGCCAGCTGCACGATGTAGACGCGCTGGTCCTGATGGCGGGAAGACTCCGCCGCTGTCGATTGACCGGCAGTCAGAGCCCTGCTCTGGGCATCGTCGTTTCCCAGTTGCGCCGCATGCGCGGCGCCGCAGGAAAACAGCGCGACTGCGATGGTGGTGGCAATTTTGCGGCGCACGGAGCGTGCTGTCGGATTCATTTTTTTGGGTCCCTCGGAGTGAACGCCAGGACGGGATTGCGTCGCCGGCTTGAAAGTGGCGCGGCGACGTTGGTCGGGGCGCCCTATTGGATTGCGAGTAGGCGCAGCATACTGCACAAGCGGCGGTTTGCCCCGGCCGGCTGTCTGCTGCGCGGCTTCAGCCGCGATCTAACCCGCAGGTTTCATGAATCGCGCGCGCCCTCGCTTGACTCTTGTCCGCACAGGAGATTTTCCGCAGTCGGTCGTATGGCCCGATACGCCGCTCCTCCGGACAACCTCCGGTGCGGACAACATCCTGCGCGATCATCGCGCGAATTCATGAAACATGCGGGCTGATTGATCGGCGGGAAGGTCGTGCAGCGGCACCTGCCCGCTATGCGGGTGCCGACCCACAGGCACCGCCAACGCGTCTGCGACGAGTGGCAGCGCGCACGCTCAAAGTGAGCAGCGGGACACACGCATCAAGCACCTGCCGCGCCGGCGTCGGGACTACGATCGCAGCGTGCTATCCGCTGCAGGTTGGGCTCAGCGAGTGCGGCGGCGCGAGGCGCCCAGCTTGCGGGTGAGGGTGTTGCGACCAAGGCCGAGGCGCTTGGCGGCGTCCTGTCGATGGCCATCGGTGGCGGCCAGAGCGCATTCCATCAGGGCGCGCTGGAAGCGGGCCAGCGCGTCGGGATACAGCGGTTCGACGCCGGCGGCGAGCTGAGCCGCTGCCCAGCGACGCAGGGTTGCCTCCCAATCGCTGCCCGGTTGATCCGGATCGGCATCCTGCGCCGACTGCGCCGCGACCAGCGCGCTGTTGCCCAGCGCCGGCGGCAGGTCGCTGGCGAGGATGGTTTCCCCAGGCGCCAGGGCGGCCACCCGCCAGCACAGGTTCTCCAGCTCGCGGACGTTGCCCGGCCAGGAGTGCGCCTGCAATCGCGTCAGCGCGCTGCGTTCGAAGCGTTTGGCTCCGCTGCCAAGCTGCGCCACCGCCTGGGCCAGAAAGCGATTGGCCAGCAGCGGCACATCCTCCGGCCGCTCACGCAGCGGCGGGAGGCGCAGGCGGACGACGTCGAGGCGATGCAGCAGGTCGGCGCGGAAGCGGCCGGCGGCGGCCAGCTTGTCGAGATCCTGATGGGTGGCGGCGATCACGCGCACGTCGACCCGGATCAGCTCGCGGCCACCGACGCGGAAGAACTCGCCTTCCGCCAGCACCCGCAGCAGGCGGGTCTGCAGCGACAGCGGCATGTCACCGATCTCGTCCAGAAACAGGGTGCCGCCATCGGCCTGCTCGAAACGCCCGGTGTGCCGCCGGGTGGCGCCGGTAAAGGCGCCGGCCTCGTGCCCGAACAGTTCGGACTCCAGCAGTTCGGCCGGGATCGCCGCTGTATTGAGCGCGACAAACGGACGCTCGGAGCGCGGCGAGTGGCGGTGCAGGGCGCTGGCAACCAGCTCTTTGCCGGTGCCGGTTTCGCCGGTGATCAGCACCGCCAGCGGCGCCTGGGCCAGACGACCGACCGCCCGAAACAGTTCCCGCATCGCCGGCGACTCGCCGACCAGATCGCTATCGGCGCTGGGCGCTGCGGCGGGCTCCTTGCGCTGCCGGCTCTGCAGGCCGCGGGTGGCCATCGCCACCGCGGCGTCCATGTCGAACGGCTTGGACAGGAAATCGTGGGCGCCGCCCTTGAAGGCGCCGGCGGTGCTGGCGATGTCGGTGTAGGCGCTCATCACCACCACCGGAAGGTCGGGTCGGCGTTCCTTCAACGCATCGAGCAGGGCCAGACCATCAACTTCGGGCATCCGTACGTCGGTGAACACCAGCGACGGCGCGCCCCCGGCCAGCGCCACCAGCGCGCTGCGCGCGCCCTCGAACTCGCGCACGCTGTAGCCGGCTTCGCGCAGCCCCTCTGCGAGCACGAAGCGTACCGAGCGGTCGTCGTCAATAACCCAGATGTCAGCCATTCGCGGGAGCGGGACTGGGGACTGGGGACTGGGGACTGGGGAGCGTGGCCTTCGCGAAGGCCCGCCGGTGGTGGATCGAATAGCCAATCCCGCCATCCGCTTGGCCGCGTTGATCGACAATCTGGTTCATGCCCGGCTCCTGTTCAAAGAAACATTGCAACCCCGCCGCTAGCCCCTGGCCTCGCGCTACCGTCAGCCGTCGCGGCCGTCGCCCGCCGGCAACAGCAAGGTGAACACCGTATGGCCGCGGCGCGAGCGGTAGCTGAGCGAGCCGCCGTGTTCGCGCGCCACCTGCTGAGCCAATGCAAGTCCGAGGCCAGACCCTTGGGCGCGGCCCGAGACCAGCGGCAGAAACACCCGCTCGGCCAGCGCTTCGGGTACGCCGTGGCCGTCGTCGATGATCTCGATGCGCAGCGCCAGACGGTGCGGGCGGTCGCCAATCACCACGCCGGTTTCGGCCCGGGTGCGAAGCTTTACCTCGCTGGCGTCTGCCTGCAGGGCATTTCGGACCAGATTGAGCAATGCCTGCGTGAGCCGGTCCGCGTCGGCCGCGAGCTCCGGCAGGCTGGGGTCATAGTCGCGGACGATCCGCACCGCCCAACCGGCCTCGGCCTCAGCCAGCAGACGCACGCGCTCGAGAACGCTATGCACGTTTGTGGGGCAAAGGGGGCTGGGCGGGGCAGGATCGAGCAGTCTTTGCACCAAAGTGAGCAAACGCTCGGTTTCGGCGAGGATCACGTCCACATAGCGCAGCGCATCGTTGTCGGTCACCCGCCGCTGCAGCAGCTGGGCAGCGCCCTTCAGCCCCGCCAGCGGATTCTTGACCTCGTGGGCGAGCCCCTTCAGCGCGACGCTGAGTGCCGCCGGCAGCAGGGTGGCCGGGTCGGCGCCGGGAAACTCGTCGACCGGATGCAGCTCCAGCCAAACCGCACCGGCGCTGTCCGTTCTGACTAAAGCGTGCGCGAACCGCAGCTCAGGCTGAGCGGCACCGATGGCCAGCCGCAATCCCCGCAGGCTGCCCGACGTCGCGCTGGCGCGCTCCACCAGCTGGGCGAGACTGCCCTCTGGATCGATATTCGTCAGCGCCTGCCGGCGCAGGCGCCTCAGGCCGGCACCGAGCCAAGACGCCGCAGCCGGATTCAGATAGTCGATGCGGCCGTCCACCACCCGCAGCACGGGTGTGGCCAAGGCATCAAACGGGGCGAACTCGGAGTGCTCCATTGCACCACTATGAAACATATTCTGCTGCGCCGCAGCAGCTGCTGGGACCGGTCTTTGCCGAGCTGCTCCAGAGCACCGATGTCCGTGGCGCCAGCGCCGCCGCCTTACCTGTCGTGAACTGGACTCTTGACAGTGTGCGCTCGCGTACAGACGCAAGCAGCGCGCCGCCGCAGCCTGATCCAGGCGGATTACGCCGGATCGAACCGGCCCGCCCGTTCGTCCCACCACCCGAAGGAGTTGCGCATGAACAAGGATCAGAGTGACGGTCGCGTCAAGGAAGTGAAGGGGAAGGTCAAGGAAGTTGCTGGCCGGATCACCGGGGACAAGACCCTGGAGAACAAGGGCAAGCTGCAGAACGCGGGAGGCAAGGTGCAGGCCGGCTATGGCGACGCCAAGGCCGACCTCAAGAAGGCCGCCAAGGACCTCACCAAGTAATCTTGGCCACTCGCACCGCACGCGCCTCGGCGTCGGGGCGCCTGCGCATGCGGTCGATAAGCGGCCGCCGGCTGAGTGCGGCGGCCGCCGACCGCGTGGCAGATGCGTCCTGCGAGCCCGCTGCGTTGTCGCCCTGTTTTGTACATCGGATTGCCCGTGCTGGCCTGCTGCGGCAGCGGCTGACCGTGGCGGATTCGCGGCGGCACGCGCACCCGGTCGAGTGAATCGGCTGCGGCCGAGTGCCGTGGTGATTGGGGGTGCCGGCAGCTCGTCTGGGGAGACGCCTACGAACGGTCTCGGGCATGCTTCCCGGATGCCGGAAATCCAGAGCCAGCGTTCTGCCCGTCTACCACCTGGTGTGCGTAGCGTGCTGCGGCTCGCGCTGATCGTGTATGTCGGCTATCTGCTGGCCGCCGCGCTGTTTCTCAACTCGCCGCTGGCCGACCGCGCAATCAATCGGTTCCCTGAGCGCTTCGAGGTCCAATGGCGGGCCGCCGTCTCCCCGTGGCCGGGCGTTGTATTGGCCCAGGACGTGGTGACCAAGGGTCATGTGCGGAACACGCAGTGGCGGGCCGAAGCGAACTACGCCAGCGGCCGGATAGCCCTGTTGCCGCTGCTGTGGCGCGAGCTGCGGCTGCCGACACTTCGCGCCCACGATCTGGTTGTCAGCGTGGATCGGGTTGACACGCAGATGCCGCCGCGGCAGCCGTCGGCGGAGGCATGGACGCTCAGTCTGCCGCGCATCCACAGCAGCAGCGTGCGCGAGCTGCGCTGGAATGCGCTGCGTGCGGTCGGCTTGGGTCAGGCCACGCTCGCCATGACCAAGCAGCTGCGCGGCGGGCCGCTGGAGATCCACCCGTCGACGCTGGCCCTGCGTGATGCGCGGCTGAGCTTCGCCGACACCGACCTGCTGAGCGCCGCGCGAATCGGACTGGAGCTGGCGATGGAACGTCACGTGCCGGCCCGGCACCCGGGCCGCTGCAAGCTGGCGCTGCTCACGCTCGCGCTGCAGGTCGACGCCAAGACCGACGCTCTGGATCTCACGCGGCAGGCCGGCCAGCCGACGCAGGTGCAGCGGCAGCCCGCCGCCGGAACGCTGTTGCTCGACCTCGCGCTGCAGCGCGGCGAGCTGCAGCCGGGTGGCACGCTGGAGCTGCGGCTGCCGCTTAGCATCGCGGTTGATGGCGGCGTGCGTCGCAACAACGTGCTGTCCGTGCAGGCCGGGGTCGATCAGCAGGTCGTGCTGCTGGCCACCTTCCCGGCGGCCGCGGACGGCGACGCGCGACTCGACGCGCAGCTGCAGATTGACCAGCGAACCCTGCCACTGGACGGCTGGGGTTCGCTGCTGCAAAACACGTCCGGACAGGTATCACTGCGCTGGCGGTTCGACTCGCTGCGCTGGCTGTCTGAGCTGCTGGTGCGCAAGCGCTGGTTCGACTTCAACGGTGCCGGTGTGCTCGATGCCGACCTGCAGCTGGCGCGCGGTGAGCTTGCGCCCGGAAGCCGCTTCGAGCTGCCCGAGGTGCAGCTCGAAGCCCAGGTGCTCAATGACACCATCAGCGGCAGCGGTCGGGCGACCGGCCGGATCGAGCCGGCGACCGCCGCTGACGCGGCGCCGCAGGTGCGCGTGCACATGCAGTTGGGCCGGTTTGCCATGGCGCCGCGCGCTGCGCCGGAGCAGATCTACGTCGAAGGCAGCGACCTCACCCTTGATCTGGATTCATCCGGCGATCTGCGCCACTTTCGCGAAACGCTGCTGGCCAGGGTCCGCTTCACCGATGCCCGCGTGCCAGATCTCACCCACTACAACCTGTACTTGCCGAAGCGCGACCTGAGCTTCACCGGCGGCAGCGGCACCTTGAGCGGCGACCTGACGCTGGATGCCCGCGGCAGGGTCGAGCGTGGCGAGCTGGACGTGCGCGGCAGTCAGGCGCAGATGCGGATTGCCGCGCTGAGCATGGCCGGTGATGTCCGTATTCAGACCCGGCTGGCGGCCAGCGACCTCACGCGCCGTCGCCTGCAGCTGGATGGCACCCGCATCGATTTGAGTCGGGTTGCCTTCCAGGACGCCGCCGGCAACGCCCGCGGCGACTGGTGGGCGCAGATCCACCTGCCGCAGGCGCAGGCCAGCTGGGGCCGGCCGATGAGGGTCGACGCCGAGGCGCGAATGGAAATGAAGGATGTCAGCCTGCTGCTGGCGCTGTTCACCCAGAAAAAGCCATTCCCCAAGTGGGTGGCACGGTTGGTCGACGCTGGCCAGACCCAGGTGCAAACCGATCTGCAGCTGCGCGGCACGTCGCTGGTGCTCGACCGCCTGCAGGCCGAGAACCGACGCTTCAAGGCGCGTGCCCGGCTGCGGCTTGCCGATGCCAAAGCCAGCGGTGACCTGCTGCTGCGCTGGGGCGTGCTGGCGCTGGGCGTGGAGCTTGACCAGACCGAGCGCGACTACCGCCTGATCGGAGCCACCGACTGGTATGAGAGCCGCCCGGACCTGCTCCCGCTGCGGCTGGTGCGGGGCGCTCCCGCCGACTAGCAGACGGTCGGACTTAACCCGGCTAGGCTGCTAGCCCGAGGTGCGCTCGAACCACTCGCGGGCGCGCGCCTGCTCGGCCTCGGTGGGCGTGTAGATGCGCCAATTCTTCTCGTCCTTCGACCGGTAGCGCACCACGCCGGCATCGGCATCGATCTCGTAGTACGGGAACACATCGCGAAACCCGCCGATGAACAGCGCCGGCGCGAAGAACAGGATGCTGCCAGCCATCTTCCCACCGCTGACCCGCAGCGGCAGGATGCCGTACAGCGCATCGCCATCGGCCGAGGTGGCCTTGAACTCATGCTGTCCGGTGGCCTTTGAGCTCAGCCGCTCGGTGCGCGGCAGCGCGTCGGACGAGTAGCCGCGCACCGCCAGCCGGCTGCCCTCCGAGGGCGACTCGAAGCGGGTGGTGGCAGCGCAACCGGCAAGCAGGATCAGCGCTGCAGCAGCAGCGCTGCAGCGGAGGGCGATTGCGTTCAATGGGGCTTTCCTGGGTGGTCGGGACAGGTGGTTGAAATGGGCGAGGCGGAACGCCGGTCGGAAACCGGTCAACGAGGGCGCGTGTGAAGGGCGGCGGCGCCGCTGGATGGTGCCCGATTCGACGCGCGCCCGATAGGTGCTGCTTGAGGCCGACACGACGCAGCCGACGGATATGGCGCACGGAGTGGCTGCAGTCGGGCTAGCATGTAGCGCTGCGCTATCTGGATATCGACCCCATGCGACTTTCCCTGCGCCGCTGTGCCGGAACGCGTCAATGAGCGCGTCGGAGACCGGCCGATCAGGACACTCCACCGTGGCCCGCGTGGCGCTGGTCGCGATCCTGCTGATCGTGGCTTTCTTCGTCTACCGCAGCGGCCTCGCCGACCAGCTCAGCCTCGCCACTCTCAAGGCGCGGCAAACCGAGCTGTCGGGCTGGGTCGACGCCAACCTGTGGTTGGCCTTGGCCGGATTCTTCTTCATCTATGTCTCGGTGGCCGCGCTGTCGATTCCGGGCGCGGCGGTGATGACGCTGGCGGCGGGCGCCGTGTTCGGCGTGGTGACCGGCACCCTGCTGGTGTCATTCGCCAGTTCGATTGGCGCTTCGCTGGCGTTTCTGACCGCGCGCTTCCTGCTGCGCGACGGCCTGCGCGCGCGCTACGGCGAGCGGCTCAAGTCGTTTGACGCGGGCGTTGCGCGCGATGGCGCGTTTTTTCTGTTCACCCTGCGGCTGGTGCCGCTGTTTCCGTTCTTCCTGGTCAATCTGCTGTCGGGGCTGACCGCGCTGCGACTGCTTACCTTCTACTGGGTAAGCCAGCTCGGCATGCTGCCGGGCACGGTTGCATTCGTCTATGCCGGCACCCAGCTGGCCCAAATTGAAAGCCTGCGCGACGTCCTCTCACCCGGCCTGATCGGCGCCTTCGTCATCATCGGACTGCTGCCGCTGGCGATGCGCTGGATCACGCACCTGCTCGCGGCCCGGCGCGTGTACGCCGGCCACACCCGGCCACGGCGCTACGACTACAACCTGATCGCGATTGGCGCCGGCTCGGCCGGGCTGGTCACCAGCTACATCGGCGCGGCGGTGAAGGCGAAGGTCGCGTTGATCGAAAAGCACAAGATGGGCGGCGACTGTCTCAACACCGGCTGCGTGCCGTCCAAGGCGCTGCTTCGCACCGCTCGCCTGTTGGCCGAGGCGCGCGACAGCGCCAAGTACGGCGTCCGCAGCATGCAGGCGGAGTTTGACTTTGCCGAAGCCATGGAACGCGTGCAGACGGTGATCGGGAAGATCGAGCCGCACGACTCGGTCGAGCGCTACAGCGGCCTTGGCGTCGATGTCATCGAAGGCGCGGCGCGCATCGTCAGTCCGTGGGAAGTCGAGGTAAATGGCCGTCGGCTCTCCGCTCGCAGCCTGGTTATCGCCACGGGCGCGCGGCCCAGCGTGCCGGATCTGCCCGGTCTTGATCAGGTCGAATTTCTGACCAGCGACACCGTGTGGGGCCTGCGCGAGCAGCCCAGGCGGCTGCTGGTGCTGGGCGGCGGACCGATCGGCTGCGAGCTGGCGCAGTGCTTCGCGCGGCTCGGCAGTGAGGTGAGCATCGTCGGCCGCGCGCCACGCCTGCTGCCGCGCGAGGACGCCGATGCGGCGCAGCAAGTGCGGGCCCGCTTCATTGCCGAAGGGCTGCGAGTCGCCACGTCGCACGAGGCGCTGCGGGTCGAAAAGGACGGCGCCGGCGGCGTGCTGGTCTGCGAACACGACGGCAGCGAAGTGCGCATCGGCTTCGACCGCCTGCTGCTGGCGCTTGGCCGCACCGCCAACGTCAGCGGCTTCGGGCTCGAGGAGCTGGGCGTGCGCATCGCCGATGCCGGCACCATCGAGCACGACGCACTGCTGCGCACCAACTTCCCCAACATCCACGTCTGCGGCGACGTCGCCGGCCCCTACCAGTTCACCCACGTCGCCGCACACCAGGCCTGGTATGCGGCCGTCAACGCCCTGCTGGCACCGTTCTGGTCGTACAAGGCCGACTACCGGGTGATTCCCTGGGTCACCTTCACCGATCCCGAGGTCGCCCGCGTCGGCATTTCCGAGGATGAGGCCAAGGCGCAGGAGATCGCCTTCGAGGTCACCCGCTACGGCATCGACGACCTCGACCGCGCCATCGCCGACAGCGCCGACCACGGCTTCGTCAAGGTGCTGACCAAGCCGGGCAGCGACGTCATTCTCGGTGCCAGCATCGTCGGCGCCCACGCCGGTGAGCTGCTGGCTGAGTTCGTACTGGCGATGAAGTGGGGCATCGGGCTCAACAAGCTGCTCGGCACGATCCATGTGTATCCGACGATGAGCGAGGCGAACAAGTACGCCGCTGGCGTCTGGAAAAAGGCCCACGCCCCGCAGACCGCCCTGCGCTGGGCCGAGCGCTTCTTTGCGTGGCGACGCGGCTGAGCCAGGCGGGCCGTTTGAAGCACGTCTGCTGGCTTGCCGCGCGGTTGGCCGCCGAGCCGGGGTGCTGCAGGTGGGCAAGGTTTTGACCGCGGGAACCCCGCCGTCAGCGTCCCGCCGCACATGGCTTACGGCGCCAGCGCCAGCAGCGGCAGCCGGATCACGAACTCGCTGCCCTGACCGGACGCGGTGTGCAGCTCGATCCGCCCGCGCAGCAGTTGGGTGACCAGGTTGTAGACCAGGTGCAGTCCGAGGCCCGACCCGCCGCTGCTGCGGCGGGTGGTGAAGAACGGATCGAAGGCGCGACTGGCGACATCGGCGGGCATGCCGGCGCCGTTGTCGCGGAAGCGCAGCTCGACTTCGTGGCCATCGATGCGGGCGGTGAGGGTCATCTGGCCACTGTCGCGGCCGTCAAAGGCGTGAATCAATGCGTTGTTGACCAGGTTGGTGAGGATCTGGAACAGCGCACCAGGATAGGTGTCGAGCTGGATACCGGCCGGACAATCGATCTGCAGCACGTAGCCGGTGCGCCGGAAGCCGGGCCGCAGGGCGGTGCGGACCTCCTCGAGAAACCCCCTGAGCTCGAAATGTCGGCGCTCTTCGCTGGACTGGTCGACGGCAACCCGCTTGAAGCTGCTGACTAGCCGGCCGGCGCGCTCAAGGTTGCCCAGGATCAGGGCGTTGCCCTCGGCCACGCTCTGCTGCCACTGCTTCAATTCGCCCTTGGTAAGCTTTCCTTCGTTGAATCGCGCCTCGGCCTGCCGCGAGATGTCGCTCAGGTGGGAGGCGGCCGTCACCGCAATGCCGATCGGGGTGTTGATCTCGTGCGCCACCCCGGCCACCAGCGCGCCCAGCGAGGCCATCTTCTCGGCCTCGACCAGTTGGTCCTTGGCGCGCTCCAGATCCGCCAGCGCGGCTTCGGCGCCCGCCTTGGCGTGCGACAGTTCGTCGGTGCGACGCGCCACCAGCGCTTCCAGCGCGGTCGCCTGCTGACGCAGAAAGGCAACCCGCAGGCGCATGGCCAGTGCCGCCAGCAGGACGCCGGCCAGAATGGCCAGAAAGAAAAAGGTCCGCGTCTCCCACCACGCCGGCAGCACGTCAACCGGCAGATCGATCTGGTTGCTGCTCCACGCGCCGCTGCGGTTGCTGGCCCGAATCTGCAGTCGATAGCTGCCGGGCTGCAGGTTGCGGTAGGCGGCGATGCGGCGGCCGGCATCGGTGTTGACCCACTCCTCCTCCACGCCCATCAACCGATAGGCATAGCGCAGCCGGTGTGGGCCGCTGAAGTCGAGCGCTGCAAACTCGGCGGTCAGATTGCGCTGGCCGGGATCGAGGCGCAGCCCCGCGCCGAGGTCGGCGACCGCATGCGGGCGGTCCGCGATGCGCAGTTCGGTCAGCACCAGCGGCGGCTGGTAGGTCCAGGGCATGAAGTGCTCCGGCCGGATCACCAGCAGGCCGTGGCTGCCACCAAACAGCAGGTGCCCGGACGGGCTGCGCGCATAGGAGCGGAACCAGCCGGTGCCAAAGTCGATGCCGTCGCCCTGGGTCAGGCTGTAGACGCTGTCCTGCGCCGGGTCGTAGACGTTGCGGTGGCTCCAGATCCTGCCCTGCGCGTCCTCCAGCAGGTTGGCGCCAAAGTCGCCGTCAACCCCGAGCCGACCGCTGATCGAATCGAAGCCCCAACCGCTGGGCGTCGTGTGCATCAGAAACAGACCCTCGACGGTGTCAACCCACAGCCGATCCTGGCTGTCGACCAGCAGGCCCACAACGCTCTGATGCGGCAAGCCCGGCTGGGCCTGGTGGTCGATCTGCCGCAGCTGCGCTTCTGCCGTCGCGTAGCGGTACAGTCCGCTGGAGGCGCCGATCCACAGGTCGCCGGCGCGGTCTTCGGAAAACGCGTTGAACTCGCCGGTCAGCGGTCGCCCATCCGGCAGCCCGAGTCGCTCGATCCGCGTGCCCTGCGCCGGCAGCCGGAACAGCCCATCGCCGGTGCCGATCCACAGCGTGCCGAGGCGGTCGAGCAGCAGCCGTCGCACGCTCAGGTTTATCAGGCCGTCTTCAACGCCGAAACGCTCGAAGGTCCCGGCGTCCGGCTGGAAGCGTCGCAGGCCGTCACGGCTGCCGAGCCAGATCTGGCCATCGGCGGCTTCCGCCAGCGCGGTGATCCAGCCAACGCTCAGACCCTCTCCGGACTGGGTGTCGGGCGACAGCCCACCAATCAGCTTGAGATCGCGATCCAGAATGGCCACGCCGCGTCCGCGCGTGCCCAGCCAAAGGTCGCCGTTGCGGCGCACCAGCAGGCTGGATATGTCCGGCTGCGAGAACACCCCGCCATGACCGGGTTCGCCGCGCAGCACGCGCACCCAGCGATTGGCCGGGTCATGCCACTGCACGCCGCCGCCAAAGCCTCCGACCCAGAGCAGGCCGGAGCGGTCCTGCAGCAGCGCCCGCACTTCGTTGCCGGCGAGGCCGGTTGGCCGCGCCGGATCGTGCTGGATGTAGCGCAGCAGACGGCCGCTGCCCGCTTCGCGTACTTCGATACCGCTGGAGCGGCCCAGCCACACTTCGCCGTTCTCCAGCCGCACCATCGACGACACCGAGTCGAGCGTACCGGGGGCCGTGCCCGGCTCGATCTGCGGTCGCTCGACGGCCAGCGTGCGGGTGTCGATCAGGTACAGCTGGCCCATCTGGGTACCGACCCAGAGCCGGCCATCGCCGGGCTCAAGCAGGCTGTAGACCGCATCGGACTCGAGTCCAGCCTTGTCGATCGCCGTCGACCGCACCTCCTGCACCTCGCTGGCTCGCGCCGGCAGGCGCCGCAAGCCGGCACGGCTGCCGATCCAGAGGCTGCCGTCGGCATCGAAGTGCAGCGCGTGGACGAAGTCGGCGCGCGGCGCCAGGGCATCCGGCGCGCCAAGCCGGAAGGCGCGGAGGGCGCCGCTGGCGGGATCCAGCCTGGCCACGCCGCCGCCGCGGGTTCCAAGCCAGATGCCACCCTCCGGATCCTCGGCCAGCGCCAGCACCGCGCCCGGAGGAATGCTGCCGGCGTCATCCAATGCGTGCCGATAGACCGTGAAATGCTCGCTGAGCGGGTCATAGACCGACAGCCCGTCGGCATCGGTGCCCACCCACAGCCGGCCGTCGCGGGCCAGCAGCAGCGAGCGGATCAGGTTGCCGCCGATGCTCAGCGGGTCATTGCGGCGGTGCACGTGGCGCCGGAACGCATAGCCATCATGCCGGATCAGCCCGCGGGTACTGCCGATCCACAGATAGCCGGCCGCGTCCTGGGCAAGTGCCGTGACCACGCCATCCGGAACGGACTCCAGATCGCTGATCGATTCAAAGCGCGCTGCCAGATCGCGCTCTGCCGCCCCGGCCAACGGCAGCCACAGCGCCAGCAGCAGCAGCAGGGCGGCGCGCATCGGTGATCAGTGCGCGCCAGACAGGTCGATATCTTCCGGTGCCACCGGCCGCCCGAACAGATAGCCCTGCGCCTGGTCGCACTCCATCTCGCGCAGGCGGTCTGCCTGGGCTGGGGTTTCGACCCCTTCAGCGATCACCTTCAGGCCCAGCAGATGGCCCATGTTGATGATCATCGCGGCGATGATCCGATCCTCCGGCCGCTCAACCAGGCCGGTCACGAACGAACGGTCGATTTTCAGGCGGTCGATCGGCAGCCGCTGCAGGCGGCTCAGCGACGAGTGCCCGGTCCCGAAGTCGTCAATCGCGATACCAATGCCGGATCGGCGCAGCGCCGCCAGCGTCTCCTGCGCGCGCTCGCCTTCGGCCAGCAGCAGCGACTCGGTGATCTCAAGCTCAAGGCAACCCGGATCGATGCCGCTGGCCTCCATCACCCGGCGGACCATGGCTGGAAAGCCCGGATCCTTCAGCTGCCGCGGCGAGACGTTGACCGCCATCGCCAGTCGGCGGCCGCTTTGTGTCTGCCACAGCACCTGCTGCCGGCAGGCCTCGGCCAGCACCCACTCGCCAATTGCCAGTATCTGCCCGGACTCCTCGGCGGCAGGAATGAACTGGTCCGGCTGCACCCAGCCCGAGCGGCGCCGCCAGCGGACCAGCGCCTCGACCCCGAGCAGGGCGCCGCTGAGCATGTCGACCTGCGGCTGGTAGACCAGCTTGAGGGCCGACTGCCCGATCGCACTGCGCAGCTCGCGGACGGTGTCGAGTCGCCCCTGCAGCTCGCGCTCGAAGCGGTCATCGAAAAACTGGTGGCTGCTGCGATTCAGCCGCTTGCCCTGCTTGAGGGCGATGCCGGCGTTGCGGAACAGGGTTGACGCGCTGTGGCCCTGCGCCGGATAGCGCGCCACGCCCAGCGTCATGGTCAGCGCAATCTCGTGGCCGTCGACCTCCAGATTCCGCTGCAGGCGCCCGGCCAGCGCCTGCAGTCGCTCGGTCATGGCGGCGCCGTCGGCGGACTCATCGTCCAGCACCACGGCGAAGTTGTCAGCCGCGGTGCGGGCCAGGAAGGCGTCGCTGCCAAACGCCTCCGCCAGCAGGCCGGCGGCTGCCTTCAGCGTGCGGTCGCCGATCTCGTGGCCGAGGCCGTCATTGACCGCCTGGAAGTTGTCGATGTCGGCCAGCGCCAGCGCAAACGGCGCCCCGAGCTGGCAGCGACGGACCAGCTCACGCTCCAGCGAGGCGCGATTCCAGACGCCCGTCAGGGTGTCGCGAAAGGCCATCGTCTCCAGCTCTTCAAACAGCTGGGCGTTGTCCAGACCGATGGCGATATTGATCGAGAACAGCTCCAGCAGCTTGCGGTCAAGCTCGGAAATCTCGCTTTCGACGGCCACGTGCACGACCAGTCGCTCGGCGCGCGGCGAGCGGATGAACAGCGCCGCGTGGTCACGACCAAACTCGTTGCGCTCGGTGTCCAGCACACGCTGCACGCGGTCTTCCAGCTGCGGATCGTCGAGCGCAGCCAGCGACATTCCCTGTTTGCCGGCAAACCGCCCCGACGCCGCCAGCACCTGCAGCTCGCCGCTGACCTCGCCGCGCAGCTGCGCGCAGAGCACGCCGTCCGCATCAACGTGCAGCATTGCGCAAATCTGGGTCAGAACGCCCTCGGCAAAGCTGCGCACCGCCTTCACTTCGAGCAGGCTGGAGGCGGCGTCGAGAATCAGTGCCAGGCCTTCACGGTTGGCCTCAATGGTGCGGATCTGCTGGAACGAGCGCAGCGCCGAGGTCAACGTGGTCAGCAGACGCTGGCTGGTCAGCTCGGATTTGGCGCGGTAATCGTTGATGTCGTACTGCTGGATGACCTCGATTTCGGGCGCGTAGCCGGGCTGGCCGGTGCGCAGCACGATGCGCACCGCCGGGTCCTCGAAGCGGCCGCGAATCTCGCCAACCAGCTTCAGGCCGGCGTCTTCGGACTCCATCACCACGTCGAGCAGGATGCAGCTGTAGCGGCCGAGCGCGAGCAGGGCACGGGCCTCGCTGGCCGAGTAGGCGCTCTCAAAGCGCAGCGGGCGGCCGAGGATGTGCGCGCCCTCGAGGGCGAACCGGGTAACCCGGTGCACCTGCTCTTCGTCGTCGACAATGAGGATGCGCCAGGCGTCAGCGCTCGCCTCGAGCGCCGCCGGCTGGGCATCGTCATCGCGCAAGGCAAGAAGTTCGTTGTCTGACATGCTCGGCCCCAGAAGGCCCCCCGCCTGGCCAAGCATTGAGAATAGCCTGATATCGCCAACATTGGCCCCCGGAACCGGGGCAACCCGATTTAAAGACGCACGTGGGCCCGCGCGCAGACGTCGTCGGCGCGAACCGAAACGCCTTCCGCACGCCTCTTGAAGGAAGATGAGCACACGATCACCCCCACCCATGACGCCCGACCGATGCGAATCCTGACTGCGCTCCTTCTTCTCAGCCTGGCCTTGGCGCTGCGTGCCGCGCCGGGCAGTGCTGTCCCAGTGGAGGCTTACGACCACGACCACGTGGCCTGGACCAAGCTGCTGCAGTCGCACGTGCGCTGGAGCACTGACGGCCACACCAGCACGGTCGACTATGCCGGCTTTGGCCTTGAGCGAGCCAGCCTGCGCGCCTATCTGGACCCGCTGGCGGGCGTCACTCGTGCCGAGTTTGATCGCTGGAGTCCGCCGCAGCGGATGGCCTTTCTGATCAACGCCTACAACGCCTGGACGGTCGAGCTGATCCTCACCCGCTATCCCGATCTGACCTCGATCAAGGATCTCGGCAGCGTGTTTCGCTCGCCCTGGAAGCAGTCCATTGCGCCACTGTTGGGCAGCACTCGCAGTCTCGACGACATCGAGCATGGCCTGCTGCGCGGCGCGCCGGACTTCAGCGAGCCGCGCATTCATTTCGCGGTCAACTGCGCATCGATCGGCTGTCCGGCGCTGCGTCCGGAGGCTTATACGGCGATCGCTCTGGAGGCCCAACTGGACGACCAGACCCGGCGCTTTCTGGGCGACCGTACGCGCAATCGCTACAGCGCGCAGCGCGCGCGGCTGGAGGTGTCGCGGCTGTTCGACTGGTACGCGGATGACTTCAAGGCGCCCGACAGCGCGCTGTCGCCGCCGCATGCATTTCTTGCCCGCTACGCCGAGCTGCTGACGGATGATCCGACCGCCCAGGCACAGATTCGCCAAGGCGCTGCAACGCTGAATTTCCTTGACTACGACTGGTTGCTCAACCGCGACCCGGCCGGCCAGCGCTGATGATCGTAGCCATGCTGCCCCGCCCGTTTCCACCTCCTGCGAGCACTGCGATGAACCCGACAGCGACCCTTGCACGCGGTCTCCGAGTGCTGCGGGCAGCGCGCGCGGGTTTCCTCGTGACTGCCGCCGCAGCCAGCCGCTGATCCGTGCCGAGACTGTCCGACATTGCGGTAGTCGTCCCGGTCGGGCCGGGCGACACGGCATGGCGTGGCCTGCTGCCGCTGCTGTCGGGGCTGCCCGACGACGCGCAGCGCGTGCTGTCGCTGGTCGCGGGTGACGCGCAGCCGACGAAAGACATCGATCCAGCGGTCATCGTGCAGCGCGGCGCGGCCGGACGCGGCCGCCAACAGAACGCGGGGGCGGCGGCCAGCTCGCGGCCGTGGCTGTGGTTTCTGCATGCGGACAGTCGCTTCGATGGGTCTGCTCTGGGCGCCATCGAGCGGTTCGCCGAGGCGCCCGCGCTGGCTTACTTCGATCTGCGCTTCCACGACGGTGGACCGCTGATGGCGATCAATCAGCTGGGCGCCTGGTGGCGCAGCCGGCTGCTGCGGATGCCGTTTGGCGACCAGGGCTTTCTGCTGCCGCGCGCTGCGTTCGAGGCGCTGGGTGGCTTCGACGAGCGACTGAGCAGCGGCGAAGACCACGCGCTGGTCTGGGCGGCGCGCCGCGTCGGACTGCCGCTGCGTCCGCTGCGTGCAGCGCTTTCCACCAGCGCGCGCAAGTATGTCGAGCGCGGCTGGTGGCGCACCACGGCGGCGCATCTGCGGCTCAGCGCGGCGCAGGCGCGGCAGTTTGCCGGCGGCAAGCAGTGAGCGGCGGGCTCGCCATCTTCGTCAAGACACCCGGCCGGTCGCCGATCAAGACCCGTCTGGCCGCAAACCTTGGCGAGGCCGCTGCGCTGGAATGGTACGAGTGCGCCGCAGCGGCCACCGCCGAGGTTGCCGCCGAGCTGAGCGCCATGGGCCTCGCGACCTGCTACTGGGCGGTGGCCGAGCCGGAGGCGCTGGACGATCCGCAGTGGTCGTCGCTGCCACGGCTGGGGCAGGGCGACGGCGGGCTCGGCGCGCGCATGGCACGGGTGCACGACGCGCTGGTTGCACGCCACGGTCGCGGCCTGCTGATTGGCGCTGACGCACCGCAGCTGCAGGCCGCCGAGCTGATCGCCGCCGACCGCTGGCTGCAGGGCGACGAAGCACGCATCGCGCTGGGCCCGGCCAGCGACGGCGGCTTCTGGGTGGTCGGCGCCAACCGCTCGCTGCCGCTGGTCGATTGGATCGGCGTGCCCTACAGCTGCGCTGATACTGGCGCTGAATTCCGCCGCGCTATGCAGCCGCATGGCCGCTGGCAGGAGGTCGCCACGCTGACCGATGTCGATGTGTTCGACGATCTGCTGACGCTCGCGCAGGCACTGCAGCGGTTGGCTCAGCCGCTGCCGCAGCAGCGCCGGCTACTGCAGCTGACACGGTCGCTGCTCAGCGTCCGGTCAACCGCGTGAGCAGCGCCGAGCTGCTGGCTATCGAGGGCCCGCTGCGACTGCTGGCGTTCGTGCTGGTCGGCGTGCTGCTGTGGGCGCTGCAGCGTCGCTTTGCCCTGCGCGGTGACGGCGCAAAGGGGCGTCGGCTGCTGCGCAATCTTGGCCTGGTGGCGGTCGGAAGTCTGCTGTTGCGGCTTGCCTTTCCGCTGCTGGCGGTGGCTTTGGCCATGGCGGTGGCGGCGCGCGGCGGCGGCCTGTTCGGCTGGCTGGCTTGGCCGGGGTGGCTGGAGTTTGGCTTGGCCGTGCTGCTGCTCGATCTGGCGATCTACTGGCAGCATCGGCTGTTCCATCGGATACCGCTGTTCTGGCGGCTGCACCGCGTGCATCACAGCGATATTCAGTTCGATGTCAGCACCGGCGTGCGTTTTCATCCGCTCGAGCTCGGCGCATCGATGCTGATCAAGCTCGGGCTGGTCGTCGCTCTGGGGCCCCATCCGCTGGCGGTGCTGGCGTTCGAGGTGCTGCTATCGCTGGGCAGCCTGTTCACCCACAGCGATTTCGCCCTGCCCGAGCGACTCGACCGTCGCCTGCGCCGGCTGCTGGTCACGCCCTCCATGCATCGCATCCATCACTCGACCTGGCGAGTGGAGACCGACAGCAACTATGGCTTTCATCTTTCCATTTGGGACCACCTGTTTGGCAGCTACCGCGCCGCGCCGCGCGAGCCCGAGCGGAGCATGCCGATAGGTCTGGAGCAGTTCCGTGCGCCAGCTGAGCAGGGCCTCCTGCAGCTGCTGCTGCAGCCGCTGCGCTCCACCAAAGCGAGCGCCGAATCGCGGGCCACCAACCCGGACTGATGCGGATGACGATGGGGCGTATCGGCGTTGCGTCGCACTCCACGGGCGAACCACACGGCGCCCGGGTCTGGCGCACCGCTGACCGCAGAGTTCGCCACGCAGTGCAACGCCGCACACCTTTCGGGTTTGGCACCAAACTCCCTGCAGGAAAACTCCGCGATGCGTGACACCTGGCCCCTGCTGCAGAACAGCGACTTTCCCGCCATCGAGCGCCGTGCGCTGAGCACGCTGCAGCTCAACCTCGGCTACCTGTGCAATCTGAGCTGCATCCACTGCCATGTGAACGCCGGTCCGCGGCGCACCGAGCTGATGGACCGGGCGACCATGGAGCTGGCGCTGCAGGTGGCCGGGCAGCACGGCGTCCGCCAGTTCGATCTGACCGGCGGCTCACCGGAAATGAATCCACACTTCCGCTGGCTGGTCGAACAGGCCAGCGCGCGCGGGCTTGCGGTGATGGACCGGCTCAACCCGACCATCATGGAAGAGCCCGGCTACGAATGGGTTGGGGCGTTTCTGGCCGAGCATCGCGTAGAAGCCGTGGCGTCGCTGCCCTGCTATAGCGCGGCCAATGTCGATGAACAGCGCGGCGAGGGCGTGTTCGAATCTTCGATCCGCGCGCTGCAGACGCTGAACGCCCTTGGCTACGGCATGCCGGAAAGCGGCCTGGTACTGAATCTGGTCTACAACCCCAACGGCGCCTTTCTGCCGCCCGACCAGTCAATGCTGGAGGCCGACTATAAGCGCCTGCTTGGCGAGCAGTTCGGCATCGTCTTCAACCAGCTGTTCGCACTCGCCAACATGCCGATCAAGCGCTACGGCTCGTGGCTGCTCTCGAAGGGCAAATTCGACAGCTACCTGCAAACCCTGCGCGCCGCCCACCGCGACGACAACCTCGCCAACGTGATGTGCCGCGATCTGCTCAGCGTCGACTGGCGTGGCTTTCTGTACGACTGCGACTTCAATCAGATGTTCGACCTGCCCTCCGAGCACGCCGGCGAAGGCCGTCCGCACCTGCGCGACCTGCTCGCAGGCACGGTCCCGCGCCACATCGCTGTCGCCAAGCACTGCTACGGCTGCACCGCAGGGCAGGGCTCCAGCTGCGGCGGCGCGCTGGCCGGCTGAGTCACCCCGCAACCCCGATGCCGCATCAGCCGAGCAAGCTCGGCTCTACTGGCGCGGCGTGCGCCGATTGTCGGGCGCTGGGCAGGGTTGGCTGCTGCGCCACGGGTTGATGTCGAGGCCGCCGCGGCGGGTATAGCGGGCCTGCACGAACAGGTCGGCCGGGGCGCAGCGCTGCAGCAGGTCGAGGTAGATGCGTTCGACGCAGTGCTCATGGAAGTCGGCGTGTTCGCGGTAGCTGGCGACGTAGCGCAGCAGGGCGGCACGGCCGATGCGCGGTCCGCGGTAGCGGATCTGCAGGCTGGCCCAGTCGGGTTGGCCGGTCACCGGGCAGTTCGATTTCAGCGTGTTGGTGGTGAGCACCTCACTGACAATCAGGTCGTGATGGGCGACCAGCAGCTCCGGCAGCGGCGGTCCGTAGTGGTCGATGTCGGCATCGGCGTTGTCAATCAGCGCCCCGCCCAGCGGGCTCAGCGTGACGCCGGCAAACTGGTCGGGCGTCAGCACTTCGACGGCAACCGTCGAGCCGGCGGCGTGGCTGAGATCCGCGAGCAGGCGAGCGGTCACCTCGTCGGCACTGGCGAGGCGCTCCTGCATGAAGCCATTCAGATACAGCTTGAGCGATTTGGACTCGATGATGCAGGGCGAATGCGCCGGCACGTCGAAGCGCGCCAGCGCCACCCGCGGCCGGCCGCGCGGGTCCAACCAGGACAGCTCGTAGGCGTTCCAGATGTCGCCACCGAAAAACGGCAGCGGATCAATGACGCCGAGCGCGGCGCGCTGGGCCGCGCGCGGAATGGGAAAGAGGCGGCTGCGGTCGTAGTGGCCGGCATAGACGCTGGGCTTGCCGAGCGGGGAGTCGTGAACGGTGATCATGACTGAAGTGTAGGGCAGCGATGGTGGCAAGCCGTTGGCACCGCGGCATGTCGACATCACCACCTGCCGCTGCCGCTGCGCGCCTGTTGGGGCCAGCAGCCTGTCGGACGTAGGTCGGCCGGGCTGCAAATCCGTCTGCGCGGCCCGCGTGTTCGAAAAAAGCGCACGCCGCCAATTCTTGGCCCATAGCGCTGCTGTGCGCCTGCGAATCGTCGTTGTCTGTCCTCACGCAGCCAGCAATCGCATCGACCGCCTAAGTCCGACCGGCTACTAACTCGCATGTTTCATGAATCCGCGCGATGATCGGACAGTGTTCGCACAAGGGACTACCGTAGGAGCGTCGTATCGGGCCATACGACCGACTGAGGTAGTTCCTTGCGCGGACAAGAGTAAAGCGAGGCGTGTGAGATTCATGAAACAGGCGGGCTAAGGCGTGACCTTGCTTGGATGGGTTCCGCTTGCACTGCCGGTAGCCGCCAATGCTGCACCGCACGCGACAGTAACGCCCACTTTTCGTACACTCGACCGGTTACCCGGTGCGCAGTTGCGCGGCACCGCCTAACTGCAGGCCTTCCTCCATCGCTTCTTTTTTGTCGAGATCGCCCTTGAAATCTTCCCGTACGCCCCTCTCGCTGGCTATCGCCACCGTCATTTTCGGAGCCGGACTCAACGCCGCGCCGGTTATCGCGTCTACCCAGACTGCCACTACCTCACCGCGTGTCGAAGAAGTCTCCGTTGACGCCGATCAAGCGCTGCAAGAACGCGCCAGCGTTTTCGTGCAGCTCATTGACGAGCCGGCTGCCAGTGTGTTTGTCGCCGAGCGTGATCGTTTTGTCGCGACCAACCGATTCCTGTTCGCCGGCAGTCCGGATGACCTCAAGGCAGCCGCCGAACGCCAAGCCGCCGACTCGGCAATGTTGCGCAGCCAGCAGTTGCAGGTCAGCCAGCAGGCCGTGATCCAAGCGCTGGTCAACCGCTTTGACGCCCACATTCTGTTCAATGCCCGCTTTGCTGAGAATGGCATCGCGGTGCGCGTGCCACAGTCGGCCATCGCCGGCCTCAGCACCATTCCTGGTGTCAAGAGCGTCAGCCTGCTGGCGACGCATGAAACGCACGCGGTCAGCTCAATTGATTTCACCGGCGCGCGCACCTTTTGGGGCACCGTCGCACCCGATTTGAATCTTCGTGGCGCCGCTATCGGTGTGGGCGTGATCGACTCGGGCATTGACCACATGCACACCGCGTTTGCATGACCGGGCGGCACGGCGTACGCGGCGGGCGCAACGACCACCAGCCCTTACCCGAACCCACCGATCAATCTAACCACGGCCAACTTTCCGACCCCCAAGGTCATCTGGGGCTATGACTTTGTGGGCGACGCCTACAGCGCCAACGGCACCACAGACGCTGCGCTGATTCCGTTGCCTGACAACAACACGATGGACACCGGTGGTCACGGCACGTCGGTGGCCAGCTTGATCGGCGGCATCGGCGTTAACAACGATGGCACCACCTATGCCGGGGCGCACGATCGCACCCAGCCCAACATCCTCACCGATCTGCGTATTTCGCCGGGATACGCGCCTGCCTCCAGCCTGTATGCGTTCCGCGTGTTCGGTACCGCCGGCTCAAGCGCGGTGGTCGCCTCGGCACTGGACGCCGCCACCGCGGTCTACATCTGGCAGGCCAATCCCGCCAACGCATGGGATGGCGCGTTGACCGGCACCGTATTCAATGCGGCTGGCCAGGCGCAAACGGTGAACTACAACATGCCGCAACCGCCGCAAACGCCGCGTTTACGCGTTATCAACCTTTCTTTGGGCTCGAATTCCGGTGATATCGAGGAAGCCTCAGCTCAGGCCGCACAGCGTGCCGCCGATGCTGGCTTGATCGTTGTCCTATCGGCCGGTAACGCCAACGACACGTATTACATCACCGGCTCGCCGGGTGTTGCCGCGGGTGGCATTTCGGTCGCGGCATCCTTCAATGACCAGTTTCCAGGCGGCGTCGCCAATGCACCGGCCAATGGTGGACAGCCGGCACTGACCAATTTCGCGATCACTCAGTTCGGAACTGCGTCGTTCTCAAGCGCCGCCAGTAGCCTGCCGCTGACCGATACCGTTTGGGCGCGCCCCAATCTCGCAGAGAACCTTGCTGCCGCCCCCGTGGGATATACGCCACCCATCGTGCAGCCGCCGGGCAATCCGCCAGTCAACGACCTGTCGCCCTTGGTGACCTTGCTCGACGGTAGCGGCCAGCCGATCAACTTGTTCAACGTTGACGGCAGCAACAACCTGATCGTCACCATGAATCCTGCGGTGACCAATAATCCTTACACAGGTAAGCTCGTTCTGATTGATCGCGGCGTTGTCGGCTTCCATCAGAAGTCGCTGGCTGCGGCGCGTGCCGGTGCCGCCGGCGTGATGATCGCCAGCAGCACCACTGCCGCGATTGGCAGCATGGGGGCCAACGTCAATCTGCCGACCATCGCCATTCCAAGCGTGCTGGTGACCCAAGCCGTCGGCGGCCTGCTGGCCGACGGAGGCGCTTTGAATACGGGTGTCGCCCGCACCGTGGCCGCGCGTCCGGGACTGCAAATCGCCATGAGCCCGACCAATCGAGGCTCGCAAGACACGATGGCCGCTTATTCATCGCGTGGTCCGCGACGGGTCGACGAGGGCATCAAGCCTGACATCACTGCGCCCGCAGAAAACGTCACCGTCGCTTTGGTCAATACCGGCAACGGCGTCAGTGGCTTCAACGGCACTTCATCCGCCGCGCCGCACACCGCCGGTGCAATGGCCCTGCTCTACAACTTGAATCCAACGTGGAGCAACTACGAACTGAAATCGCTGCTTCTAAACAGCGCAGTCAACAACGTGTTCACCACCGGTGGGCCAGACATTTTCACCCCACCGACTGGCCAGATCTGGGGCGTCACCCGCCAGGGCGCGGGTCGTTGGGACTTGTCTCGCTATGCCAACGGCGGTAACAGCGTAATCATGTTCGGTGTCGATCCGGCGCCGACCGATGGCGGTGCCAATCGTACGGGCACGGTGAACGTGTCTTTCGGCGTGTTCGATGTGCTCGGCACGGTCACCCAAGATCGCACGGTCACTGTGCGCAACAAGAGTGCAACTGCACAGACGTTCACCGCTGCGTTCCGGCCGGTCACTGAGACGCCCGGCGTCAGTTTCTCCTTCCCGAACGGCCTGGCGGTGATCGTACCGGGCAACGGCGAGGTCAGCTTCCCGGTGCGTATCACCGCCGACGCCGCCGCAATGCGACACGCCCGAGACCTGTCGCTGCGCCCGTTCCAGTTCATCACTGCCATCGCCGATGCCAACCGCCGCCCGCGTCAATTCATGAATGAGGCATCCGGCTTTATTGAGCTCACTCCGACTGTGCCCGCCATGTCCCCGGCTTCACACCGCTTGACCGTGCAAGCCTTCCCGCGGCGGGCGTCTGATCTGGCCTTGACGGCAACGCCGCCGGTGGCGGGTACGCCGACGACCTTCGTGTTCACCGGCGTTGGCTACAACACCGGTGCCAGCACAGCGTTTATTGACTTGGCCACCTTCAGCGTTGCGCCGTCGCCAGTGGACATTGTGTCGTTTGCCAAAGGTTTCGAGCTGTCCTACCTCGGCGAACCCACCCCAAGTATCAGCACCAGCCAACGCGGCGCGGATGTCAGTCATGTCGGCATCACCAGTGACTTCGCATCCCGCGCCACTCCGTTTGACCCCGCAGCGACCAACAACCAGTCCACCGTCTTGGTATTTGCGGTCGCCGCGCACGGGCAATTCGACTCCCCGGAGGCAGGCACCGGTGACGAGTATCAGATCGACATCGACAGCAATCGCGATGGCACCACGGATCGGATGGTTCGCCAGTTCAGCTTCACCAACGGCGAGAGCACCAACTCCCGCACCAACATCATGCTGCCCGTCGTTTCCAGCGCACCGCCGTTCACGGCGGGCACAACCACCGGCTTTAACCTCAACATCCTGAGCAACGTCTACACCAACCTGTTCAACAACAGCGTGTTGACGATTCCGGTGCAGGTGTCTGGTGGCGCGGGTTCGTTGGGCCTGACCGCAGCAACCGCCAACATCCGCTACCGCGTGCGTGGCCTGCATCGCGGCGTACAGGTCAGCCAAACCCCGTGGTTAGACTACAACGTGACCACACCCGGCATCAGCTTCCCTGGCATCAATGAGCCAGCCTGGACCAC
>JBBRBN010000030.1:0-42139 GCA_038205755.1 Lysobacterales bacterium | reverse complement strand
GGCGCCCGCGCGGCCGACATCAGGCGACGGCGACTGCCGCGTCTATCACGCGCATCCGCCGCTACGGTGCGGGACTCACCGGGGCGGTGCGATGTCGATGGCGGCGTCGAAGTCGTAGCGGATGACGACCTCGTCGCCTTTCTTCTTCGGCGTGGAGCGCAGCCGGATCGGCTTGCCGCTGGCCTCACACACGGCAAGCTCGACGTCATCATCGCTGCGGCGACCGGCAAACGACGACGTGGTGGCGTAGCGATAGAGCGTCGACTCGCAGCCGTCGACGGTCTCACTGCCGACCTTCTCGATGGATTCGAGCTTGGCGCTGGCCTCGCCGATATCCTGCAGCCGATAGCCGCGCAGCTGGGCCGACATATCCACCGGAATCTTCATCCAGCGCCCGGCAGCATTGATCCAAGTGCCTTCCGGAACGACGATGAACTCGGCTTCGTCGGCGCGCATGTGGAAGCGGTCCGGCAGCTGCACGTCCATCTGCGAGCGGATCGGTCCGCGCCGGTTGGCGATCTCGATGTGCAGGCGATAGGACTGCGCCTGCATGGCGCTTTGAAAGGCGGCGGTAACCTCGGCGCGGGCGTCTGCGCGCGCGTCGTCACCGCTGCCGAGCGCAACGCCGCCCAGAAGAAATGCTGCAGCCAATGTGCGTACGGATGTCATCGATCACTCCCGATGTGCAAAAAGAAGTGCGCAAGCCTACCATCGGTCGGCGTCCGCCCTGGTCAAGGTTTACCGACCGGTGCGCGTTGGGCGCGTGCTGACACGGGGGCGGCAGACAATCATGAGCAACGATTCCGCGCGGACGCAGCGCGACGATCCCGGCATCACGCTGACCCAGGTGCTGCCCGCCCGGCTGACCGATGGCGAGGCCACCGTCGTGCCGGCTGCGGCCAGCCCGCGCGCGCGGTCCGGCGCTGCAGCAACCGGCCGGTCCGACGTTCGACCACGCTATGCGATCGTCGGCCACGCCGGCTCCGGCGGCATGGCGGTGGTGCATGTGGCGCAGGACCTGGAGCTGCTCCGCCGGGTGGCGCTCAAGCAGCTGACCGGCGAGTCCGACAGCAGCGGCGCCGAGATCGAAGCCGCGCGGCTGCGCTTCCTGCGCGAAGTGCAGATAACGGCCCAGCTCGACCATCCGCACATCATTCCGGTTTACGGGCTTGAGGTTGCTCCCGACGGCGCGCCGGCCTATGCGATGAAGTACATCGAAGGGGTCACCCTGGGCGACCTCATCGACGCCGCCCGCAGCGCCGCCGAGCAGCAGCGACGCGAACCGCGCAGCGCGCTGCTGATGCGGCTGGAGCACTTCCTGAAGGTCTGCGATGCGGTCGATTATGCCCACGACAAGGGCGTGATCCATCGCGACCTCAAGCCGGCCAACGTGATGATCGGCCCGCATCACGAGATCTACGTGATGGACTGGGGCATCTGCAGGCTGTTTGGTCAGAACGAGCCCGAGCGCGCACCGCGCGCGCTGTCTCAGGATACCGACGGCACCCAGACCGAGTACGGGACGGTCATCGGAACGCCGCGCTACATGTCGCCAGAGCAGGCGCAGGGCCGCAGCGAGGCACTCGGACCGCAAAGCGATCAATGCGCACTCGGGCTGATCCTGTTTGAGCTGGTCTGTCTGCGCGCGCCGTTTGCTGGCAGCAATGTGCACGCCGTCCTCGAGGAAGCGGCGCACGGTCGCCGGCTGCCGATCAGCGATCCACACCTTCGCCGCGTCCCGGCACCGCTGCGCGCCGTCATCGACCGCGCCACGGCGTATCAGCCGGAGCAACGCTACGCGAGCGTGCGCGCGCTCGCCGACGATCTCCGCCGCTATCTGCGCGGCGAAGCCGTACTCGCCATGCCCGACAGCCTGTGGCAGAAAGCGCTGCGCTACGTCGGCCGGCATCGGCAGCAGATGCTGATCGGCATCCTGGGAGTGGTTGCGGTCGGCGCGCTGAGCGTGATCCTGCTGCTGCAGACCCACGAGCGCGAGCTGGCCGCCGCGCGCGTCCGTGACGCGCAGATCCGCAGCGTCGTCGAGCAGGTCGCCCGCAAGGGCGACGAGCTGCAGCTGCGGCTGTTGCGTCTGGAAGGAGAAGTGGATGCGCTGGCCGCTGCTGCTGCCCAGCTGTTGCTGCACGGCACGCAGTCAACCCAGACCGTGCTTTGGTCGGAGGACTATCTGGACTCGCTGACGCAACCGGCAGACTTTGGGCCGCATCCGGGCTTTGCCCAACCGGTCAGCCTCTCGAACGGGGTGTGGACGCAGGCACCGGAGGTACAGCGCTCTGCCGTGCTGGCGCAGGCGCAGCGCCTGGTCAACATCGTCGACTACCGCAACAAGCTGTTTGCCGACGCCCGGGCGACCCTGGGTGGCGGTGATGGCAGGGCCGGCATCAGCCGGCTGGTGATTGCCCTGGAGTCGGGACTCTCCATGCGCTATCCCGGTCGCGTCGATCCTCCCAACGCCGCCGATCCGCGCACCAAGCCGTGGTATCTGGCCGCAAAAGCCAACCGCCACGCGATCTGGGGCGGGCCTTTTGTATCGGCCGAATCCGGCGAGGTGCTGCTGCCTCTGGCCGAGGCGCTGCACGACGCCGACGGCACGCCGATCGGGGTGCTTTGGATCGACATCTCGCTCGAACACGTGATCCGAAATCTGCTGGACGAGACCGATGGTGCCGACACCACCCAGCTGCTGGACGCCGCCGGCAATGTGCTGGCCAGCCAGCGTCTTCTGCGAGAGGCGACGCGCGACGCGGTCACTCCGGACGACGCGCTGCCGCTGCGACCCTTCCCCGATCCGGCCCTGCTGCTGGCAGCGCAGCACGCCGACGTCGGAGCAGTCGAATCCGCTGCTTTCGGCGAGCCTGAGGTGATCGCCTTCGACCGTATTCAGCCGATGGGCTGGATCCTGGTCAGCAAGCGGGCGTCGAGCCAGCTGTTCAGCCCGCCCAGCCAATGAGCCCGGCCGCCGCCGCATTGCACCATCATGGGTAGAGCGATTGCTTTAAACTGGCCGCGCCGCGACCGTTAACGCTCGCACCGATTCATACAATTACCCTTATTTTTCAACGTGATGCGCACTCTGCTTGACCCGATTGTCCTGCAGCCGTGCGCGCACTTCGGGCGCATCCAGCCCTCTCCGCGGAGCCTCAGATGATTTTCGAAACCTTGAGCCACACTGGTCACGAACAGATCGTGTTCTGTCATAACCGCGACGCCGGCCTGAAGGCGATCATCGCCATTCACAACACCGTGCTCGGACCCGCGCTGGGCGGCACCCGCATGTGGCCCTACGCCACCGAGCAGGAAGCCCTGAATGACGTGCTGCGGCTGTCGCGCGGCATGACCTTCAAGGCGGCCGTGGCCGGCCTCAATCTGGGCGGCGGCAAGGCGGTCATCATCGGCGACCCGCACAAGGACAAGTCGGAGGCACTGTTTCGCGCCTTTGGTCGCTTCATCAACTCGCTGGGCGGCCGCTACATCACCGCCGAGGACGTCGGCATCGACGTCAACGACATGGAGTACGTGCTGAAGGAAACCGAGTTCGTCACCGGTGTCCACCAGGTGCACGGCGGCTCGGGTGATCCGTCGCCGTTCACCGCCTTCGGCACCCTGCAGGGCCTGCTGGCGGCACTCAACGTCACCTACGGCAATGAGGACGTTGGCAGGTACAGCTACGCCGTGCAGGGCGTCGGCCACGTCGGCTTCGAATACGTGAAGCTGCTGCGCGAACACGGCGCCAAGGTGTTTGTCACCGACATCCACCAAGAGGCGGTGCAGCGTTGCGTTGACGACTACGGCTGTGAGGCAGTCGGCCTCGACGAGATCTACGACTGCGATGTGGACGTCTACAGCCCCTGCGCGCTGGGCGGCACGATCAACGAGCGCACCCTGCCGCGCCTCAAGGCCAAGATCATCTGCGGCGCCGCCAACAACCAGCTGGCGACTGACGAAATCGGCGTCGAGGTAGAGCAGCGCGGCATCCTGTACGCGCCGGATTACGCGGTGAACGCGGGCGGCCTGATGAACGTCTCGATCGAATTCGACGGCTACAACCGCGAGCGCGCGATGCGCATGATGCGGACGATCTACTACAACCTCGGCAAGATCTTTCAGATTGCCAAGCGTGACAACATACCGACCTTCCGCGCCGCCGACCGGATGGCGGAGGAGCGGATCGCCACCATCGGCAAGATCAAGCTGCCGCATATGGCCAATGCCGGTCCGCGCTTCCTCGGCCGCGTTCGCGGCCATTGATTGCCGGCGCCTTGATCGCCGGCACCTGCGTTCGCCATTCACGCTGCACAGCCCTCCGCTTCGATAGCTTTCGACCATGCGCGCATTTCCCCTAGGCGAAGATATCGATGCCCTGCGCGAAGCGATTCGTCGCTTCGCCGATGACCAGATCGCGCCGCGTGCGGCGCAGATCGATCACGACAATGCCTTCCCGCAGGATCTGTGGCCGCTGCTCGGCGAGATGGGCCTGTTGGGCATCACGCTGCCGTCGGAGTTTGGCGGCTCGGAACTCGGCTACCTCGCCCATCTGGTGGCGATGGAGGAAATCTCGCGAGCGTCCGGGTCGGTCGGCCTGAGCTACGGCGCGCACAGCAACCTGTGCGTGCAGAATCTCCATACCAACGCCAACGACGCGCAGCGGCGCAAGTACCTGCCAAAGCTGTGCAGCGGCGAATGGAAGGGCGCCTTGGCAATGAGCGAGCCCGGCGCGGGGTCGGACGTGGTCGGCTCAATGATCTGCCGCGCCGAGCTGCGCGGCGGCGTGTGGATCGCCAACGGCAGCAAGCTGTGGATCACCAATGGCCCGGAGGCCGACGTGCTGGTCGTCTACATGCGCACCCGGCCCAAGGGCACCGGCAGCCGCTGCATGACCGCCTTCATCGTTGAGCGCGGCATGCCCGGCTTCTCCACAGCGCAAAAGCTCGACAAGCTGGGCATGCGCGGCTCCAACACCTGCGAACTGGTGTTCGAGAACTGCGAGATTCCGGTCGACAACGTGCTGGGCGAGGTTGATCAGGGCGTGCGCGTACTGATGTCCGGCCTCAATACCGAGCGACTGGTGCTGACCGGCGGGCCACTGGGGCTGATGCAGGCGGCACTCGACATCGCCCTGCCCTACTCGCGTGACCGCCGTCAGTTCGATGTACCGATCGGCACCTTTGGCATCATGCAGGCCAAGCTGGCCGACATGTACACCGCGCTGCAGTCCTCGCGCGCCTTCGCTTACATGGTGGCGATGGACTATGACCGCGGCCACAAGTCGCGCATCGACCCCGCCAGCTGCCTGCTGCATGCCTCCGAGTCCGCTGTGCAGGTGGCGCTGGAAGCCATCCAGACGCTCGGCGGCAATGGCTACATCAACGAATACGCCACCGGCCGACTGCTCCGTGATGCCAAGCTGTACGCCATCGGCGCCGGCACCAATGAGATCCGCCGCATGCTGATCGGTCGGGAGCTGTTCGAAGATCGGGCCTGAGTCAGCCATTCGGAACAGACCGCGTGCCGGATCCGGATCTGCGCCGGGACACGCACGATGGACGTACGATGCACGCCGCAGCCCCTGGCCCGCCACGTTTTGCACCTCGTTGGGCAGTGACAATCCGCTGCTCGGCAAGACTGAACGGCTCACCTGATTTGCCCGCAAGCTGTGTAAACTTCAGCTGAACCGCAACAGGGTCCGTCTCATGCTATTTGCCCCGGAGTCACCCACAAGGCTCGAAGGCTGGAAGGTGCTGATCGTCGATGACGAGCCGGAAATCCATGAGGTCACCCGGCTGGTGCTTGGTTCGTTCCGTTTCGAAGGCAGGCCGCTGAAGTTCATTTCCGCCTACTCGGCGGACCAGGCCAAGGAACAGCTGATCGCCCACGACGACATCGCGGTGATGCTGCTCGACGTCGTAATGGAGCACGAACGGGCCGGGCTCGAACTGGTGCGCGAAGTGCGCCAGACGCTCAACAATCGCAACCTGCGGATTGTCCTGCGCACCGGCCAGCCCGGCCAGGCGCCGGAGCAGGATGTGATCTCCAACTACGACATCAACGATTACAAAGAGAAGACCGAGCTCACGGCGCAGAAACTGTCGACCACGCTGTTCGTGGCGCTGCGCGGTTGGCGCGACCTGCAGATCATCGAGGCCAACAAGCGCGGACTCGAGCGCGTGGTGCAGGCGTCGGCCAACGTCTTCACCCAGCAGAAGCCGCACGAATTTGCCTGTGCGGTGCTGTCGCAACTCACTGCCCTGCTGGACATGAAGGGCGGCGCGCTTTATTGCAAGGTAAGTCAGCCGAGCATCGCCACGCCCGACCACTTCCTGGTGACCGCGGCAACCGGCCCGTATGAGCGTTTTGTCGACCACTACGCCGAGCAGGACCTGCCGCGCCCGGTCGCCGAGTCGCTGCAGCGCGCCTTTGAAGACAAGCAGCACGTCTTCCGCAACGACCACTACGTGCTGCATTTCATCGACAGCCACCACTCGGAGAGCCTGCTCTACGTCGGCGAGGCGTGGGATCTGTCCGAACTGGACTTCCGGCTGGTCGAGGTGTTCTGCACCAACGTGTCGATCGCTTTTGAGAACCTGCACCTGAACCAGGAGCTGGCGGGTGCGCAGATGGAAACCATCTGTCTGCTGGCGGGTGCGGCGGAGTCGCGCTCGCAGGAGACCGCCAACCACGTCAAGCGGGTCGGTGAGGTGGCCGAGTTTCTGGCCCGGGCCTCGGGCCTTGCGCGGGTGGACGCCGAGAACTACCGCTTTGCGGCGCCGCTGCACGATATTGGCAAGATCGGCATTCCCGATGCGATCCTGAACAAGCCGGGCCAGCATTCTCCGGAGGAAACCTTAATCATGCGCACGCATGCCGAGATCGGCCACCGCATGCTCAGTGATGCCCGCCGGCCGCTGCTCAAGCTGGCTGCCGAAATCGCCCTAAGCCACCATGAGAACTGGGACGGCAGCGGCTATCCCGCCGGGTTGGCCAGCGAGGACATTCCGCTGAGCGGCCGCATCACCATGCTGGCTGACGTGTTTGATGCGCTCGGCAGCCGTCGCTGCTACAAGGAGCCGTGGCCGTCGGAGCGCGTCAAGCAGTTCATAACGTCTGAGCGCGGGCGCAAGTTCGATCCCGCGCTGGTCGATCTGATGCTGGAGTCCTGGGACGAGCTGGAAGCCATCCGGGCGCGCTTGCCAGACCTCTGATCCAAGCGCGGCGAGCGCGCTTGAACCGGCCGTTCAAGCGGCAGGAGCCGCTTCTTCCAGTGGAATGCGGATGCTGAAGTAGACGCCTTGCCCCGGCGCGCTGTCGCACTCGATGGTGCCACGCAGGCCCTGAGTGACCAGGTTGAAGACGATGTGCATGCCCAGCCCTGAGCCGCCCTGCCCGCGCCGAGTGGTGAAGAAGGGCTCGAAAATGCGCGAGCGCGCCTCTTCGCTCATGCCGCGACCGTTGTCGCTGTAGGTCAGCAGCACGTAGCCGGGCTTGATCGCTGCCTCGATGCGGATCTCGCCGGGTTGGTCGGGCTCGAACGCGTGAATCAGCGAGTTCATGACCAGGTTTGCCAGGACCTGGTAGATCGCTCCGGGCATGGTCACGAAACCGAGGTCAGCCGGGCACTCGACGATGATCCGATGACGCGCACGCTTCAGGGCGGGCCGGAGCGAAGTCAGGATCTCATCGATGTACTGCGCCAGCAGGATATGCCGCCGCTCCTCGCTGCTCTGGTCGACGGCCACCTGCTTGAAGCTCTTGACCAGCTTGTCGGCGCGCTGCAGGTTGCGCAGGATCATCTCGGAGCTTTCGCGCGCGGTGACTTCATAGGCGTCGAGGTCGGAACGCTGCAGTTCTCCGCCGTCAAGCAGCCGCCGCAACCGCTGGGTTTCGCCCTGCAGATGCGACGCCGCCGTCACGCTGATTCCAAGTGGCGTGTTGATCTCGTGGGCGACGCCAGCGACCAGTCCGCCCAACGCAGCCATCTTCTCGGCGTCGACCAGCTGGCGCTGGGCCAGCTTGAGATCGGCCACCGTGCCGTGCAGTGCCTCGTTGGTGCGGGTGAGCTCCGCGGTGCGCTGCTCCACCCGCTGCTCGAGCTCGTGGTTGAGCGTCTGCAGGTCCAACTCGCTGAGCTTGAGGGCCGTCACGTCACTGACCGTGCCGGCGACCCGCAGCGGCTTGCCTTGCGCGCTGCGCTCCACGATCCGACCGCGCGAGCGCAGCCAGCGCCACTCGCCCTTGGTGTCAAGCGTACGATAGGTGACCTCGAACACTGGCGTCTCGCCGCGCAGGTGCGCCTTGAGAGCAGCGACCGGACGCTCGCGGTCGTCTTCGTGAATAAAGCGCATCAGATCGGCGGCGCGCGCGACGCTCTGCGCTCGCGGCGCCGCGAGGAACGGCAGTGGATTGATCCGCTGCAGATGGTCGGTTCGCAGGTTCAGGTCCCACAGCTCGTCACCGGTGCCCCACAGCGCAAGCTTGAGGCGCTCTTCGCTGTCGCGCAGACGGTCGGCGCCGCGCGCGCGTTCCCGCCAGCGGCTGAGCGTCAGCCAGCCCAGGAAGCCCAGCAACAGTGCGCCCAGCGCAACATAGGAGGCCTGCGCCATCGGATGCGCCGACGGCGACGAATCAACCCTAAGAGCAATGTCGGACGTCGGACCCTCCAGCGTGCCGTTGATGGCCTGGACCTGGAACCGGTAGCTGCCCTCCGGCAGGTTGGTGTAGGCGGCAAAGCGCCGTCGCGGCTCGCTGTACACCCAGTCCTGGTCCAGCCCCTCAAGTCGGTAACGGTAGAGGAGTGCGTCGGGCGCGTTCAGTGCCAGCGCCGAAAACTCGAAGCTGATGTCGCGGGCGGGATGGCGCAGCCGAACCTCGCCGCTGCTGCGAATCTGATCCGCCAGTGCGATCGGGTTGCGTTCAAGATCGGGCGCCGCCAGCGAGCGTGCCCGGGTCAGCGCCACTTTGCCCGGTGGCTGGCGCTCGCTGAGCTGCTCAGGGTCAAGCACGGTGACCCCGCGCAGCCCGCCGAAAGCCATCCGCCCGTCGGCCAGGCGCGCCTGGCTGCCGATGAAATAGCCGCCGGACTGCGCCCCATCGCGGCTGCCGAAGTTCAGCGCCTGCCAGCGGTCGGCATCGACCCGACTGAGGCCTGCCGCGGTGCTCACCCAGAGTCGGCCACGCCCATCCTCGAAGATGCCGCCGATCGCATCCGAGCCCAACCCATTGGCGCGCGACAGGGTCCGGAACTGCGGCGTGGCACCGGCCATCGACTCCAGTCGACTGAGGCCGCCGCCTTGAGTGCCCACCCAGAGCTTGCCGCGACTGTCCTCGAACAGCGCCGTGATCGCAGTGCTGCCGAACGCCTCCGAGTCACCGGCCGCGGACCGGACGCTCAGGAAGCTGCCTGCCTCACGGTCCATCAGACTGATGCCGCCCGGCCGCAGGGCCACCCAGAAGCGGCCATTGCGGTCCTCAAACACGCTATTGACGGTGTTGCCGGCAATCGTCGTGCCGTCACCAGCCACGTGACGGTAGTGGCGGAAGGCGTCGCAGCCCCGGCACAGCCGGTCCAAGCCGGAGTCCAGAGTGCCGATCCAGAGCGTGCCCTGGGTATCGAAGTACAGACTCAGCAGGTGATCGCTGGCGAGACTATCGGGCTCGTCCGGGTTGTGCCGGAAGTGGTCGAAGCCGCGACCATCCGGACGCAGTCGGTTGAGCCCTCCGCCCTGCGTGGCGACCCACAGGCGTCCGTCGCGATCACGCGCCAGGTTCTGGACAAAGTTGTGCGACAGGCTGGCGCCGTCGGCGGGGTCATTCAGGTAGCGCGCACGCACGCCATGCTGCAGATCAAAGTGGACCAGCCCACCGACCGAGCCAAGGCCCATCCAGAGGCTTCCATCCGGCTCCGCCATGATTGCGGTGACGACATCGGAGGGCAGTGCAGCGGGGCTGGCGGCGCTGGCGCTGACGCTCAGCAGCGCCTCGGTCGCCGGGTCAAGCATGGCCAGACCTTCGGTCCAGGTGCCAAACCAGATCAGTCCGCTGCGGTCCTGCAGCAGCGAGTGCACGCGGCTGGCCGGCATGCCGCCCAGGCTGCCCGGGTCCCGGCGCCAGTTGCGCACTCGCGCTCGATCCGCCGACAGGCGCGCCGCGCCGTCGTGGTGGGCAATCCAAAGGCGCTCATCCCGGTCTAACAGCAGTCGTCGGGTCGCGTTATCGCCGATCCGCCGGTCGGGCGGCCCCGCCGCATGCAGCCGCTCGATCAGGCTGCCGCTCGGGCTGTAGTGGTAAACGCCACTTTCGGTGCTGGCCACCCAGTAGCTGCCGTCTGTATCTCGCAGCAGGTCGTAGGCGTCCACGGCGCGACCGTTCTCATCGGTCAGCGGCGTGCCGCACTCGCTCAGCGCGCTGCAGCGCCAGGCGCCATTGCGCGCCGCCACCAGCAACTCTCCCGCCGCGCCTGCGCGCAGGCTGCGGATCGGGCCGGGGCTGCGCGAGAACTGCAGCGCAGGTGTCGACCAGCGCCCAGCAAGTCGCTGCTCGATCAGTCCATCGCCAGAGGCCAGCAGCAGCCCAAAAGCGGCGTCCCAATACAATGCCGACACCAGGCCCGAGGCGAGACCAAGCGCATCGCCATCGGCAGCCACCTCGCGAACGATGGCGCCGTCGCGTGGATCACGGCGCGCCAGCCCGCCGGCCTGCGTCCCAATCCACAGAACGCCATCGCCATCCACGGCCAATGCGGTGATGTGGTTGTCACCCAGCCCCTGCAGCTCCTCCGGTCGACGGCGGAACACCTCGAACTCGTGACCATCAAAGCGGCTCAGGCCATCCTGGGTGCCAATCCAGAGGAATCCCTCCCGATCCTGAACCAGCGCCCGCGCGGTGGGCTGCGGCAGGCCCTGCTCTATGCCCAGCGTGAAGAACCTGACGCGTTCGACCCCGGGCGCGTCCTCCGCTGCGCGGGTGGCGCGCGCCGCATCCGACCCGCCAAGGGCCAGCATCAGACATATCCATCGCGCGAAGGGCCGCATGCCTGAAGGCTACACCGCACGGCGGATGCTGCCCAAGGGAAACCTGCGACCAATTGCCGATGGTTACCGGACCGCCGCGCTGCGATAATCGCAGCCCTCTGTCGTCCGCTACTGGAGTTGCCATGACCCGCATCGTGATTACCGGCGCCAAACGCACCGCCATCGGCTCGTTTCTTGGCCAGTTCACCGGCGTGCCCACGCCCACGCTTGGCGCAACCGCGATCCGCGCGGCACTCGCGCAGTCGAGCCTTGCCGCCGCCGATGTGACCGAAGCCATCATGGGATGCGTGCTGCCGGCCGGGCTTGGCCAGGCACCGGCGCGCCAGGCGGTGCTTGCCGCTGGACTGCCCACGTCGGTCGGCTGCACCACCATCAACAAGGTCTGCGGCTCGGGCATGCGCGCGATCATGTTTGGCGCGGACCTCATCAAGGCCGGATCAGCGCGCGTGGTGATCGCGGGCGGTATGGAGAGCATGACCAATGCGCCGCATCTGCTGAACGGCTCGCGCACCGGCATCCGCTACGGCAGCGCCGAGTTCATTGACCACATGGCCTGGGACGGGCTCACCGACCCCTACCAGAAGCAGTCGATGGGCGTGTTCGGCGAGATGTGTGTGGAGAAGCTCGGCTTCACGCGCGAGGGCCAGGACAGCTTTGCAGCGGAAAGCGTGCGCCGGGCGCTGGCGGCGCAGGCGGCGGGAAGTTTCCGCGACGAAATCGCAGCGGTGACCGTATCCGGTCGCAAGGGCGATGTGCTGATCGACAGCGATGAGCAGCCGGGAAAGTGCGATATCGGCAAGATCCCCAGCCTGCGCGCCGCCTTCAAGAAGGACGGCACCATCACCGCCGCCAGTTCCTCCAGCATCTCCGATGGCGCCGCGGCCACCGTGCTGATGAGCGAAGCGGAGGCGCGCGACCGCGGCATCCCGCCGCTCGCCACGATCCATGGCTACGTCACCCACAGCCAGGCGCCGGAATGGTTCACCACCGCGCCGGTAACCGCCATTGAGAAATTGCTCAAGCAGGTCGGCTGGAGCGTGGCCGATGTCGACCTGTTCGAAATCAACGAGGCGTTTGCCTGCGTGGCGATGGCCCCGATCCAGGAGCTTGGTATTCCGCATGACCGGGTCAACGTCTTCGGCGGTGCCTGCGCGCTGGGCCACCCGATTGGCGCCAGCGGCGCGCGGCTGGTCGTCACCCTGCTCAATGCCCTGCGGCAGCGCGGCGGCAGGCGGGGCGTTGCGTCGCTGTGCATCGGCGGCGGTGAGGCGACAGCGATTGCAGTGGAGCTGATCTGACCGGAGCAATTGCCAGCCAATCGGCCCCATTCGTTGTCCCCGGCAGAGGCGCGCTACGGCGCGCCTCCTGCTTTTCCACCCCGCCGGACGAATGTCTTGCGCGCACTGCTGACGGATCGACCGGGCTACAATCCGGTCGCCTTTCCATCCGCTTCGATCATGCCGGCCATCGTCTCTGAAATTGACCCGCGCTCGCCTGAATTCGAGGCCAATCGCGCCCATCTGCAGTCGCTGGTCGACGCGCTGCAGCGCCGCCTGCAGCGAATCGCCCTCGGCGGCGGCGACAAGGCCCGCAGCCGCCACACCGAGCGCGGCAAGCTGCTCCCGCGTGACCGCGTCACCGCGCTGCTCGATGCGGGATCGCCGTTTCTGGAAATCGCGCCGCTGGCGGCCGAAGACATGTACGAGGGGCAGGCACCGGCGGCCGGAATGATTGCCGGCATCGGCCGTATTCATGGCATGGAGGTCGTGGTGGTGGCCAACGATGCCACCGTAAAGGGCGGCACCTATTTCCCGATGACGGTCAAGAAGCACCTGCGGGCGCAGGAAATCGCCCGCGAGAATCATCTGCCGTGCGTCTATCTGGTTGACTCCGGCGGCGCCTTTCTGCCGCTGCAGGACGAGGTGTTTCCGGATCGTGAGCACTTCGGCCGCATCTTCTACAACCAGGCCCAGCTGAGCGCGGAAAACATCCCGCAGATTGCCGTGGTGATGGGCTCCTGCACCGCTGGCGGCGCCTACGTGCCGGCGATGTGCGACGAGTCAATCATCGTCAAGAACCAGGGCACCATCTTTCTCGGCGGTCCGCCGCTGGTGAAGGCCGCGACCGGCGAGGTGGTGGACGCCGAATCGCTGGGCGGCGCAGAAGTCCATACCAGCACCTCCGGGGTGGCCGATCATCTGGCGGAGAACGACGCCCACGCGCTGCAGATCGCGCGCGATATTCTGCTGCATCTGAACCGGCGCAAGCCGATGCCGCTGGCCCTGCAGCCGCCGGTCGAGCCGCTGTATCCAGCGCAGCAGCTGTATGGCGTGGTGCCGGCCGATACCCGCCGGCCGTTCGACATCCGCGAGGTCATCGCCCGCATCGTCGACGGCTCCCAGCTGCAGGAGTTCAAGGCACGCTACGGCAAGACGCTGGTCTGCGGCTTTGCTCATCTGCACGGCTATCCGGTCGGGATCATCGCCAACAACGGCATCCTGTTCGCCGAGTGCGCGCTCAAGGGCGCCCACTTCATCGAGCTGTGCAACCAGCGCAACATCCCGCTGGTGTTCCTGCAGAACATCACCGGCTTCATGGTTGGCCGCAAGTACGAAAACGCCGGCATCGCCAAGGACGGGGCAAAAATGGTAACCGCGGTGGCCTGCTCGCACGTGCCTAAGTTCACGGTGGTGATCGGCGGCTCGTTTGGCGCCGGCAACTACGCCATGTGCGGTCGCGCCTATGGCGCCCGCTTCCTGTGGATGTGGCCCAACGCGCGGATCAGCGTGATGGGCGGCGAGCAGGCGGCCTCGGTGCTGGCCACGGTGCGTCGCGACGGCATCGAGGCGTCCGGCAAGCACTGGACTGCCGAGGACGAGGAAGCCTTCAAGGCGCCGATCCGCGACCAGTATGAGCGTCAGGGCCACCCCTACTTCGCCAGCGCCAGGCTTTGGGATGACGGCATCATCGACCCGGCAGACACCCGCCGGGTGCTGGGACTGGCGCTGTCTGCCAGCATGAATGCACCGATCAAAGCCGGTCGCTTTGGCGTTTTCCGCATGTGAACAGGCCGCACTCCCCAATGCATCAATCGCACGATAAGGCAGCGCTGCCGACCCTGCTGTTGGCAGTTCTCGGCCTGCTGGCTGGCTGCACCAGCGGACCTGCGTCGGTGTCCAGATCCGCCTCAACGACGGCACCTCCAGCGCAGACCTTTCCGGGCATTCCGGCCGACGCTGCGGTGGCGGTCGCCTATCCCACCGAGATCGACGGGTTCACGTTTGGATCGATAGCCGCGTCGGACGATGCGGCGGCCGGCACCCGCCTGCGCTACCACTCGGACGGCTTCTCCGACCTCATCCTGGATGCGTTTGCCTACATGGTCGGCTTCACCGATCAGCCCGAAGCAGTGCTGGTCGACTTCGAGCGCAGCTTTGCCGAGTACATGGCAGGTGCGGTCCAGCAGGGTCACTACATCTCCTACACCCCGCGCGAGGCCGGCCGCATGCCGATCAGGTTTTCGTTCGGCAGCCGCGAGGGCGTCTGGCAGCTGTTTGACCTGCGCACCGAGCAGACCGACCTGCTGTCTCTGACTTATCTGTTCTACCGCGCACCGTTCGCCATCAAGATTCGCGCATCGCATCCACCTACCATCACCCCGGACATGCTGCGCCGCCACGTCGACTACTTTGTCGAGCAGCTGGTGCCGGCGCTGGTCATCCGCAACCAGCAGGGCTGCGGCAGCCTCAGCCCGGTGAATGTCGGCGCCAACCCGAGCGCAGCGGCTCTGATCGAAGCCGCGACCCAGTCGCTGGTGCAGGATGCGATGAAGGGCTGTCGCGACTATGACCAGCTCAAGCAGCTGTCCGAAAATGTCCGCAGCACGACACCGGCGGCCACACCGCCAACCCGCCTGGAGCCCGGCCAGTGACCGACTGCATTCGCACCGAGCTCAACGGATCGACCGTGACCATCACGCTCGACCGTCCCGCTGTCCACAACGCGTTCGACGAGGCGCTGATCAGCGAACTGATTGACGCCCTGCTGCACGTTGAGGAGCAGCCGGCCGTGCGCGCCGTCGTCCTTACCGGCGCCGGCAAGTCGTTTTCGGCCGGCGCCGATCTGGGCTGGATGAAGCGCATGGCCAAGGCCAGCGAGAAGGACAACCGCCGCGACGCCCGCCAATTGGCCAAGCTGATGCGGACGCTCGACCAGCTCGCCAAGCCAACCATCGCGCGCGTCAACGGCGCGGCGTACGGCGGCGGCGTTGGTCTGGTGGCATGCTGCGACATTGCCATCGGCGCCACCGACGCGCGTTTTGCGCTCACTGAAACCCGGCTGGGACTGGTGCCGGCGGTGATCTCGCCGTATGTGATCGACGCCATCGGCGCGCGCCAGGCGCGGCGGCTGTTTCTCACCGCCGAGCTTTTCGACGCCGCATTTGCCGAGCGCATCGGCCTGCTGAGCCGGTGCGTGCCTGCCGCCGAGCTGGATGCCGCCGTGCAGGAGACCGTTGACCGGCTGCGCGACGCCGGCCCCAAGGCCACGCTTGCGGCCAAGCGCCTGGTGGCGCGTACCGCGCATCCGAGCTCGAAGGAGCGTCGCGCGCAGGACGAGGCCAACGCCGACCTGATTGCCAGCCTGCGGGTGTCGAGCGAAGGGCAGGAGGGACTTGCCGCATTCTTCGACAAGCGTCGTCCGAAGTGGGCCAAGGACAAATGAGCCTCGATACCATCAAGCGACTGCTGATCGCCAATCGCGGCGAGGTCGCCTGCCGCATCATCCGCACCTGCCGGCGGCTCGGCATCGAGACGGTGGCGGTCTACTCCGATGCCGACGCCGGCGCTCGCCACGTCCGCCTTGCCGACCGCGGCGAGCACATCGGCGGTTCGGCGCCAGCCGACTCCTACCTGAGAATCGATGCGGTTCTCGACGCCGCCAAGCGCAGCGGCGCCGACTCGATTCACCCGGGGTTCGGCTTTCTGTCCGAAAACGCCGAGTTCGCAGAAGCGGTTGAAGCCGCCGGTCTGGTGTTTGTCGGACCGCGCGCCAGCTCGATGCGCAAACTCGGCTCCAAGGCCGGCGCCAAGCAGCTGATGCAGGCGCATGGCGTGCCGGTCGTGCCGGGCTACAGCGGCGAGGATCAGGACCCCTCGCGACTGGCGGCAGAGGCGCGGACAATCGGCTTCCCGCTGATGATCAAGGCGGCCCACGGCGGCGGCGGCAAAGGCATGCGGGTGGTGCGCCGGGAGGAAGAGTTCGCTGAGGCGCTGGCCGGCTGTCAGCGCGAAGCCGCAGGCGCATTCGGCCGTGATCGGGTGCTGCTGGAACGCTATCTGGAAACGCCGCGGCACATCGAGTTCCAGATTTTTGGCGATCGCCACGGCAATCTGATCCACCTCAACGAGCGCGAGTGCTCGGCGCAGCGGCGCTACCAGAAGGTGCTCGAAGAAGCGCCCTCTCCGACCCTCACCGAGGCGCAGCGACAGGCAATGGGCGCCGCCGCGGTGACCGCCGGCCGAGCGGTCGACTACGTCAACGCCGGCACCGTCGAGCTGATCCTGGCGGCGGACGGGCAGTTCTTCTTCATGGAGATCAACGCCCGTCTGCAGGTCGAACACCCGGTCACCGAAGCCACCACCGGGCTTGATCTGGTCGAATGGCAGCTGCGCGTGGCGGCCGGCGAGCCGCTGCCGCGACGGCAGGAGCAGATCACCTGCAGCGGTCACGCGATCGAGCTTCGGCTGTATGCGGAAGACGCCGAACGCGGCTTTCTGCCCGGCAGCGGCCGGCTTGATCGTCTGCAGCTGCCGGCCGGCATGCCGGGCATCCGCATCGACGCTGGCGTTGAAACCGGCGACATGGTCAGCGTCTTCTACGATCCGATGATTGCCAAGCTGATCGCGCATGGCGACGACCGTGCGCAGGCGTTGACGCGGCTGCGGGACGCCCTCGCCGCCTGCGACGTGGTCGGGCCAGCCAGCAACATCGGCTTTCTGGAGCGCTTGATCGAGCATCCAGCGGTGCGCGAGGCGCGGATCGACACCGGCTATCTGGATCGCCACCTGGACGAGTTCGTCGATGTCCCGGCCGCGCCGCCGCTCGCGGCACTGGCAGCGGCGGCCACGCTGCGCCTGCTGGCGGAGCGCGCGGAAGCCGCCAACGAAGCTGCCAGCGGCAGCGATCCGCACTCGCCGTGGGCGCTCGCCGATGGCTGGCGGATCGGCCAGACCAGCTCGCAGCCGATCTGGCTGCAGTGGCGCGACCAGCGTATCGAGCTGCAGGTGGAAGGTACCGCCGACCAGTTCCAACTGGTCCATGGCGCAGCCAGCGCCGCCGTGCGTCTCCTCGCGCGCGGCGCGTCGCACCTCACGCTGCTGCTGGACGGCGCCACCCTGCGCTTGCCGGCGCGCGCGACCGGCGAAGACCTGCTGGTGCACGTCAATCATCGGCGCTATCGCTTTCATCCGGCGCGGCCGTTTGGATTTGATGGCGCCGCCGACGCCGGCAGCGACCGGCTGCGGGCGCCGATGCCGGGGCGGATTGTCGCCGTACTCGCGGCGGTGGGCGACCGCACCGAGCTGCAGCAGGCGCTGGTAGTGATGGAAGCAATGAAAATGGAGTTGACCTTGCGCGCACCGATCGCCGGCACGATTTCCGAGGTGCAGGCCATGGTTGGTGAGTTTGTCGAGGCTGACGCCGTGCTGGTCCGCTTCGCCGTCGAGTGACCGGCTGATGCTCCGTCTACCGGATGTGCCGAAGCCAGCGCTGACACTTGCCCTGTGCCTGATCCTGCCGCTCGCAGGCTGCCAGCGAACGCTGTTCGAGGCGCCACCCGCGGCAGCGCTTGGCTGCGACCCCGCGCTCGCCGGCCAGTGGCTGTCCAAGGGCGACGGCAAGGACGTCGACGGCGAGCTGCGGGTGCTGGTTGACGCGCAGTGCAGCCTGCATACGGTCGAGCTGCGCAGTGATGGCGAGCGGATCAGCGGCCACACGCGCGTCGGCACGGTGGACCTCGGACGCCAGACCATCGTTGTGATCGACGCCGCGTGGGCAAACCGCAGCTTTGACCTGCAGGCCGGGCCGCTGGATCGACCCGGTGACGTATACCTGTTTGCCTACCGCCTGCGTGGCACCGACACGCTGCAGCTGCTGCCGGTGCGCCACAAGGCGGTGGCGGAATGGGCACTGGCCGACAAGCTGGAAGCGGACATCCTGCTGCAGGACGGCAGCCTCACGGTGCGCGTGCGTGGCGACGCCAACGCCCAGCGCGATCAGCTGAGGCGCTTGCGGCTGTTTGATCGCGCCGCGCCGCTGACCTTCCTGCGCGCCGCTGCCGGTACACCACCGTGAGCAACGCGGTTCGCATCGTCGAAGTCGGTCCGCGCGATGGACTGCAGAACGAACCCGCGCAGGTCGCCACGGCGACCAAGATTCGACTGATCGAGCGGCTGGTGGCGGCCGGCCTGCGCTCGGTCGAAGCCACCAGCTTCGTCAGCCCCAGGTGGGTTCCGCAAATGGCCGATGCGGCGCAGGTGATGGCCGGCTTGACCCGCCAGCCGGGCGTCAGCTACCCGGTCCTGGTGCCCAATATCGCCGGCTACGAACGCGCGCTTGCGGCTGGCGCTACCGAGATCGCGGTATTCGGCGCCGCCTCCGAGGCGTTCAGCCGGCGCAACATCAACGCCAGCATCGACGAGAGCATCGAGCGCTTCCGTCCGGTTGCCGAGCGCGCCGGCACCGACGGCATCCGGGTTCGCGGCTATGTATCGACCGTATTGGGATGTCCCTACCAGGGACCGGTACCGGTGAGCGATGTCATCAAGGTGGCGCAGGCGCTGCATGGCTTGGGCTGCTACGAGATTTCTCTCGGCGACACCATCGGCGCCGGCACGCCGGGACAGGCGCGGCAGATGGTCGATGCGGTCGCCGAGCACCTGCCCATCAGCCAGCTTGCCGTGCATTTTCACGATACTCGCGGCCAGGCCCTGGCCAACGTGTTCGCCTGTCTGGAGCGTGGTATCCGGGTGGTCGACGCGTCGGTTGCCGGCCTGGGCGGATGTCCCTATGCAGAAGGCGCAAGCGGCAATGTGGCCACTGAGGATCTGACCTTCATGCTGCATGGCCTGGGTTTCGAGACCGGCGTCGATCTTGACGCGTTGATTGCGACGGGCCGCTGGATTTGTGCCGAAATCGGCCGCGGCAACGGCGCCAAGGTCGGGCTTGCCGGCGCCCTGCCAGGGCCGCAAACAGCGGCTGTGGAATAGGCCAGGAGTCGATCAGGACCGCGCAGCTGCAGCCACGCAATCGCCTGCCAATGGGTGCAGCTGGCCTGTTCCGGCAAGCCATTTATGACTTTTGTGATGCTCATCACACCCGGAGCATGGAGTGCGGCAGAATGCGGACATGGCTTCGAATCCCCTCGACCTTGCCGCGGCCGGCGTAAGCGCCGATGACACCGGCGTAAGCGCCGATGAAAAGGGCGCGCGGACCGTTGTCGACATGCGCATTGAGGCCGAGCGCCTCGCCGCAGATGGCCAGACCGACGCCGCGCTGACGCTGGCGCTTGCCGCGCTGGACACGGCGGACGCGCGCCTTGACGCCGCCACGCTGCGCTTCGCCTGCCTGATCAATGCGGTTCCCGATCTGGTTACCGTACTGGCGGCCGATGGCTGCGTGGTCGAGTCCAATCATGCTGCCTGCGAGCAGCTTGGCCTGCGGCGCGAGCAGCTGATCGGCATGAGCGTCTACGATCTCAACCCGAGCATCCCGCTCGACCGGATCGCCAACGTCATCGTGGAGCACCGGGTAGGCGAATCGTTCGTCCACGAAACCACCAACCGGCGCGCCGACGGCAGCGAATTTCCGGTGGAAGTGCATTCCTGCGTCTTCGCCTCTGGCGGCGAACTGCAGGTGATGGCGGTGGCGCGCGACATCACCCACCGCCTGCAGGTCGACCGCGAGCTGCGCGCCTCCGAAGCGCGCTATCGCCAGCTGCTGCAGGCCATGGACAAGGGCGTACTGATCCACGACGCCAGTGGCCATGTGCTGTCGCTAAACCCCAGCGCCTGCCGCATCGCGGGGCTCACCGCCGAGGGCCTCATCGCAGCGCTGGACGACCGCAACCGCTGGGACTTGCTGGACAGCAACGCCCAGGTCATTCCGCACAGCCAGGTGCCGTACCTGCGCGCCCTGCGCGAAGGCCGCACCATCGCCAGCACCACGCTGGGCGTCTATCTCAAGGACGAGGCCCGACACATCTGGCTCGACGTCACTTCGACGCCACAGTTCCGCAACGGTGAGACGCAGCCGTTCCAGGCGATCACCACGTTCAGCGACATCAGCGAACTCACCCGTGACCGCGAGCTGTTCCGTCAGACCCAGCAGCTGGCCCGCATCGGTGGCTGGGATTGGGACCCGCTGCAGAACACCATGTACTGGACACAGACGATGCGCGACATCCTCTCGGTCGACGCCTCCGCGGACGTTGCCGTGCCGACCCTGCTGGACGCCCTGCGGCCGCGCGACCGGCCCGCCGTGCAGATCGCCTTCGAGGACGCCGCCAGCCTCGGCCATGGCTTTGAACTCGAATGCCGACTGATCTCCGCCGCCAATGACCGCCGCTGGGTGCGCATCATTGGCGGTGCGCGCCATCGCGACGGTCACGTTTACCGGGTCTCCGGCACCCTGCAGGACATCAGCACCGAGAAGATTGCCGCGCGCGACCTGCAGCGCCGCGCGCTGTCGGACCCGCTCACCGGCCTGCCCAACCGCGACGCGCTGCTGGGCCAGATCGCGCAGGCGCTGGAGCAGCCGCGGCTGGACAGCGCGCCCAGCGTTCTGCACGTTGATCTGGACCGCTTCAAGGTCGTCAATGATCTGCTCGGCCATCAGGGCGGCGACCGCCTGTTGCGGCAGGCCGGCGACCGGCTGTGCAGCGCCGTGGAGGGCGTGGGCAAGGTGGCCCGGTTTGGCGCCGACGAGTTCCTGCTGCTGATCCATGGCGGCGGCAAGGCGCTGGCCTCGCAGCTGGCGGAGCGCATCACCCTCGCCTTCTCGCGGCCATTCGCCTACGAGCGCGAGGAGTTCATCATCACCAGCTCGCTCGGTCTGGCCAGCTATCCGGACGATGGCACCACCGTGCAGCAGCTGCTGCAAAGCGCCGATGTCGCCCTGCATGAGGCCAAGCGGCGCGGTCGCAACACCTGGCAGGCGTTTGACCCGGGCCTGGCCGAAAAGGTCTCCCACCGACTGCTGATTGAAACCCAGCTGCGCCGCGCGCTTGAGAACGACGAGCTGCGTCTGGTCTATCAGCCGCAGGTCGACGTTGGCAGCGGCCGGCTGCGCGCGGTGGAAGCCCTGCTGCGCTGGAACAACCGGCTGCTCGGCAACGTGTCGCCGAGCGAGTTCATCCCCTACGCCGAGACCACCGGCGACATCGTCCGGATCGGCAGCTGGGTAGTCAACGAGGCCTGCCGCCAACTTGCCGCCTGGCGCCGCGAGGGCGTGCAGATCGAACGCGTGGCGGTCAACGTGAGCGTGCGACAGCTGCTGAACGAGGATTTCGACGCCATCGTGGGCGCCGCGCTGGAGCAGTTCAACCTGCCGGGCAGTTCGCTTGAGGTCGAGATCACCGAGCGCGTGGTGATCGACGAATCGCCGGAGGCGCTGCGCACCCTGCGCGCCCTGAAGGCGCGCGGCGTGATCATCACCATCGACGATTTCGGTGAAGGCTACAGCGCGCTCAGCTACCTGCGCCGGCTGCCGCTGGACTGCCTCAAGATCAGCCTCACCTTCATGCGCGGCATTCCCGACAACCCGGCCGACGTCGCCGTCTGCCGCTCCATTCTGTTGATTGCGCGCAGCCTCGGTCTGATGGTGATCGGCGAAGGCGTGGAGCGGCCGGAGCAGCGCGCGTTTCTGCTTGAGCACGGCACCGAGGTGGCGCAGGGCTACCTGTTCAGCCCACCGGTGGCCGCGGGCGAAATCGCCAGCTACCGCTCACCGGATCAGGCCCACTGAGTTGCGCGCTGGCAGCTGCGTCCCATGCTGTGCTCCCCGCCGTTTCTGAGTGGCTTCGGCGCCAGACGCATGTTGATCAGCGCCTGCCTCATGGTGAAGCGCGGGTGCTGTGCAACCACGTCAACACTGGGGAATGTGTGTTCGTGGCGCAGCAGTCGGCAATCAGATGCAGCGTCCTGCGCGCGGAGCTATCAAGGCCGATCTGGCGGAGAATCTTCAAGCCACTCGGTGTGGGCGTGGCGGCAGCGCCGCCTGCCGACCTTAGCGAGACAGATAGCCCATTGCGCCTCCAGCACGCCTGGCCCGCACATCTCATGACTCTCACGCGCCCTCGCTTGTCTGTTGTCCGCACAGGCGATTTTCCTCAGTCGGTCGTATAGCCCGATACGCCGCTCTTTCGGGAAAATCGCCTGTCCCAACAACATCCTGCACGAGCATCGCGCGAATTCATGGAGCCTGCGGGCCAGCAGCCTGTAGACCGCTGGATGGAAGTCTGTTGCTTGTCTGCAACACACATGTTGTAGAGGGGTATCGCCGTTAAATATTTGTTGCTAGACTCCGCCGCACCCGTGCAGCCGCTGCAGGAAAGCCCTGCTCGGTCGGTGCTTCCACGGACTGGAACATTACTTTTTTAAACCCTGTTTTTTTGATCGATGTTGACCCTCTGACGTTGGAGAGAGCGAATGAATTGCAACCGTAACCTGCTGAGTCGCGCTGTGCGCCTTGGCCTTGCCACAGGCGCCATTGGCCTCTTTGGCCTGACCGCCGCCCCGGCCTTCGCGCAAGACGAAGATACCGCCACCCTTGACCGCATCACGGTTACCGGCTCACGCATCAAGCGCGCCGACCTTGAGACCTCGCAGCCCGTGCTGGTGGTTACCAAGGCTGACATCGCGGCCAGCGGTCTGGCCCAGGTCGGCGACATCCTGCAGAACCTGACCACCGCTGGCGCGGCGCTCAACCAGACCTTCAACAACGGCGGCAACGGCAGCACCTATGTTGACCTGCGCGATTTGGGCGCCGCACGCACCCTGATCCTGGTCGACGGCAAGCGCTTTGCGCCAGACGGTCAAGCGCTCAGCGGCATCGTTGATCTGAACTCCATCCCGTCCTCGATCATCGAGCGCATTGAAATCCTGAAGGACGGCGCCTCGACCATCTACGGCTCCGACGCCATTGCTGGCGTGATCAACATCATCACAGTCAGTCGCTTCGAGGGCATGGAAACCAACGCCTACTTCGGCGAGTCCGACGAAGGCGACGGCCGCGCCGAGAGCTACGACTTCACCACCGGCGCATCGAACGACACCACGTCGGTGATCCTCAACGCCTCGTTTACCAAGACCGAGGCGATCTTTGCCGGTGATCGCGATATCTCTGCGGTTCCGCAGTTCGGCGCCGATTTCTGCGCCTCATCGACCAGCCCGACTGGCCGCTTTGGCATCACCGGTCGCCCCGGCACCTTCACCCTGACCAACCCAGCGGCTACTGGCCCCGGCGTGGTGCAGAACGCCAACAACTTCCGCCCGTTCGTCATTCCGGGCGACTGCTACAACTTCGCCCCGGACAACTACCTGGTGACGCCGTCTGAGCGTTGGTCGCTGTTCGGCAAGGTGGAGCACAACATCACCGACAACATCACCTTCAAGAGCACGATGGTCTACACCAATCGTGAGTCGGATCAGCTGCTCGCCGCCATCCCGGTGGTCTTTGCCGGCAGCGGCCTGTTTGGCGATAACGTCAGGTTCAACATCGCGGCGGACAGCTTCTTTAACCCGCTCGGCGTCCCCACCACCCGCGTGCAGCGTCGTCTATTTGAGAGCGGCGGTCGCCGCTTTGCGCAGGATGTCGACGTGTTCCACCACAACACCGGCGTGGAAGGCTTCTTCCAGCTCGGCGATCGCAGCTTCTCGTGGGATGTCGGCTTCTCCTACTCGAAGAGCCAGAACAACGACATCACCACCGGCCAGGTCAACGTCAACCGCATCGCGACCGCAGTCGGCCCGTCCTTCCGAAATCCGGTCACCGGCGTCATCACCTGTGGTACGCCTGCTGCGCCGATCCTTGGCGGCTGCGTGCCGCTTAACCTGTTCGGCGGCAATGGCTCCATCACCCCTGAAATGCTGGCGTACATCTCCACCCCGCTGCAGGATGCCTTCGAGTACGAGCGCCTGGGCTACACCGCCAACATCTCCGGCGATATCGTCGAGCTGCCGGCCGGTATTCTTGGATTCGCTGCCGGCTATGAGTACCGCGACGAGTCGGGCTTTGATCTGCCAGACGCACTCACCGCCACCGGTGCCAGCTCGGGCAATATCCGCCAGCCAACCAGCGGTGCATTCACCGTTGACGAGTTCTACGCCGAGTTCAACGTGCCGATCCTGGCCGATGTTCCAGGCGTCGAGCTGCTGGAGCTGAACGTCGCTGGTCGCTACTCGGACTACGACACCTTTGGCGACACCACCAATGCCAAGGCGGGCTTCCGCTGGAAGCCGATGACCGACCTGCTGGTCCGCGGTAACTGGTCGGAAGGTTTCCGCGCTCCGGGCATCTCCGAGCTGTTCCAGGGTCAGTCTGACAACTTCGCCGACGTCGGTGATCCGTGTGCCGGTCCGGGCCAAGCAACCACCAACCGTTTCGCAACCTTGAGTGCCGCCCAGCAGGCCAACTGCCGTGCGGCAGGCGTGCCGGCAGGTGGCGCTGAACAGGCTTCCGGTCAGATTCGTGCCACCGTCGGTGGCAATCCAAATCTTGCCCCGGAGACCTCCGAGTCGGCGACCCTCGGCTTCGTCTACAGCCCGGCCTTCATCGAAGGGTTTGACGTGTCCCTGGACTGGTGGAAGATCGAGATTGAGGATTCCATCACCAACCTTGGCGCTCAGACCATTGCCGACGCCTGCATCCTGGGCGGTGCCGCCGCCCAGTGCGCGCTTATCAGCCGTTTGCCGGGCACCGGCGCCATCAGCGGTCTGCTGGATGTCAACACCAACGGCGCGTCGGATGAAATCGAAGGCTATGACCTGACTGCCAACTATCGCTTCAACACCGATGGCTTGGGCGCGTTCAGGGTATCGCTGGACACCACCTATCTGGCCGACTACATCAATATCACCGAAAGCGGCATTCCCGGTGACCCGTTGGTGTTCGGTCTGGTGGGCAACTACTACGGCCGCGGTGCCTACACCGCACGTCTGAAGTCCAACCTGAGCCTCGGCTGGGATTATGGTGATTTCGGCGCGACCTGGACCATGCGTTATGTTTCGCGCATGCAGGAAGACTGCACTGACGCCGTCGCTCCGGACAACCAGTGCTCCAACCCGAACGGCCTGCCGTTCAACCAGGACGGTTTCGCGTCCAACGGCCTGGAAGTGGTCCCGACCAACAGCCTGGGCGGCACCACCTACAACGATCTGCAGCTGCGCTGGTCGGCTCCGTGGAACGGCTCGGTCACGGCTGGCGTCCGCAATTTGCTGGACAAGGATCCGCCGATCTCCATCTCCACCTTCGCCAACTCGTTCGATCCGTCGTTCGACCTGCCGGGCCGCTACTTCTACGTTGGTTACAAGCAGAAGTTCTGATCCTGCGGTTAGCAACTCGCTGCGCAGACATTGACAGCACGTAACATCAAAACGGCCCCGCAAGGGGCCGTTTTTTTTGCCAGCAAGTACATTGGTCCGGATGCGGGGCGTTTAGAGGCACCAGCGTTCATCGTCCACGTGACGACGCGCTCCCGCGACAAGCTCGGCGCGGGTGACCACGCGCGCGGTTTGGCCGCGCGACCTTCCAGGCACCCACGCAGGGGAAGTGGCGCGCTGGGCTACTTGGCCGAATCGCCAGCGAGCGACGCCAGATCGCCCGCGCGCTTCAGCTCGGAAACCAGCAGTTGAAGGCGACCGTAATCCGCTCGCTGGTGCCGACGTAGGGCAAAACCTGATGAAACAGGTAGGACGGAAACAGAATCAGTTCGCCGGCCTGCTGTCGCAACATGAAGTTCTTGCCCGAGTACGGCAGGCGCAGTCGGGCGTTACCACGGTCAACAAACATGTTGGCCGCACCCATTGGATTAAGAAACGAGATCGCGCCGTTGTCCGCCCCCACGCCGTCGCCAGGACTGACGCAATAGACGCCACTCCAGGAAGCCATGGGGTGATTGTGCAGGGCGAAGTAGGCGCCGCTGCGCGAAACGTGAAACCAGGTGTGGCTGGCGAGTTTCAGCGCAGCGAGCTCGGCGGCCGATAGATCAGCGAGATCTCCGATCACTCGACGCAGGCGGCTGAAGCAGAACTCCCTCAGCGCCAGCACGCTGGGTTCGGTAGATGCAAAGAAATCGAAACGACTCTCGAACAGCTGCGCCGGAATGGCCATTGCCGGCGACGGGTTCCGGTGCCGACTGCCTTCAGCCTCCAGGCGGAGAATATGCGCACTCAGCGCGCGATTGAGTGCGCCGGCGTCGTCGTGCTGAACTTGCACCAGCGGTACACCGAAAAGCGTGTAGATCGTCGAATCCACGCAGTTTCCTTGTCCAGTCGATGGGTTGCGGCGGCCAGACCGCCGGCGCACCGAAAAGCCTGCGCCATGAGTGTAAGCAGACCCCAGCGTGGCTACGTCTGATTCGACTGCTGGCAGCCTGCCGGGCTTGGGTGGTCGAGGTGATTGCTGATCAAGTGAGGACCGATGTTCGACGATTTGCAAGCTCACGGCAGCGCCATGGGCCAACGATCAGCGGAAATCCGGACCTCGCAGGCGAATTTTCAGCCCGGCCAAGCTCCGTCCAACAGGCTGCCAGGGTTCGCGCTTGGCTGTTGCTTTGAACGCGCTCCACTCGCAGCCTTGGTGATGGCGCGCGAACGGCGAAATGTCGAAATGGACCTCCTTACGCGATCAGGCACTCAGAAGCCGAACACTGACGTCGGGTTCGCCACGTAGATTACGGACACCGACGGTGAGGCGCAACAGCGGTCGAGACGCAGCGCGACCGCAGACATTGGCAGCACCCGGCGCCGCCACCGCTGACGTTGCGAGCACCCTGCAGGAGCGCCGCTCGGCGCGATGCGTCGTTCAATTGCACGGCAAGCGCAAGCAATCGCGTCGATCACACGGCAATCGTCGGGAGGCCAGTCAAGCACACCGCAATCGTCACGACCCCCATCAACGACGCCACAGTCGCCAGTCACCAGCGATCAGGCAAGGGCGGTTGGGCGGGGCCGTTGTCTGATCGGCTACCATGCGCGTCCCGCAACCGCTGGTGGGCGTCCGATGCAGCTTTCCGAGGTCCGTGCAATTGTCACTGGCGGTGCGTCCGGCCTGGGTCTCGCCGTGGCTCGCCACCTGATCGAGCAAGGCGCGAAGGTTGCGCTGTTTGACATCGATGCCGGCAAGGCCGCCGATGCGCTGGCCGCGCTGGGCGAACGCGCCAGCTTCCATGTCACCGACGTCGCCGATGAGGCCGGCGTGCAGGAAAGCGTCGCCTCTGCGGTGGCTGCGATGGGCGGCCTGAATGTGGCCGTCAGCTGCGCCGGCATCCTGGGCGCCGGGCGCGCACTGGGAAAGGACGGCGCCATGCCGCTGGCGCAGTTTGAGCGCACCGTGCGAGTCAACCTGATCGGCAGCTTCAACGTCGCCAAGGCTGCGGCGGCGGTGATGCAGCACAACCCTGCCGGCGAGGACGGTGAGCGCGGCGTAATCATCAACACGGCTTCGATTGCCGCATTCGAGGGCCAGATCGGACAAGCCGCCTACTCGGCGTCGAAAGGCGGCGTGGTCGGCATGACCCTGCCGCTGGCGCGCGAGTTCGCGCGCATCGGCGTACGCGTGGTGACCATCGCGCCGGGCGTGTTCCACACCCCGATGGTTGACGGCATGCCCCCAGCGATCTACGACTCGCTGTGCGCACAGGTTCCCTTCCCTTCGCGGCTGGGACGGCCCGAGGAGTTCGCCGACGCCGTCGCGTTTGTCCTGCGCAACGGCTACATCAACGGCGAAACCCTGCGCATCGACGGTGCGATCAGGCTGCCGCCAAAATAGGGCTCAGGGCTTAGGGCTTAGGGCTTAGGGCTTAGGGCTCAGGGCTAAGGGCTAAGGGCTAAGGGCTAAGGGCTTGGCAAAAATCTTATCCAACCCAAATCGAATCCAGCGAATGAAAGCGTCCGACATCAAGAAAGGCAACGTGGTGGAACATAACGGCACCGTCTACCAGGTGCGTGATCTTGAGCGCAGTTCACCCACCGCACGCGGCGGCAACGTCACCTTCCGGTTCACGCTCTACAGCGTCCCGGGCGGCACCAAGTACGACCTCAGTCTGCGCGCCGACGACGAACTCAGGGAGATCGAGCTGAGCCGCCGCGCCGCCACCTACTCCTACATGGATGGCGACCTGTACGTGTTCATGGACAACGAGGACTACACCCAGTACCTGCTCGGCCCCGAAGCGATCGGCGATGCCGTCGGCTATATCACCGAGGGTCTGGCCGGTTGCTACGTGCAGGTGATCGATGAGCAGCCGGTCGCGCTGCTGCTGCCCGCCACGGTCGAACTCGAAGTGGTCGAAACCGCCCCGGAAATGAAGGGCGCCACCGCCACCAAACGCCCCAAGCCCGCCCGCCTCAGCACCGGCCTGGAAATCCAGGTGCCGGAATACATCACCAACGGCGAGCGGATCCTGGTCAGCACCGCTACCGGCGAGTTCTCCGGGCGCGCGTGAGTCGCGGCCCGCGACGCGCCCCCGGCTGACGCGAACTGACGGCTTGGTGAGCTGATCCGTTAGCGGAACGGGCAGTGGCCGGGTGCTGCGAGTTCCCGGAATCGCGCAGGCACAAGCACAGACCCGACTGTGGCCGTTGCCTTACACCCGCGCGGCCTCGCGCACCCTTCGCCTGCATGCATACGTATGAATGGCGCGCGTTGGCAGCGGGCGCGGCAAGATGCGCGGCACACCCCTGTCGAGGAACGCCGATGTCCGTCCGAATGCTGGCCGCGCTGATTCCGCTGCTGTTTGCGTGCGTCGCTCATGCCAAGCCCAAGGAAGTTGCGAGCGTCAGTTCGCCTGGCAAGGTGCTCAGCGTGGTGGTGTCGATTGACGACGGTCGGCTCGAGTACCAGGTGCTGCGCTTTGGCGAGCCGGTGATCGCGCCGTCGCGGATGGGCTTTCTGCTGCGCGGGGCCGAGCGGCTGGAGCGCAATCTGGAGTACGTTGAGCAGTCCAGCAGCGAGGTCGACCAGACCTGGGAGCAGCCGTGGGGCGAGTCGCGATTTGTGCGTGATCAGCACCGCGAGCTGCGCGTGCGGGTGGCGGAGAAGATCCACGGCAAGCGGCAGTTCGAGGTGGTGTTCCGCGTGTTCGATGACGGCGTCGGGTTTCGCTATGTGTTTCCGAAACAGTCCGGCATGGATGAGCTGATCATCGACGACGAGCTGACCGAGTTCGTGGTTGCCGAGCCGGCCACGGCCTGGTGGATCGCGGCTGGCGAGTGGAACCGCTACGAGTATCTGTACAACCGCACGCCGCTGACCGAGGTGGGTCAGGCGCATACGCCGATGACGCTACGCACCGAAGACGGGTTGCACATCGCGTTCCATGAGGCGGCGCTGGTGGACTACAGCGCGATGTGGCTGCGGCGGGTCGAGAAGCAGCGTTTCCGCGCTCAGCTGTCACCGGCGGCCGAGGGCTGGAAGGTGCGGCGGGCGACGCCCTTCAGCACGCCGTGGCGCACCCTGCAGATCGCCGACAGCGCCGCCGGCCTGTACCACTCCAACCTGATCCTGAATCTCAACGAGCCCAATGCGCTGGGCGATGTCAGCTGGTTCACGCCGTCGAAGTACATCGGCATCTGGTGGTCGCTGCATCTGGAAACCGAGTCATGGGCCACCGGCAAGGCGCATGGTGCGACGACTGCCAATGGCCGTCGCTATATCGACTTCGCCGCCCAGCACGGTTTTCGCGGCGTGCTGGTGGAGGGCTGGAACCCGGGCTGGGACGGCCAGTGGTTTGGCAACGGCTGGGACTTCGACTTCACCCGCGCGACACCCGGTTTCGATATTGAAGCGCTGTCAGCGTACGGCAAGCCGAAAGGCGTGCATCTGATCGGCCATCATGAGACCGGCTGCGCGGTAAGCCACTACGAGAGCCAGCTTGACGCGGCGTTCAGCCTCTACCAGCGGCTTGGCATCGATTCGGTCAAGAGCGGCTACGTCTGCGATGCCGGTGGCATCGAACGCCGGGACGCGACCGCTGCGCCGGTTCTGCGCGAGTGGCACGACGGCCAGTGGATGTCGCGCCATCACCTGCATGTGGTGCAGCAGGCGGCGAAGCATCGGATTGCGGTGAATCCGCATGAGCCGATCAAGGACACCGGCCTGCGCCGCACCTATCCCAACTGGGTCAGCCGCGAGGGTGCGCGCGGGATGGAATACAACGCGTGGGGCCAGCCCAAGAATCCGCCGGAACACGAGGTCAACCTGGTGTTCACGCGGATGCTGTCGGGACCGATGGACTACACGGCCGGCGTGCTGAGCCTGATGGGCCGCGGCGACACGCCGATTCCGTCAACGCTGGCGCGGCAGCTGGCGCTGTACGTGACGATCTATAGCCCGATCCAGATGGCGGCTGACCTGCCGGAAAACTACGAGAAGCATCTCGATGCGTTCCAGTTCATCAAGGACGTGCCGACCGACTGGGCGCAGACGCGCGTGCTGAACGGCGAGATCGGCGACTTTGTCACCTTCGCGCGCCGCGACCGCAACAGCAACGACTGGTATCTGGGCGCGATCACCGACGAGCAGGGCCGTCTGCTGCAGGTGCCGCTGGGTTTTCTCGACCCCGACCGCCGCTATCGCGCCGAGATCTATCGGGATGGCGATGACGCCCACTATGTGGACGCGCCGTTTGCGTTGGTGCGCGAGCAGCGCGAGGTGACCAGCGCGGACGTGCTGGACCTGCGGCTGGCCGCGGGCGGCGGTCAGGCGGTGCGCTTTGTTGCGGTTGGACAACGGTAGGCAGGCCTGCTGCCACGCGATTACTGATCGCCACGGATGCGCAGACAGCCGCTGGGCGGCGGCTGGTGACGTGGGAGCGGCGCCCTCCAACGCGGCGGCTCTTGATCTGGGGGGACGCGCTCCGGCGCGGCTGCTCCGTTGGTTGTGGCGAAAGAGCGGCGCCGCCGACGCAAACTGACAGCCCGGCGCTGCAGCGGCGGATGACAAAGCGACCGGCTCACCGTCGATTGAACCGCCCTGACGCTACGCCGGAATTTCGCTTGCGCAGGCTCCGCGGCCAGCACTTCGCAACAGCCACTTGTTCGCCATCCGGCGAATGGACTCATCCAATATCGGGTCGTCAGCCAGCCCACCCACCTCGCGCCAGGCGAGCGCGTGCGATTCTTCGCTTACCGTGTAGCGTTCGCCGCCGCTGGCGCTGACCACGTAGCGGGCGTCGTGGTGCCAATGCGCTTCGACATTGCCGCGGGCGGGAATCCGATGGCAGTCGAGGTCGAAAATGTCCCGCTCCACGATCAGGTCGGACAGACCCGACTCTTCCTCCGCCTCGCGCAGCGCCACGCGGGCGAGGTCGTTGTCACCATCGGCGTGGCCGCCGAGCTGCAGCCAGCGGTCCAGCTTGCGATGATGGGTGAGCAGCACGCGAAGCCCGTCGGCAGACACCAGCCAGGCCGACCCGGTGAAGTGACCGTAGGCGTGCACGCGCCGGAACGCGGACGCGCCCTGGCGCAGCAGCGCACCAAACCGTGCAACGGTGTCGGCTTCCTCCGGCCAGCGCTGCAGGTATCGCTGCAAGGCGGCTTCAAGGTCGGTCGGCGACGGCATGACGCACACAGGTGGTTGAACGAAGGTTGCGCAGACTACGGCATCCGCTGTCGGGCCATGCAAGCGCTGCAACCTGCCGGGAGCGTTCGCGGTCGGCTATCGAACCGCCCGCTGCCGCTTTCGGTCCTTCCCAATCAAACCAGCATGCCGCGCTGTGCTGCGGCGCAGCTGCGCGCGATCCGGTGTCGCGGGTACACTGCCGGCCACCTCCGCGCCTGCCCCGCCCATGACCGAGCCCGCCGCGCCACGCGAACCCAGCCTTTGGCAGGCTTTCTTTCCGCTCGTCTGTCTGATCGCGATGCTGGCCACCTCGGTGTACCTGTTCAAGGACAACGCCTCCTACGGCCCGAACCAGATTGCGCTGCTGCTGGCCGGTTGCGTGGCAGGCATCATCGGCCTGCGCAATGGCCTGCCGTGGCAGGCGATCCAGGACGCAGCGACGTACGGCATCGCCTTGGCTGGCAACGCCATCCTCATCCTGCTCGCGGTCGGTGCGCTGATCGGCACCTGGATCCTGAGCGGCACGGTGCCAACCCTGATTGAGTACGGTCTGTGGCTGATGCACCCGAGCTTTTTCTACCCGGCAACCTGCCTGGTCTGTGCACTGGTCGCGCTCGTCGTCGGCAGCTCCTGGACCGTGGCCGGAACCCTGGGCGTGTCGCTGATCGGCGTCGCTGGTGGGTTAAACATGGACCCGGCGATCACGGCTGGCGCGATCATTTCCGGCGCCTACTTCGGCGACAAGATGTCGCCGCTGTCGGAAACCACCAATATGGCGCCAGCGGCGGCCGGCGGTGAACTGTTCGCGCACGTCCGCCACATGACCTGGACCACCGGCCCGAGCATCGTGCTGGCCCTGATCGGCTTCACCATCATCGGCCTGACCAGCGCTCCCACATCCAGCAGCGGCGGCACCTTTGGCGATCTCTCGGCCGAGCTGAACGCCCAGTTTGCCCTGGGTCCACACCTGCTGATTCCGCTGGCGGTGGTGCTGCTGCTGGCAATGCGGCGCTTTCCGGCGTTCCCCGCGATTCTGATCGGCGCGCTGCTGGGCGCCGTGTTCGCGGTGATCTTCCAGCCCGACGCGGTGGTCCGACTGGCCGCCAACGACGCGCTGTCCCGGCCGCTGGCCCTGCTGGCGGGCGCCTGGACGGCAATGTTCGACGGTTTCAAGTCGACGACCGGCAGCGAAGCAGTAAACGACCTGCTATCGCGCGGCGGCATGGCCAGCATGCTCAATACCATCTGGCTGATCTTGTGCGCGATGAGTTTTGGCGCGGTCATGGAGCGTACCGGTCTGCTCGAACGAATGATCCGCAGCGTGCTGGCGGCGGCGAAGTCGACCGGCGCGCTGATCACCGCCACGCTGGCGACCGCCCTGGGCATCAACATCACCTGTGCCGACCAGTACCTGGCAATCGTCCTGCCCGGCCGCATCTACCGACCGGAGTACGAGCGCCGCGGCCTGGCGCCGGAGAACCTGTCGCGCGCCCTCGAGGACGCCGGCACCGTGACCTCGCCACTGGTGCCATGGAACTCCTGCGGCGCTTACATGGCCGCTACGCTGGGCGTGGCGACGCTGGACTACCTGCCCTACGCGCTGTTCAACCTGATCAATCCTCTGATCGCCGTGCTGTTCGCCTACCTCGGCTTCAAAATTCTGCGCCTGACACCGAAGCCGGTGGTCGCCCACCGCGCCGACTGAGGCAATCCTGCGCCACCTGCCCCGCCGCTCTGGAGATTAGCCCGCCATGGATAAGCCCTCGATACACGGCATGTGGTCTTCTCGCCTCGCCTTCTTTCTGGCCGCCACCGGATCGGCCGTGGGGTTGGGCAATATCTGGCGCTTTCCGTACCTGGCGTCGGACAACGGCGGCGGCGCGTTTGTGCTGGTGTATCTGGGCTGTATCGCCCTGTGCGGGCTGCCGATCCTGCTGGCCGAAATCCTGATCGGGCGCCACGGCCGGATGAGTCCGGTCAGCACCATCACCAACATCAGCGCGGAAAGCGGCATCAGCCGGGGCTGGGCCGGGGTCGGCTGGCTGGGCATGCTGGCCGGTGTGCTGATCCTGAGCTTCTACAGCGTGGTCGGCGGCTGGACACTGCATTACACCTGGCTGTACGGCGGCCAGCTGTTTGGCGGTGCCGGCATCGTTGACGCTAGGGCAACCTTTGACGCCCTGCTGGGCAGCGCCACCGAGCTGACCTTCTGGCATGCGCTGTTCATGCTGATGACGCTGGGCGTGGTGGCGCTGGGCGTCGAGAAAGGGCTGGAGCGCGCGGTCACCTTCCTGATGCCGGCCCTGTTGGTCATGCTGTTGGTGCTGGTTGGCTACGGCGCCACCACCGGGTATCTGGGCCAGGCGGCGGCATTCCTGTTTGTGCCGGATTTCTCCAAGATCAACGGCGGCGTGTTCCTGTCCGCCATGGGCCAGGCCTTTTTCAGCCTGAGTCTGGGTATGTGCGCCATGATGACTTACGGCGCCTACCTGCCCAAGGCGGCGTCCATCCCGCGTCTCGGGCTGAGCGTGGCGCTGGCCGACACCGGAGTCGCGCTGCTGGCCGGGCTTGCGATCTTTCCGATCGTCATCCAGTTTCTGGGCACGCCGGCGGGCGGTGGCGCCGGACTGATCTTCACGTCGCTGCCCTCGGCCTTCAATCAGATGGGCGCAATTTTCGGTCTGATGTTCTTTTTGCTGCTGTCGGTGGCTGCCTGGACCAGCTCCATATCGATGCTCGAGCCCTCCACCGCCTACCTGGTCGAGCGCACCCGGCTGTCGCGCAAGGCCGCGGCGTCACTGATGGCCGGCGGCATCTGGATCGTTGGCCTCGCGTCGGTGCTGTCCTTCAACCACTGGTCCAGCATCCGGCCGTTTGGCCTGAGCATCATGGATTCAATCGAGCTGCTGTCGAACGACATTCTGCTGCCGCTGGGCGGCTTGTTGACGGCAGTGCTGGCTGGCTGGGCGATCAGCGGTCGGATTGTCCGCGAGCAGCTCAGTGATCTGCCGGACTGGCTGTTCACCGCGTGGCTGTGGCTGGTGCGGGTCGTCGCCCCGCTACTGGTGGCAATCGTGCTGGTGCGCGGGGTGATGTCGAAGTTCGGGCTGTAGCAGCCAGCGGCTTGATCCGAGCGCAGCGGCTACTCCGCAGCCGCTGGAGGATTCCGGTCGGCCGAATCCTGTTCGTCTGAAGCGGGTTCATCGGCGGCGTCGGAGCTGTCAAGCAGCGCCGCCGGCAGGCGTTTGGAGGGCGCCACGCCGAGCGAGCGCAGCAGCTCGGCCTGACGGATCAGGTTGCCCTTGCCCTGGGACAATTTGCCGACCGCCGCCTGCTGCTGCTTGAGGGCGCGCTCCAGCGACTCGCCAACCTTGCCGATGTCCTCGGTGAAGCCGACAAACTTGTCGTACAGCAGGCCGGCGCGCTCAGCGATCATCCGCGCGTTGCGGTTCTGCTGATCGCTGCGCCAGATGTGCGCGACCAGCCGCAGCGTGGCCAGCAGATTGCTGGGGCCAACCAGCACGATGCGCTGCTTGAAGGCATCGTCGTAGAGCTGCGGGTCCATCTGCAGCGCTTCAAGAAAAGCCGCCTCCACCGGCACGAACATCAGCACCAGGTCGGGCGACTGCACGCCCTGCAGGCGGCTGTAGTCCTTGCCGCCCAGCTCGCGCACGTGGTTGCGCATGCTCGCCACATGACGCAGGACGTGCTGCTTGCGCTCGTCCACCGCGTCCGCGTCGCAGGCGCGCTGGTAGTCAAGCAGCGCGACCTTGGCGTCGATCACGATGTCGCGACCTTCCGGCAGCTTGAGCACCGCGTCAGGCCGGTAGCGGTCGCCGTCGCCGTCGTGGAAGCTCTCCTGGGTCAGATACTCGCTGCCCTTCTGCAGCCCCGCCGACTCCAGCAGCCGCTCCAGCTTGAGCTCGCCCCAGTAGCCTTGGGTGCGATTGTCGGTGGTGAGGGCACGACTCAGGCTGTGCGCCTCGGCGCCAAGCGTCTGGTTAAGCCTTACCAATTCGTCGATGCGGCTCTGCAGCGCGACCCGGCTGCTGTTTTCCTTCTCGTAGACATCGCCGACCATGCGGCGGAACTCGCCAAGCTGTTCGCGGAGTGGGGTCAGCACCTGACCCAGTTGCTGCTCGCCCAACTCGTTCATCCGCTTGGCTTTGGCTTCGAGCAGATCGGCCGCCAGCGCCTGGAAGTCGGTCTTCATCCGCTCGCGCGCATCGCGCAGCTCCTGCAGCCGCGCCTCGGCGGCCGCCTGCTGTTCCTCAAGCCGTGCCGCCAGCTCGGCCTGCCGGGCATCGAGCCGGTCACGCTCGCTGCGCAGACTGCGAAGCTCAGCGTCGCGCTGGTCGAGCTGACCGACCAGCAGCGTGACGCGCTCGGCGCGCGCGGCCAAAGCGCTGCGCTGGTCCGACAGCTGGTCGCTGCGTTCGCGCAGTGCCGAAAGATCGACATCAGCCCGATCCAGCTGCTGCTGCAGGCGCGTCTGTTGCGCCGCCGAGGCGTCAAGTTGCGCTGCCAACCGCACCCGATCGGGCTCGGCGTCGACCAGTGCGCGCTGCCGGGCCTGCGCCAATCGCGCAGGCAGGAGGAGCCGACTGATCGACAGTCCAAGCGCCAATCCTGCGATCAGCGCCAGCAGCAGCCAGCTGAGCAGCTGGAGATCCATAACCATTCCGCGCGGAAAGCAGACCCGATTCTACCGGCTGCTGCCGTGGCGGCCGGCGGGAGACTGATTGTCGCTGCCGTCAGCCGGCCTTCTTGGCCCACGCCGAACACCAGCCATCGTTGGCCACCGAAAAGCCCGGGAACAGCGTGCAGCCGCGACGCGCTTCATTTTCAGCACCCAAGATGAACTGGCAATTGCTGCACAGGTTGCCGGGCTTGAAAGCCGGATGGGCCAGCCCTTCGACGGTTTCAACGTAGCTAAGCGCCTTGGCGGTCGCGTTGTCGGCCGGCAGCGGCGGCAAGTCGCTGGCGGCAGCGGTGCGACTCAGGGCAAGCGGGAGCAGCGGGGCGGCACTGGCCAGAAGGGCGCAGCGGATGAAGCGGCGACGAGAGGTTGAGCGGGTGTCCATGAGCATCTCCGGTGGGTACATGGACGCAGCATAGGCGCAACCATGTCAACGCCAATTGATAACGATCAACCGGCCTTCGGCGTGGGCACCAGCGGCGGCCCGGCACCGGCGGCCCATTGCTCCAGCAAAGCCAGCACCGCCGCTGCCTCGATCTGCAGCGGCGCCGCATCGGGGATGCCGGTACCGCCTCCCGCAGCCGCCTGCTCGTAGCCGAGCGCCAGCTGCTGCAGACGCAACGCGCCAATGCCTGCCGCTGCTCCCTTGAGCGCGTGGGCCGCGTATTGCTTGTGCAGTCGTGAGGTCCCGGAGTGATCCAGACACGTTGGCAAGTGCTCGTCCAGCGCGGCGCGGAAGAGGCCGATCAGGCGATCACGAAATCCCGGCCGGAATGCCTCAAGGCTGGCGATTTCCGCCAGGCGGTCCTGGGCCAGATGCGGCTCATCCATGTCGAATCCACTCGGTCGTGCAAGCAACGGGGATGCAGCGTCGAGTTTCAAAGCTCGGGGCGCGGATGCGGGTCACGCGGGCGCACGCTCCTCTTCGCTGCCCACCCGCTGCAGCCGGTAGCCGTGATGGTAGATGGCGGTCAATCGCCAGCCACTCTCGCCGTTGAGCCCCAGCCGCTTGCGCAGGCGACTGATGTGGGTATCGACGGTGCGCGTATTGACCTCGGGACCAATCCGCCAGACCTGCCGCAACAGCGTTTCCCTGCCAACGATTCGACCGCTGCGCTGGAACAGGAACCACAGCAGCTCGTATTCACGCGAGGACAGCGCCACCACGCCGCCGTTGACCAGCACATCACGTTGCTCAGGTCGGAACCTGAACGGCGCAAAGTCAAGCTCCGGCGGCGCGTCTGCTTGACCGTTGCGACGCAATACAGCCTCCACCCGGGCGACCAGTTCCGCCTGCCGTGCCGGCTTGACCACGTAGTCGTCGGCGCCGGCATGCAGCGCCTCCACCACGCGCTCTTCCTCGCCGTGGCCGGTGAGAAATATCACCGGCAGCCGCGTGCTGTCCTCACTGGCCCGCAGGTTGCGCAGAAAGTCGATGCCGCTCTCGCCGGGCAGCTGCCAGTCGAGCAGGATCAGATCGATATCGCTGGTTCGCCGGCGCTGGAACTCATGGGCCGAACCGAACGACAGCACGCCAAAGCCGGCGCGCTCCAGCGTCACCGTCACCAGTTCCCGGTGCACCGGGTCATCCTCAATCAGGCCAATATTGATCATCGCAACGCTGACGTCCTCAACCTGGATGGTTCCGCACGGATCGCCCGGCCTCGACGACACCGCACTGATGAATGGTCCGCACGCACGCACGCGCCGAATTCCTGGCCGGGGTGGACACTACTGAATCGGCCGTGTGGACCGGTAGCATAGGGACTAAATGGACCGTCGCTCAACCCTACCCGCAAAAGCCGTCGCATGAGGCGGGGTACGCTGCGCTCGCGGCTGCTTCTGGAAATGCTGCGGGTGTTCGCTTGGCCGTTTGTGCTGCTGGTGCTGTCGGCCCTCCTGTTGATCGCAGGTCACGTCTACGCCGCACCGGGAGGCGCGCTGTTTCCAGCGTGGCTGCAAGCGCCGTTGCGGAGTCCACTGGCGTGCGCACTGCTGCTCTTGCTGGCGGCCCTTGGCAGCGCTGCCTGGGCGGCGCTCCGCGCCAGCCGTCTGGCCAGGCAGACAAGTGAACCGCTGAGTCGACTACTGCGTTCGGCCACTCAGCTGGAACTTGGGACAGAACACAGCGCCCGACTGCCGCCGGTGCCGCCGGGTGCGGCGAACGAATGGGAGGATCTTTACGCCAGCATCGAAGCCGCGCTGCAGCGCGGCGAGGCCCTGCTGTTGAGCGAGCGGCGTGCCGCCGACGCCCTGGAAGCGGCCAACCGCGGCCTGTCGGCCGAGATCGATGCCCGCGAGAGCTATCTGGACAAACAGACGCGACGGCTGCAGGAGGCAATGAGCAACGCCTGGCAGGCGGCCGAGGCCAAGACCCGCGTGCTCACCAACACCAGCCATGAAATCCGCACGCCGCTCAACGGCATCATCGGCACCACCGAACTGCTGTTGCGCTCGCAGCCACTGAGTGAATCGCAGCGTGCCCTGCTCAAGACCCAGTTGGGCGCCGCGGAAGCCCTGCTGACGCTGGTCGATGACATTCTGCAGTTTGGGCAGGCCTCCAGCGGTCTGTCGCTGCAGCCAGCGCCCTTCGATGTGGCGGCCGAAGCCAGCATGGTCTGCGGTGCGCTGCAGCCGCTGGCGGATTCGCGCCAGATCGGCCTGCGGGTGGAGATTCCGCGTGACTTTCACGGCGCGCGCGTGGGCGACCGCGCCCGCATTCGCCAGATCATGATGGGCCTGGTCGGCAATGCGCTCAAGTTCACCGAGCACGGCGAGGTCGTGGTCGAGCTGAGCGATACCGACGACCTGAACCTGCTGATCAGGGTGCGCGACACCGGGATTGGTATCCCGCCGGACCAGTTCTCGCGCATCTTCGAGCCGTTCTACCAGGTGGAATCGCAGGTCAGCCGGCGCTTTTCCGGCACCGGCCTCGGGTTGGCCATCATCAACGAGATCGTGCGGGCCATGGAAGGCAGAGTCACCGTCGAGAGCAGTCAGGGCCAAGGCTCGGCGTTTACCGTGGAGCTGCCGCTTGAGTATGCCGATGCGTCGACGTTGGCGGCGCCGCTGGTCGACGTCATTCGACGCCCGGTGTCGAGTACGCTGCGCGTGCTGGTGGTGGACGATATCGAGATGAACCGTGAATTGCTGGACCTGCAGGTAACGTCACTGGGTGCGATCAGCGCCACCGCCGAGAGCGGCGAGCAGGCGATCCAGATGCTGGCAGAAGGCGACTTCGATCTGCTGCTGCTTGACTGCCAGATGCCTGAGTTCGATGGCTACCAGACGGCGCGCAGCATCCGCGTGCGCTGGCCGCAGCGCCGGCTCAGGATCGTAGCGGTGACGGCGCATGCCCAGCCCGGTGAACGTGAGCGCTGCCTGAGTGCCGGTATGGATGACTACATCTCCAAGCCAGTGGCGATGCTCACGCTTGAACGCCTGCTTGGCGCCTCGACGCCCCTCGATCAGGTAGTCGCGACATGAGTCCAGATCCGTCACCGCATCGCTCGGAAGGGGCGGCAGATGTCACCGCCACCGTGCAGGCGTTTGCGGGGGCGGCATCAAAGCCCCTCACTGATCCGGCCAGCAGTGCGCCGGTCGCGCGCTCGCGGTCGCCCTTCCAACAGCGACTGCTGCCACGGATCGTGCTCACGCTGGCGCTGGCGGCGGGGCTGTCACTGGGCGCAGCCGGGTTACTTCTGGTGTCGCTGCCCGAACATCCGGTCGACGCGGCGCTGGCGCTGACAGCGACCGCGCTGCTGTTCGTGCTGCTTGGCAGCTTCGGCGTGCTCCGGCTGGTCCGCCGGCAGGTGCTGGATACGGTCGTCGCGCTGCAGGCAGTGGCGCAACAGACTGAGCGGCCCGATCCATCCGGCCGGCGCTGGCAGGCCTCCGGCATCGTCGAGTTTGACGACCTCGCCAGGCGCCTGGTCGGTCTCAACGACGAGCTTCGAACGCTGCGCCGCGGGCTCGACTACGTCGTCAACCACGACACGCTGACCGGCCTGGGCAACCGTCGCCATCTCGGCGAACAGCTGGCCATGGCGCTCAATCGCGTGCGCAACCAACCGGATCATCCCATCAGCCTGATGCTGGTCGATGTTGACGGCTTCAAGCTGATCAACGATGGCCTGGGGCATGCAGCCGGCGACGCTGCACTGTGTGAAGTGTCCAAGCGCCTGCGTGGCCTGCTGCGACCCGACGACACGCTCGCCCGCCTCGGCGGCGACGAGTTCGCCCTGCTCATGTCCAACCTGCACGCGCGCGACGCCGGCAATCTGTTCGATAAGCTGCGCTCGACCGTGGCCATGCCGATGCGTCTGGATCAGCGCGCCGTCAACCTCCACGTCTCGGCGGGTATCGCCGAAGGGGTGGCGGGAATGACCGCGCACGACTGGCAGCGCCGCGCCGACCTGGCGCTGGCCGCCGCCAAGCGCGAGGGCCGCAACCGGATGGTCGTGTTCCGCGACGCCCTGCAATCGGATGCCGCGCACAAGCTCAAGCTGGAGCACGCGCTGCGTCTGGCGATTGCCAATGACGATCTGGATGTCTGGTACCAGCCGATCGTCGACGGCAGCAACGGGCACGTGCTGGGCATCGAGGCACTGTGCCGCTGGACCCACGACGGCGACCCTGTCGCACCGCTGGAATTCATTCGACTGGCGGAAACGTCCGGCCTGATCGTGAGTCTCGGCCGCTCCGTGCTGCGGGCCGCCTGTCGGACCCTCGCCGGCCTGCGCAAGCGCCATCCGGCGCTGCGCTGCAGCGTGAACCTGTCGGTCGGCCAGTTCGTCGACGGCGACATCGAGAATGAGCTGCTCGAAGCCACCCGCGCGGCCGGCTTGACGCTGGGCGCGCTGCAGCTGGAAATCACCGAAAGCCTGGTGGCCACGCACGAGTCTGGCGTCGGCACAGCCATGCAGCGACTGGTCGAGCGGGGCGCAGAGTTCTGCCTGGATGACTTCGGCACCGGGTTCTCCTCACTTGATCGCCTCCGGCAGCTGCCGATCAAAACTCTGAAGATCCACCGCAGTTTCGTCACACCCCTGCAAGGCGGGGATGAGGTCATCGTCCGGCACATCCATTTGCTTTGCCGGGAGCTCGGCCTGCACAGCATCGCTGAGGGCGTCGAGCACGAAGCGGAGCGCCGTGCGCTGTGTGAAATTGGCTGCACCGCCATGCAGGGCTACCTGCTGGCGCGGCCCATGCCGGCGACCGATCTGTCGCGCTGGCTTGAGCATCGGGTGGTGCGCGGCTGATTTGACTGAGGCTGCAAGGTTGATGCGATGCACCTTAGCCCGCATGTTTCATGAATTCGCGCGATGATCGCGCAGGATGTTGTGCGCACGGGAGACTATCGAAGGAGCGGCGTAGCGGGCCATACGACCGACTGAGGAAAATCTCCTGTGCGGACAACAGACAAGCGAGGGCGCGCGAGATTCATGAAACATGCGGGTTAGATCACCCAGCCTCCAGTAAACTCAAGTGCATGGCTACCTTGCCCTTTTCAGCCTCCCGCTTCCACGACTGCGCCCGGCAGCTGATTGAGCTCACGCGC